>NZ_JAFBBP010000001.1:0-307916 GCF_016907275.1 Micromonospora luteifusca
GACCGCCCGGCCGGCGACGGCCTCGGCGACGGCGGCGCGGGCCCGCGCCTCCTCCGCGCCCAGTCCGCTGGAGAGCACCCGGGTTCCCGGGCGGAGCAGGTCGCGGACCTGGTCGAGGTACTGGTCGAGGCCGACCACCACGGCGGCGCGACGCAGCTCGGTGACCGCGCGGGGGGTGCGCAGGTCGGCGGCGCCCGGTCCGAGCCCGACGATGGCCAGCCGGCCGCGCGGCGCGTGGCGGGCCACCGCCACGGTGGCCATCGCCGTCGCGGTCTTTCCCACCAGCAGGGTGGCGTCGCCCGGTCGGCCCGCCGGGCCGAGCAGCGCCGCGGCCTCCGCCACGCTCGGCGTGCCGACCGCGGCGCGGACCACCTCGCTGGGGTGCGGCACGTCGACCGTGGCCAGCCGCGTCGCCGGCCAGGTCACCAGGGGTACGCCGATCGCGTCGGCGGTGCTGAGGATGCCCGCCTCGTCGGCCTTGACGTCGGCGCTGGCCAGGCAGCGCAGGCTCGCCGGGCTGAGGCCGGCGTCGGCCAGCACCCGGTGCAGCAGCTCGGTCACCTCGGCGGCGGGTACGCCCCGACTCGCGCCCACGCCGGCGACCAGCGACGGGGGCCGGAGCACGGCGGTCCGCCCGTCCAGCGGCACCACCCGGTCGGTGACCAGCAGCCGGTACCCACTGCCCTGCTCGGCGCCGCGGTCGGCGGCGGGCTCGGGGGTGGCGGCGGACCCGGCGCCGCTGTCGGTGGCGGCGCTGTCGGTAGCGGCGGGTTGGGGGTGGACGTTCGGGGGCAGGGCGGGCAACGGCCAGTCTGCGTCGGCGATCAGCTGGACCGGCTCGCCGTCCAGGATGGCCCGGGACACCGCGGCGACCGCGCCCTGCACGGGCCAGCCGAGGGTGTCCAGCCCCGGCAGGCCGACCGCGTCGGTGGCGGTGGTGATCACCGGTCGGGCGTCCAGTACCGCGCCGATCTGTTCGGCGAGGTCGTTGCCGCCGCCGGCGTGCCCGCCGAGCAGCGCCACGGCGTGCCGGGCCGCCTCGTCGACGACCACCACGGCCGGGTCGCTGTGCTTGTCGCCGAGCAGCGGCGCGAGGATCCGCACCACGGCACCGGTGGCCAGGAACGCGACCACGGCGTCACACTCCGCCCAGGCGGTCCGCAGCGCGTCGGCCACGGTCTCCCCCTCCACCGGCCGGGCGTGCGGCCAGGCGGCGGCGATGGTGTCCGCGTGCCGTCGGCCGGCGGCGGTGGCCGCCACCAGTCCGATGCGAGCGGGCGGGTTCTGGTCGTTCACGGGCGCTCCCCGGTGAGGACGACCACCGGGTTGGTGGCCGCGAGGCGGATCGACCCACCGGGCAGGTCGGCGAGGCGGGCGGCGGAGAGTTGGCTGCCCTCGACCGTGTAGCCGGCGGTGCGCAGGAGGCCCACGGCCGGTGCGACCCGGTCGAGTGCGGCCAGGGTGAGCACCACCCGTTCGGGCTGGCGGGCCACCACGGCGGCGAGGACCTCGGCACCGCCACCGCCGACGAAGACCGCGTCCGGCTCGGGCAGGCCGGCCAGCGCCTGCGGGGCTGGGCCGGTAACGAGTCGGACGGTTACGGCGTGCGCGGTGGCGTTGGCCCGGATGGTCGCGCCAGCCTGCGGGTCCTGTTCGACGGCGACCACGGCCGCGCCGAGCAGCGCGCACTCGATGCCGACCGAGCCGCTGCCCGCGCCGACGTCCCACACCAGCCGACCGAGCCGGGGGCGCAGTCGGGCGACGACGAGGGCCCGCACCTCCGACTTGGTGATCATGGAGTCGCGGTGGGCGTACCGGGTCTCCGGCAACGCCCAACCGCCGACCGGAGCGGCAGCCGGCTGGTTGTCCGACCGCATGCCACCGGCCGCGACCAGAGGTGCGGGGTCGGGTGCGGATTCGGCGGCGTCGGGTGCGGGGTCCGCAGCGTCGGGTGCCGATCCAGTGGCGTCGGGTGCGGATTCGGCGGCGTCAGGTGTGGCGAGGCTGAGCAGGACGTGCGGGTCGGACCAGGTCTGCGCGGCGGCCTGCTCGGGGGTCACCTCGCGGATCCGTTCGGCGTCGGTGCCCAGGTGCTCGGCGACCAGCAGGCGGCGGGACCAGCCGGCCAGGCCGGCGCCCAACTCGGCCGCACCGGCGCCGGGTGCGGTGAGCACCGCGACCAGCGGCAGTGCCCGGCAGGCGTTCAGGGCCGGTCGCGGGTCGCGCCCGTGCGCGGTGACCACGGCGGCGCCGTCCCAGGGCAGCCCCGCGCGGGCGAAGGCGGCGGCCACACTGGACACCGCTGGCACCACCCGCAGTGGCAGCCCGGCCGCGCGCAGCCGCCGGACGATGCCGAAGAACCCGGGGTCCCCGCTGGCCAGCACCACGGCCGGCACCCCGGCGGCGACCGCCTCGGCCAGCCGGTGCAGGGCCGGGGCGAGCGGCCCGAGGGTGACGGTGTCGGCACCGGCCGGTACGGGCACCGCGGTCAGGTGCCGGGCGGCCCCGACCACCAGCCCGGCAGCGGCCAGCACCGGAGCGAGAGCGGGGTGTGGCGGGGCGCCCGCGGCGTCCAGACCGACCACGGTCACCGGGGACGGCACCCGGGTCACCGGGTCCACGCGGGTCACCGCGGCCACCGGCCGGACGAGGCAACGACGTGCGCTCCGGCGAAGTCGACCATCGCCACGTCCACGGTGACCGTCGGCCCGGCGAAGCGTCGCAGCACCTGGCGTACCCGTTGGCAGAGCAGGTCGCCGGCCGGGCCGAGCAGTCCGGCCGCCTCCCACAGCTCGTACGCGTGCCGCCCGGTGTTCGCCTCGGTCACGGCGTCGACGAGCGCCGGGTCGCCACCGGCTTCGGCGGTCACCGCGCCGAGCAGGGACAGGTCCACCATGGAGCGGGTGTAGTGGGTCATCAGCACTCCGGCGGCGAGTTTGGCCAGTTTGCCGGCCATGCCGACGAAGACGACGCCGGTCATGCCGTCGCCCACGGCGGCGGTCACCGCGGCACCGGTGAAGTCGCCGACCTCGACGAAGCAGACCTCGGGAAGGTCGGGCAGGAGCGCGCGGGCGGCCCGCTCGGTTCGCCCGCCGGTGCAGAGCACCACGGTCCGCTCCCCCTGGGCGGCCATCACGTGCACGGCCTGGACGACGCTGGCCCGCCAGGAGGCGGTGGAGAAGGGACGGACGATCCCGGTGGTGCCGAGAATCGAGATCCCGCCCAGGATGCCGAGCCGCCGGTTGGTGGTCTTGCGGGCCATGATCTCGCCCCGGGGCACGCTGATCACCACGCGTACGCCGACTTCGGTGAGGTCGACCACCTCGGCCACCGCCTCGTCGATCATCCGGCGCGGGGTGTCGTTGATCGCGGGGCCGCCGACGGTGAGCCCGAGGCCGGGCTTGGTGACCATGCCGACACCGGCACCGCCGGCGAGCCGCAGCCCGGGGACGTCGGTCCAGTCCACGGTGGCGGTCAGCTCGGCCCCGTGGGTGACGTCCGGGTCGTCCCCGGCGTCCTTGACCACGACCGCCTCGGCGCGGGCCGGCGGGGTGCCGGTCACCTCGCAGCGTTCGACCGGGAAACGCACCCGGCGTCCGGCGGGCAGCCCGATCTCCACCTCCTGTTGGGTCGTGCCGGTGACCAGCGCGGTGACCGCGGCCTTGGCCGCCGCGGTCGCGCAGGCGCCGGTGGTCCAGCCGGTACGCAGCGCGGTGGGCCGGACCTTCGCGGTTCGCGGCAGGTCCGGCTCGCGCAGCGGCGGCTCGGCGTACGTCATGGTGTGTGCCCCGGGGTGGCTGTCCCCCCGGTGCGGGCGCCGGCCTGGCGGCGCAGCTCGGCGCGGGCGGCCGGCTCGGCGCGGCGGAAGGTGTGGAAGTGCCCGGGGTGGTAGAGGTGCGAGCGGGTGCCCTCGGCGGCGAGCGCCGGCCCGACCAGGAACAGGGTGTGCTTCCACAGCTTGTGCTGCTTGACCGTCGCCTCCAGGGTGCCGATCGTGCAGCGCACCACCAGCTCGTCCGGCCAGGTCGCCTGGTACGCCACGATGGCCGGGGTGTCCTCCGGGTAGCCGCCGGCCAGCAGCTCGACCTGCACCTGCCCCGAGCGGGCGGCGGAGAGGAACAGCGCCATGGTGGTGCCGTGCCGGGCGAAGTCGCGGACCCGCTCACCGGGCGGCATCGGGGTCTTGCCGCCTTCGAGGCGGGTGAGGATCACCGACTGGGCCACCTCGGGCACGGTCAGCTCCCGTCCGACGATCGCCGCGACGGCGGTGAACGAGGAGACCCCCGGCACGATCTCGACGGCCAGGCCGAGCGCCCGGCACAGGTCCAGTTGCTCCTGCACCGCGCCCCACAGCGCCGGGTCACCGGAGTGGATCCGGGCCACGGTCAGCCCCTGCTCGGCGGCCCGCTCGTAGAGCGGCAGCACGCCCTCGATGGGCAGCTGCGACGAGTCGACGATCTCCGCGCCGGAGCGGGCGTGCTCCAGCACGTCGGCGTGCACCAGGCTGGCCGCCCAGATCACGATGTCCGCCTCGGCGATCACCCGGGCGGCCCGCAGGGTCAGCAGGTCCGCCGCACCGGGGCCGGCTCCGACGAACCACACCTTGCCGTCGCTTGTCACAGTTTTCCTCCTCGGTGGTCGCGGCGGGCCGGGACCAGCAGTGTCGACAGGTACGGCAGGTCGTGCGTGGTGTCGTCGACCGGGCCGATGCGTTCGCCGGGCAGCCCCAGGCTGCTCCCGAGCACCGCGTCGGCGAGCCGGCCCTGTCGGCGCAGCTCGGCGAGCAGCTCCGGGTGCCGCCGCCAGCCCTTGTAGGCGACCACGGTGCCCGGCCCGGCGAGGGCGTCGGCGAACAGCGCCAGGCCCGCGGTGGCGGGCAGCAGGGTCAGCGGCTCCCGTCCCTCGCAGAGCGGGGTGCCGCTGCGCGCCGCCAACTCCTGCATGGCGGTGACGCCGGGCACGGTCGCCACCCGCACCGCCGGGCGCAGCGCCCGGACGCTCTGCGCGAGGTAGCCGAAGGTGGAGTAGACGTTGGGGTCGCCGATGGTGGCGAACGCCAACGACCGCGCGCCCGCGTCGATCGCCTCGACCACCACCCGGGCCGCGTCGTCCCAGGCCGCCGCGCGGCGGGCGGTCACCCCACCCCGGTCGTCCAGGGCGAACGGCAGCCTGCGCAGGCGGTTCGCCGCGACGTAGGACCGCACGGTCCGCTCGGCCCGCCCGGCGTCCCCGCCCGGCGGTGTCGGACCGGCGGTCGCGGTGGGCTCGACCCGGTCCGCCATCACGGGTACGAAGACCACGTCGGCCTCGCCCAGGACCCGCACCGCCTTGACGGTGAGCAGTTCCGGGTCGCCCGGGCCGACGCCCACCCCGGTCAGCGTGGCGTCGGCCGACCCGGCGTGCACTCCGGCGGCGGAGCGATCGTCGGCGCTCATCGGCACGCCTCGACCAGCCGGCGGGCGGCGGCGGGGTGACCGGCCCAGTGGGTGTGCAGGTAGGAGGCGTGCACCCGGCCGGCGACGAAGCCGTGCTCCGCGTCGTCCCAGCGCCACGCCGGCGCCTCGCCGTGCTGCGGGTCGGTGGTCGTGCGGTGGAACTCGTGGCCGCGTACGCCCTCGCCGGCGCGGGCCACCGGGGAGTCGCTGACGGCCACCGCCTCGCGGTAGCCGAGGGTGAGCCGGCCGGTCATCCGGGCGCTCAGGTCCAGCCGCCCGCACATCGGCACCTCGTCCAGGGACCGTCCGAGGTAGAGCAGCCCGGCGCACTCGGCCACGATCGGCCCGTCGAAGTCGGCCAGCTCGGCGCGGAGTGCGGCGTTGCCGGCGAGCGCCTCGGCGTACGCCTCGGGGAAGCCGCCGCCGATCACCACCGCGCGCGTGCCGGCGGGCAGCGCCGGGTCGCGCAGCGGGTCGACGGTGACCACGTCGGCGCCGGCCGCGGCGAGCAGTTCGGCGGTCTCCGCGTACGAGAAGGTGAAAGCCGGACCACCGGCGAGCGCGACCAGCGGCCGCTCGGCGCCGGCCGGCCCGCCGACGGCGGCGACCGGGTCCCAGGCCGGGGTGGTCAGTGCCGGGGCGGTACGGGCCAGGTCGAGCACCGCGTCGAGGTCCACGGTGGCCTCGACCAGCTCGGCGAGCGCGGTGACGATGGCGAGGGACTCGGGTGCCCGCTCGGCGACCGGCACCAACCCGAGGTGCCGGGCCGGGGCGGCGACCTCGGCGGCGCGGGTGACGGCCCCGAGCACCGGCACGCCCACCTCGGCCAGGGCGTCGCGCAGCAGCGTCTCGTGTCGGGGTGAGCCGACCCGGTTGAGGATCACCCCGCCGATGCGCACGGCCGGGTCGAACGCGGCCATGCCCAGCGTCAGCGCGGCGGCCGAACGACCCTGGGCGGTGGTGTCCAGCACCAGCAGCACCGGCGCCTCGATGAGCCGGGCGACGTGCGCGGTGGAGGCGTAGTCGCGGCGGCCGACCGCGCCGTCGTGCAGACCCATGACGCCCTCCACCACGGCGATGTCGGCGGGCGTGGGCACACTCGCGCCGTGCCGCAGCAGCGGGGCGATCCGCTCGGCCCCGACCAGGAACGGGTCGAGGTTGCGGCCAGCCCGGCCGGCGGCGAGGGCGTGGTAGCCGGGGTCGATGTAGTCCGGGCCGACCTTGTGCGGGCTGACCGTCAGGCCGCGACGGCGCAGCGCGGCGAGCAGCCCGGTGGCCACGGTCGTCTTGCCGTGACCACTGGCCGGGGCGGCGACGACCACCCGAGGCAGCGGCCACGGTTCGGTGGGGACGTTCACCACTCGATGCCCTTCTGGCCCTTCTGGCCGGCGTCCATCGGGTGCTTGACCTTGGTCAGCTCGGCCACCAGGTCGGCGGCGGCGACCAGACGCGGGTCGGCGTCGCGGCCGGTGATGACCACGTGCTGGAAGCCGGGCCGGTCGGCCAGGGTGGCCACCACCTCGTCGACGTCCACCCAGCCCCACTTCATCGGGTAGGTGAACTCGTCCAGCACGTACAGCCCGTAGCGCTCGGCGGCGAGGTCACGCTGGATCTGCCGCCAGCCCTCCAGGGCGTCGGCGGCGTGGTCGGCGTCGCCGCCGCGCTGGATCCAGGACCAGCCCTCGCCCATCTTGTGCCAGGCCACCGGTGCGCCCTGACCGGTGCGCTCGTGCACCTCGCCGAGCGCGCGGAAGGCGTTCTCCTCCCCCACCCGCCACTTGGCGCTCTTGACGAACTGGAACACCCCGACCGGCAGGCCGGCCGTCCAGGCCCGCAACGCCAACCCGAAGGCGGCTGTCGACTTCCCCTTCATTTGTCCGGTGTGGACGATCAGCAGTGGCCGGTGCCGCCGTTGCCGGGTGGTCAACCCGTCGGCGGGCACGTTGGTCGGCTGTCCCTGCGGCATCAGCAATCTCCCCTGCTCGTCACGCCCACGCCCATTCCTCCCGCGATCTTTCGGTCTGCGATACGTGCATTACGTCCTCTGTGCCGCGACCGGAAGTGCAAGATCGCGCGAGTGGGGGCTGGGGTGGGTCAGGGCTGTCAGGGGGTGTAGTGGGGCAGTCAGCTGGGTTGCCAGGCGACCTGCCAGGTGCAGGCGTACCGGGCCGGATTCGCAGTCGATGACCACGCAGGCGGCTCCGGTTGCCGCCAGGACCGCTGCCGCTCCCGCGGAGCGGTCCAGCGGGCGGGTGCCCGCGGTAGCCCGGCCGTCGGTGACGATGAGAACCAGGGGGCGGCGCTTCGGGTCACGCAACCGCTCCACCCGCAGCAGGTCGGCGGCCGCGAGCAGCCCCTCCGCCAACGGCGTACGCCCACCGGTGGGCAACTCGGCCAGCCGGGTCGAGGCGGCCAGCACCGACGAGGTGGCCGGCAGCAACGTCCGAGCGCCGGCACCCCGGAAGGCGATCACCGCGACCTTGTCCCGCCGCTGGTAGGCGTCGGTGAGCAGAGCGAGCACCGCGTCCTTCACGGCGGTCATCCGCTGCCGGGCACCCATCGAGCCGCTCGCGTCCACCACGAACAGCACCAGGTTTCCCTCGCGCCCCTCCCGGACCGCCTCGCGCACGTCGTCCGGGCGTAACCGCAGCGGGCCGGTCAGCCGCCCCCGGGAGGTCTGGTGCGGCGCGGCGGCACGGACCGTCGCCGGCAGGTGCAACGCCCCGACCCGACCCGTCGGCACCCGGGCCCCGGCGGTGCGCCCCCGGCCGGTGCGGGCACGCGAGCGCCGGCCGGGCACCCCGTCACCCACCCCGGGCGCGGTGAGCACCCGCGCCTTCAGCCCACCCCGGGGTACGGCCACCGGCTGAGCTTCTCCGCCGCTGCCCCGCCCACGGGTCGAGTCCTCGTCGACGCGGGCCGCAGCTCGACCGCCGGCCGCCCCCGCGTGCTGACCGGGCCCACCCCGGTCGTCTGTCGGGTGCTGCGGCCGTCCACTGTCGTCCGCCCCGTTCGGCCCCTCGACGTGCCCGTCCGGGCCAGCGCCGTCACGGGCCGGGTGCCCGGCCGAACCCGGTCCACCCTGGTCGACCCCGTCGGAGCCACTGCCGTCACCACCCTGCGAGCCCTCACCGCCCGCCGGACCGGTGTCGTCGGGGCCACGATCGTCCGGGCCACCGCCATCGGGGCCACCGCCATCGGGGCCACGGTCGTCCGGGCCGCTGTCGTCCGGGTCGTCCGGGTGCGCGTCCTGGGCACGTTGCAACGCCTCGTCGAGGCGCTTGTCGTCCAACCCGGGGGTGTCGAACGGGTCGCGGCGCCGACGGTGCGGCAGGGCCAGCCGAGCCGCCACCCGGACGTCGTCGATGGTGACCCGGTCCCGGCCATGCCAGGCGGCGTGCGCCAACGCGGTACGGGCGGTGACGATGTCGGCGCGCATACCGTCCACGTCGAACGCGGCGCACACCTCGGCGATCTGCCGCAACGCCGCGTCCGGAAGTCGTACCCCGGGAAGCCGACGGCGTGCGGCGGCCACCTGGCGGGCGACCTCCGCGTCGGCGTCGGCCCAACGGGCGGCAAAGCCGGCCGGGTCGGCATCGGCGGCGAGCCGGCGACGGACCACCTCGACCCGGACCTCCGGGTCACGGCTGGCGCCCACCTCGACGGTGAGCCCGAACCGGTCGAGCAACTGCGGGCGCAACTCCCCCTCCTCCGGGTTCATCGTGCCCACCAGCAGGAACCGGGCGGCATGGCTGACCGAGACGCCTTCCCGCTCGACGTGGCTGCGGCCCATCGCCGCCGCATCGAGTAGCAGGTCGACGAGGTGGTCGTGCAACAGGTTGACCTCGTCGACATAGAGGACACCCCGATGCGCGGCGGCGAGCAGACCCGGCTCGAAGGCGCGGACACCCTCGCCGAGGGCCTTCTCCAGATCCAGTGAGCCGACCACCCGGTCCTCGGCGGCACCGACCGGCAACTCCACCAGCCGGGCGGGGTGAGTCTCGGCAGCGGCACCGACCGGGTGCGGGCCATCCGGGCAGGCCGGGTCGGGATCGGCCGGGTCACAACCAAAACGGCAGCCGGCGACCCGACGGACCGGAGGCAGCAACGCGGCGAGAGCCCGCACCGCAGTGGACTTGGCAGTCCCCTTCTCGCCACGCACCAACACCCCGCCGATCGCCGGGGAGACCGCGTTGAGCAGCAACGCCAGTCGCATGTCGGCCATGCCGAGCACGGCACTGAACGGATACGTGGTCACTGTGCCTCCTTGGATCGCGACTGCGGGGCTCGCAAACCCGGCTCACTCCTCGCGCTCACGCTGCCTCCTTGGATCGCGACTGCGGGGCTCGCAAACCCGGCTCACTCCTCGCGCTCACGCCCGGTCCTCCAGGTCGCCCTCACTGGCCAGGTACGTGTCGCGCAGCCGGTCCAGGGTGGCCGGCTCGGGTTTGGCCCACAGCCCCCGGTCGGCGGCCTCCAACAGCCGCTCGGTGATGCCACGCAGCGCCCACGGGTTGGACTGCTCCAGGAACTCCCGGGTCGTCTCGTCGAATAGGTACGCGGCGGCCAGGTGCTCGTACATCCAGTCGTCGACTACGCCCGCGGTGGCGTCGTAGCCGAACAGGTAGTCCACGGTGGCGGCCAGCTCGAACGCGCCCTTGTAGCCGTGCCGGCGCATCGCGGCGATCCACTTCGGGTTGACCACCCGGGCGCGGAACACCCGCCGGGTCTCCTCGCCCAGGGTGCGGGTACGCACGTCGTGCGGCATCGCCGAGTCACCCACGTACGCCTGTGGCGAGGTGCCGGTGAGGTGACGGACCATCGCCACCATCCCGCCGTGGTACTGGAAGTAGTCGTCGGAGTCGACGATGTCGTGCTCGCGGGTGTCCTGGTTCTTCACCGCCACGGCGATCCGGGCGAAGGAGCGTTCCATGTCGGCGCGTGCCTCCCGCCCGTCCAGGCCCTGGCCGTAGGCGTAGCCGCCCCACACCGCGTACACCTCGGCCAGGTCGGCGTCGCTGCGCCAGGTCCGGGCGTCGATCAGGGGCAGCAGGCCCGCGCCGTACGCTCCGGGCTTCGACCCGAAGATCCGCGCGGTGGCCCGTCGCTCGTCGCCGTGCTCGGCGAGGTCGGCGGCGACATGCGCCCGCAGGTAGTTCTCCTCGTCCGGTTCGTCCAGGGCGGCGACCCGCCGGACGGCGTCGTCGAGCAGCGCCACGACGTGCGGGAACGCGTCGCGGAAGAACCCGGAGATGCGCACGGTGACGTCGACGCGGGGCCGGCCCAGCTCGGCGGTCGACACCACCTCGATGCCGGTGACCCGCCGGGACCGGTCGTCCCAGACGGGACGGCAGCCCAACAGCGCGAGCACCTCGGCGATGTCGTCGCCCTGGGTCCGCATGGCACTCGTGCCCCACACGGTCAACCCCACCGAGCGGGGGTACGCGCCGGTGTCGGCGAGGTGCCGGGCCAGCAGGGAGTCGGCGAGGGCCACTCCGACGTCCCAGGCGTTGCGGCTGGGAATGGCCTTCGGGTCGACGGAGTAGAAGTTACGGCCGGTGGGCAGCACATTGACCAGGCCACGGGTGGGTGAGCCGGACGGGCCGGGTGGCACGAACCGGCCGTCGAGCGCGCCGAGGGTGTGGGTCAACTCGTCGGTGGTCCGGTCCAGTCGGGGCACCAGCTCGGTGGCGGCGAAGTGCAGCACCGCGGCGACGTCCGGGACCCGCTGGCCGGTCACCTCCTCGACCACCGTGTCGACGGCGTCGGTGTTCCAGCCGAGCGTCTCCATGCCGAGGACCAACCGCCGGGCGAGTGCCTCGATCAGGTCGACGGCGTCGGCGGCGGTGCCGGCCGGACCGTCCACCACGTCGGTCAACGCGGTGGGCAACGCCAGTCGTTGTCCCGGTGACGCGAGCAACGCCTGCTCGTCGAGGGAGTACGCGCCGGCGAGGGCCTGGCGCAGACCGGGCAGGGCACGGGCGCCGCCCCAGACCTGTGGCGCGCGCAGCACCGCGAGGACCAGGTTGACCCGCGGCTCACCGGTGGGCGCGTCGGCGAGAATGTGCAGACCGTCGCGGATCTGCACGTCCTTGACCTCGCAGAGGTACCCGTCGAGGTGCAGCACGAAGTCGTCGAAGTCGTCGGCGTGGGGCATCGCCTCGGCGTGCAGGTCGTGGTGCAGTTCGGCGGCACGCACCAGGTCCCAGATCTGCGCCCGCACGGTGGGCACCTTGGCCGGGTCGAGCGCCTGCACGGTGGCGTACTCGTCGAGCAGTTGCTCCAGCTTGGCCAGGTCGCCGTAGGTTTCGGCGCGCGCCATCGGCGGCACCAGGTGGTCGATCACCACGGCGTGTGCCCGCCGTTTGGCCTGGGTGCCCTCGCCGGGGTCGTTGACGATGAACGGGTAGACCAGCGGCAGGTCGCCGAGGACGGCGTCGGGTGCGCAGTCGGCGGCCAGGCCGAGGCCCTTGCCGGGCAGCCACTCCAGGGTGCCGTGCTTGCCCAGGTGCACCACGGCGTCCGCGCCGAAGCCGCCGTCGGCGACGGGCGCGGCCAACCAGCGGTACGCGGCCAGGTAGTGGTGGCTGGGCGGCAGGTCCGGGTCGTGGTAGATGGCGATCGGGTTCTCCCCGAAACCGCGTGGCGGCTGGATCAGCAGCACCACGTTGCCGAAACGCAGCCCGGCGAGCACGATGTCGCCGCCCTCGGTGTAGAGCTCGCCGGGCGGCTCACCCCAGTGTTCGCGCATCCGCTCGCGCAGCTCGGCCGGGACCTGGTCGAACCAGCGTCGGTAGGTCTGCCCCGCAATCCGGGCCTCGGCGCCGGCCAACTGTTCCGGGGTGAGCCATTCCACGTCGTGACCACCGGCGGCGATCAGCGCGTGGATCAACGCGTCCCCGTCGGTGGGCGGCGGCGCGGCGCCCAGGTCATAGCCGTCCTCGGCCAGCGCGGCGAACAACCGGACCGCCGAGACCGGGGTGTCCAGCCCGACGGCGTTGCCGACCCGGGAGTGCTTGGTGGGGTACGAACTGAGCACCACGGCGACCCGCTTGTCGTGGTTCGGCAGGTACCGCAGCCGGGCGTGGCGCACCGCGATGCCGGCGACCCGGGCGGCCCGCTCGGGGTCGGCGGCGTAGACCGAGAGGCCGTCCGGGTCGATCTGCTTGAACGAGAACGGCACGGTGATGATCCGGCCGTCGAACTCGGGGATGGCCACCTGCATCGCCGCGTCCAACGGGGACAGTCCGGCGTCGCTGCCGGCCCACTGCTCACGGGTGCTGGTCAGGCAGAGCGCCTGGATGATCGGCACCTCCAGGGCGGCCAGTGCGCCGACGTCCCAGGCGTCCTCGTCGCCGCCTCCGGAGGCGTCCGCGGCGACCGCGCCGCCGGCCGCGAGCACGGTGACCAGCAGCGCGTCGCAGCGGGCGAAGAGCCCGAGCGGACCGGCGGTCGCGGTCAGCCCGCGCAGCGAGCCGCAGAAGATCGGCAGCGGGTTGCCGCCGGCCGTCCGCACCGCCTCGGCCAGCACGTCGACGAAATCGGTGTTGCCGGCCAACGCGTGCGCCCGGTAGAAGACGATCCCCACGGTGGGCTGTTCCGGATTGGTGGGGTACTCGCGGTGCACGCCGTACGCCGGAGTCGGTGCGGGTGGGGCGAACCCCTCGCCGGTGAGCAGCACCGTGTCGGACAGGAACCGGGCCATTTGCCCGAGGTTGTCCGGGCCACCCTCGACCAGGTACGCCAGCGCCTGGGTGACGACCCCGGACGGCACGGTGGAGATGGCCATCAGCTCCGCGTCGGGTAGTGCCTCGCCGCCGAGCACGGCCGTCGGGATGCCGCTGTCGAGCACGGTGGCGAGGCCGTCCGGCCACGCCTGCCGACCGCCAAGGAGGCGTACGACGACGAGGGCGACCCCGTCGAGCAGGGCGGGCACCTCGTCGGCGGCGACCCGGGCGGGGTTGGCCAGCCGGTAGTCGGCACCGCTGGCGCGGGCGGCCAGCAGGTCGGTGTCGGCGGTGGAGAGCAACAGGATGCGCACGGCAGGCTCCGGACAGTGACGTCGAGGCGCTCGCGGGAGCGACCCGGCATGAGGGATGGGCGCAGGGTTCGGCCTGGTCAGCGGCGCAGGGCCGGAGACGACGGGCGGTGCGGTACGGACTCAGCGGTGAGCGGAGAGATCGCGCCCGGGAGCCGGTGGGCCGACGATGCTGCCGATCGTGGCGACGGCACGGCAGCCGCACGAGCCACGACGATATCGGTCGATGAATGAGACGCCCTGCGTCATCGGGTCCTCCTCGGGTGTCCACGCCCTGGGGTACGTCCCGACGGCCGAAGTATCCTGGCTTCCGGATCGACGCTCTTCCCCCGGCCTTCCAACCGCAGACACACGGCCGTGACTCACGAGGGGGGATCGCTCCCCGGTGACAGTGGCGGGACCGCGTCGGATTCGCACCGACTTCCTTCACTGCCGTCAGGCCGCGAATGCTGCCACACCCTCGCGCCGCCGGTCAACGCAGACCCCGGCACCGCCCCGCCATGCTCACCACATTGACCTGCGGAAATATCGGCGCGCGGGGTTGCCTGATGCACGAGACGACGAGCTGATTGGCCGGTGGCGGCGTGACCCTGCGGAGGGAGCCGACTGTCTGTGTGACTCCCTTGAAGCTGATGCCGTAGACGCGGAGGTGTTCAGCGATCACTCGCACGTGCGGAACCCGATGGGCGTGCAGGAACATCCCCGGTCTAGCCGGGCATCCTGACGGAACGGGCGACTGCGCCGCTCGCCATGATCCGCTGCCGCGGGGCTCAGCGGGCGTGGCGTTCCGGGTGGGCTCGGCTCCAGGTCCGCATCCGTTCCGGGTAGCCGGTGCGGGCCGCCTCGTACAGCGGCACCGCGTGCTTGCGGGCGATGGCCCCCGCCGCGCGTGGCGTGCCGGTACGGCGACGGATCCACTCGCCGTCGTGGGCGATCGCCACCACGGTGGTGTCCGTCGCGGTCGTCTCCGGCTCCAGGTAGAACTCCACCCCCCGCCGAGAGGCGACGAACGACTCCAGCGCGGCGAGATCGTCGCGGGTCGCCTCGCGGTCCAGCTTCGTCGGGGTCGCCTCGGCACCCCGTGACCGGCGGTTGAACCAGCTCATGACCAGCCCCTCTCCTCGACGCCCTCCAGTGCAGCACCGATTCCTGGCAATACGCTGCACGCCGGGTGGGAGACAGCTGAGCCACTTTTCGAGAACCCGGAGTTGGAACCGGCAGCGCGTGAGCGGTGTCATGGGTTGTGACCGGAACGGAGGTTCGCCCTGGACGACGACGCACTCGTCACCCGCGCTCGGGCAGGTGACCTGGAGGCGTACGACCTCCTGGTCGCCCGGCACACCGCGTCCGCGTACCGGACGGCGGTGCTGCTCGGCGCGGGCTCGGACTCCGAGGACGTCACCCAGGAGGCGTTCGTGAAGGCGTACCGCAAGCTGTCCCGTTATCGGGGCGAGTCGTCGTTCCGGTCCTGGCTGCTCGCGATCGTCGCCAACGAGACCCGCAACCTGCACCGCTCCCGTGGCCGGCGCGACGGGCTCGTCCTGCGGGCCGCCGCGGCGAACCCGACGTCGGAGATCGCCGAGGACGGGGCGGTCAGCGCGGTTCTCGCCGGGGAGCGCCGCACCGCGCTGGTCGAGGCCCTGCGTCAACTGCCGGTACGCGATCGCGAGGTGATCGTCTGCCGGTTCTTCCTCGATCTCACCGAGGAGGAGACGGTGGCGGCGCTGGGCTGGCCCCGCGGCACGGTGAAGTCGCGTACGTCTCGGGCCCTGACGAAGCTTCGCGGCCTGCTCGACCACGAGGAGGTCCGGTATGGGTGACCTCGAACGGGAACTGCGCGACCTGTCCACCTGGCTGGAGACACCCGACCCGCCCGACGTGACCGCAGGCGTGCGCGTACGGCTCAGCAGGCCGGCACACCGGTGGCGTCGGCTCGCCGCGGCGGCGCTCGTCGCGGCCGTCGTGGCGGTGGTGCCGCCGACCCGTGCGGCCGTCGCCGACGCTGTCACAGGGCTGCTGCGCTTCGCCGGTGTCAGCATCGCCACCACGCCCGCCCGGACGCTGCCCGGCGACAGTCCGTCGCCCTTGCCCAGCCAGCGGTCCATCGCCCTGGACGAGGCCCAACGGTCGGTACGGTTCCCGATCCGCCTACCGGCGAAGCTGGGTCCGCCCGAGCGGGTGCTGGTCGCCGACCCCGACCCCACGGGCAGCTACCGGGTCGCGACGCTGCTCTACGACGGGGGTGCGCTGCGCGTCGACGCGTTCGACGGCGGCCTCAATCTGGCCTTCCACAAGGAGGCCACCCCGCCCGGGGTGGACTGGGTCCAGGTCAACGGGGACTTCGCCGTGTGGGTCGACCGCCCGCACGTGCTGTCGTACGTGGACCGGGCCGGGCAGGTCCGCGAAGAGACCGCCCGGCTGGCCGCCTCCACCCTGATCTGGGAGGACGACGACGTGAGCTACCGGCTTGAGGGCGCCCTCTCCAAGGCTGAGGCGATCGAGATCGCCCGGTCGCTGCGCTAGGGAACCGGGCGGGCCCGGCCGGTGTCGTGAAGGTACGACGAGTCGTCGACGCCCGGCCTGCTCCAGACCGGGGTCGCGGCCCGCGTACCGGGAGGGGCGAGATGGGTGCATGGGGCAGGTTGATGCTGGCGTCGTCGGTGGTCCTGCTGGCGGGGTGCACGACCACGGCCAGCGGCGGGTCGGCCACGCCGACCAGCGCCAGCGCCAGCGGCGGGCCGGCCGCGCCGACCGGCGCCACCGCCACCACGGCGAGCGCCACGGCGGGTTGCGGTTCGCGGGTCGAGACGGGGTCGCTGCCCGACTGGGCGGACGCCGGTTTCCACGGGGACGCCCGGGTACCGCACGTGTTCGGCGCCAAAGGTGACATCGTGGCGGTGCTGTTCGCCCACCCGCTGAGGCTGGACCGGAAGGACGGGTCGAACAACAAGATCCTGTGGGTGGCCCAAGCCTCCACGACTTCACCCGACCCGACGTCGCCGGCGACCCTGGTGATCACCGCGACACTGGACGGCACCGACACCAGGGTGACCCGGGAGGTCGCCGGCGGTCCAGGTCCGTCGATCATCGACATGCCGCAGGCCGGTTGCTGGCACCTCGACCTGCGTTGGTCGGGGCACACCGACACGATGGACCTGGTCTACGCCCCATGAGCTGCTGCGACGCCGCCCGTCCCGAGCCGTCGTGCTCAGGTCGATCGGGGCGCGGCCTAGGCTGCCGGGCGTGCTGAAGGACGCACGGGCTGCGGCGGCCCGCAACAACGCCGAATGGTGTGACATCGTCTGCGGCAGCCACGGGCTGACCGGCCGTACCGACGCCGAAGCCTGGTCGGTCCCCCGCCGCTCGCCACCGTGGTACCCGGACGCGGTCACCCTGCGGCCGGGCGTCGACGCCGAGGCCCTGCTGGCCCGGATCGACGCGGGACCCGGCGCGTCGGTGAAGGACAGCTTCGCCGACCTCGACCTGTCCGGGTACGGGTTCCGGGTGCTCTTCAACGCCCAGTGGATCCACCGCCCTCCGGCGAAGCCACCGGTCGACGCGCCGCTCACCCCGGTCGGCACCCCCGACGAGTTGGCGGCCTGGGCGGCGGCACACGGCGGCGCGGACCTGTTCCGCTTCGCGCTCCTGACCGACCCACGGGTACGGGTGCTCGCCCGCCACGACGACCGGGGCGTGCTCACCGGCGGCGCGGTGCTCAGTGGCAACGACGGCCGGTACGGCGTCTCCAACCTTTTCACCCACACCGACGACCCTCTGGACATCTGGCACGGAGTCTGCGCCACTGTGCCCGCAGCAGCACTTGTCGGCTACGAATCCACCCCGGACCTGACCCCAGCCCTGAGCGCAGGCATCACCCCAACAGGCCCCCTCCGAGTCTGGCAAAACGCCTAACCCACCCCGGCCCACCCCGGCCCCCACCCAGCCCCGCCCGCCCCCGCCCGCCCCCGCCCGCCCGCCCCCGTTGATCATGAGGTTATCGCCCCGACACGCCGGACGGGATGGCAATAACCTCATGATCAACATGGGAGGGCGGGGGCGGGTGGGGGGCGGGGGTGGGGGTGGGTCAGGACAGGTTGGTTAGGTCTTCGGGGGTTAGGCGTAGGGCTGCGGCCGCAATGTTCTGCTCCAGGTGCTCCGGGTCTGTGGTGCCGGGGATGGCCAACACGTGTGGGCCCTGGTGCAGCGTCCAGGCCAGACGTACCTGCTGCGGGGTGACGCCGTGGGTGCGGGCCACCGCCTCGACGGCCACGCCCTGCGCGGCGCTCGCGCCCGCCTCCCGGCCGGTGCCGGCCAGCGCGAAGAACGGCACGTAGGCGATGCCCCGCTCACCGCAGAGCCGGACGAACTCGTCCTGCTCGCGGTAGGCGTCCACCCCGTAGTTGTTCTGCACGCAGACCACCGGCGCGATGCCCGCCACCTCGTCCAACTGCGTGGGCCGGGCGTTGGAGAGCCCGAGGTGCCGGATCAGCCCGGCGTCGCGCAACTCCGCGAGGGCGCCGAACCGATCGACCAGCGGCACCGGGCCGGGTCCGCGACCGAGGCGCAGGTTCACCACGTCGAGCTGGTCGCGGCCGAGCCGACGCAGGTTCTCCTCCACCTGGGCGCGCAACTGCGCCGGGGTGAGCGCCTCGGTGAAGCCCGCCTCCGGGTCGTACCCGAAGCCGACCTTGGTGGCGATCACCAGATCCTCCGGGTACGGGGCGAGCGCCGCGCGGATCAGCTCGGTCGCGTAGCGGGCCGGGCCGGTGCCGACCCGCAGGACGCCCCCGGGTGAGACGTAGAACGCGGCCGTGTCGATGTGGTTGACGCCCAGCTCCACGGCCCGGCGCAGCAGGGCGACGGCCCGGTCGCGGTCGGGGTTCGCGGTGATCCGCATGGAGCCGAAGCCCATGCGGTGCACGGTGCGGTCACCCAGGGTCCAGCTGCCCGCCGCGGCGGCGGTGATCTCGTCGGTTGGCATTCGGCGACCATAGCCAGCACGGGTACGCGGCGCAGTCGGCCACGTACCCGATACCGCTCGGCGACCGCGTGGGTTAGTTTTTGTGTGCTGACGGAGCCGTCTCGGCGGCGTGCGGCGGGCGCAGCACCCGCACCAGCAGCAGGGTCGGCAGCAGCAGCAGAGGCACCACCAGCAGCGCGCGCAGGGTGCCGACCTCGTCGCCGAGCAGCCCCAGCAACGGCGGCCCACCCAGGAACGCGGTGTAGCCGATCACCGCGACCACGCTCACCCGCACCGGCGCGTGCGCCTCCTCGTCGGCCGCCGCGCTCATCCCGACCGGGAAGCCCAGCGACGCCCCGAGGCCCCACAGCGCGACGCCGACGATGGCCACCGGCCCCGACCCGGCCAGCACGGCCAGGCCGGCCCCGACGACGGCGAGCCCGATGGTGCCGGTGAGCACCGGCACGCGACCCCACCGGTCCAGCGCGATGGTGCCGGCGGTGCGCCCGATGGTCATGCCCACCACGAAGACACCGAAGACCGCCGCGCCGGCGGCCTCGCTCAGGTCCCGTCCGTCGATGAACGCAACTGCCAGCCAGTCGTTGGCGGCACCCTCGGTGAACGCCGCCACCAGCACGAACAACCCGATCAGCAGGGTGCGCGGCTCCCGCCAGGCGGCGAGCTGCGCCCGGCGACGGGCAGCCGGGGTGGCGTCCGCCGGGTCGCCGGTGTGATCGCTGGCCACGGGCAGGAACGTCCGGGCGGCGAGTACGGTGCCGGTCAACACGACAACCGCCACCGCCACGAGATGCGTGCCGACGGGTACGTCGAACCGGGCCGCCAAGGCGCCCAGCCCCGCGCCGGCCACCGACCCGAGGCTCCACCCCGCGTGGAAACGGGGCATGATCGTCCGACCCAGCCGCCGTTCCACCGCCGCGCCCTCGACGTTCATCGCCACGTCGCAGGCGCCGGAGCCGTAGCCGAAGGTGGCCAATCCCAACGCGACGACGACGAACGACCCGGTCATCGTGGCGCCCAGCCCCGCCACGGTCAGGCCGACCGCCACCAGCACGGTGGCCAGGGTCACCGTGCGGGCCGCGCCGAGTCGCTGGGCGAGCAGGCCGGAGGTGGGCATGGCGAGCAGCGCGCCGACGCTCATCGCCAGCAGGAGCAACCCGAGCCGGCCGGCGGAGAGGTCCAACGCCTCACGGACCGCCGGCACCCGGGAGAACCAGCTGCCGACGGCCAGCCCGTTGAGGGTGAAGGTGACAGCGACGCCGTTGCGGGCGAGCAGCACAGCCCGCGAAGGCGGCGGCGCGGTGTCCGGGGCAACGGGTCTACTGGTGGTGGCGCTCACGGAGACAGGTCCTCTTTCTCGGGGTGATCTCTTGGGACGATCGCACACCTGAGAGCGCTACCACCACAAGCGGATACGCCCCTTACCGGCGGTGCGCCGGCCGGGGCATGATGTGAGCAGGCGTTTGTCCGACCGGACGGGCCGCCGCAGGAGGCGACGATGACGGCAGCGGCACACCGACCGGCCACCCTCGAAGACGTCGCGCGGGTCGCCGGGGTGTCCCGGTCCACCGCGTCGCGGGTGATCGCCGGCACCGGGTTCGCGTCCCCGGCCGCCCGGCAACAGGTCACGGCCGCCGTCGATCAGCTCGGTTACGTCCCCAACCCGGCCGCCCGGGCACTGGTCCGTGGTGGCGGCGTGCGACTGGTCGTGGCCGTCCTGGGGACCAGTGCGGCGGTGCTGGAAGACCCGTACGTCCACCAGGTGGTCGGCTCGGCCGCCCGGGTCTGCACGGCCGCCGGTGTCGGGGTGGCGCTGCACTGGCTGCCACTGGGCGACCCCCGCGGCCTCGACCAGCTCGGCGGGGATCGCACCGTCTGCGGGGTGATTCTGGTCAACACCACCGAGGACATGCTGGATGCGGTGCCCCGGTCGCTACACGGCCGGGTGGTCTCGATCGGCATCGGCTCGGCGGCGGTGCCGTCGTTCGACGTCGACAACGGCGCCGGCTCCGAGGCGGTGCTGCGCCACCTGTACGCCACGGGTCGCCGTCGGATCGCCATGGTGACCGGTCCCCGGTGGCTGCCCTGCGCGCAACGCCCCGTTGAGGCGTACCGCCGCCTCATGCGCCTCGTTGGCCTGCCGGAGCGGGAGCTACCGGGGGACTTCACCGCGGCGCGCGGCCGGTTGGCCGCCGGTGAGGCGCTGCGCCGCTGGCCGGACGTCGACGCGATCTACGCGATCAGCGACGACACCGCGCTCGGGGTGATCGCGGGCCTGCGTGACGCCGGCGTACGCGTGCCGGGCGACGTCGCGGTCGCCGGCTTCGACGACATCCCGCTGGCCGGCATGACCGCCCCGGCGCTGACCACCGCGAGCCACCCGGTGGGACGGATCGCCGTCGCCGCGGCCACCGCACTGCTGGACGGGCGTCCCGCCGCGCCAGAGACCCTGTTCCCTTCCGTCCTGGTGGCCCGCGCCAGCGCCTGAGCTCCGACGGTCAGAGGGTCACGGCCGCTCCCACCCTGGTGCGCGCGGCATGAAGCGGTGTTCGTGAAGCCGCAGCAGACGGCCGAACTCTTCGCCACGTTCGGGGCTCCACCGACGGACGTGACCGCCGTCGACCTGGCCATCCCGCAGATTCCGGTGTTCGAGAATGTTCCGCTCGGTTAACCGTCCACACCGGCCGGTCGCCGTCACGATCGTCGCCGGTTTGGTGCTCCTCGTCCCCGCGCCGGCGGGGGCCGCACCTGGAGGCACGGCCGGCGCGCCGACGACAGTGGTGGACGGGCCACGGCCGGGAGCCGACGGCGGGCAGGTGACGACTCCGGTGGTCGACGTGGTGGCGCCGGCGGTGGACGTTTTCGTCGTCACCGGCAGCGTCGAGGGTGACAGCACCGAGGCCGAGAGCTTCGACCGGGTCGAGCTGACCCTCGGCGCCGACGTGCTGTTCGCGTTCGGCAAGGCCGACCTGTCTCCGGCCGCGCACCAGCGGCTGGCGCAGATCGCCGAACGGATCCGCCAGCAGGCCAAGGGCGTGGTCCGGATCGACGGGCACACGGACGCGATCGGCGACCCGGCCGACAACCAGGAGAGCGAGCCGATCGCGACGGAGACCACCCCGGACGGCAGGGACAACCCGGCCGGCCGGGCGAAGAACCGCCGGGTCGAGATCCGCTTCGACAAATAGCGGGGTACGTCGGCTGGGGCCGGCGTACAGATGTCTCCTGCTGCAGTGTCAACCCTGTCAGCCCTGACGAATAACCCCTGGCGGGCCGGGTAACCGCGTCGGGCACTCCGTCGACCGCGAGGAGGGATGAGCCGTGTCCGACTCCTCGCCGTCGCGGCGGGACCCCACGCAGGGGCCCCGGCACGGCCGATTGACCACCCGCCGCCACCAGCCGGTGACACAGGCACCCACCGGGCTCGTGCCGATGAACGGCCCAGACGGTGAGCGGCTGGCGATGGCGTACGCCCCGGAGCCGGCAACCGACGCTTCGGCGTACCGGTTGGTGTTGCTTTTGCACGGTGCGGGCGGTTCGGCGCGGCAAGGCCTGGACCTGCTGCTGCCCGTCGCGGACGCGCATCACCTGCTGCTGGTTGCCCCACAGTCATCGGCGGCGAGCTGGGACCTGATCGCTGGCGGCTTCGGGGCGGACGTGGCGCGTATCGACGGACTGCTCGCGACCGCCTTCGACGGCTACCCGGTGCGTGACGTCACGCTGGGCGGCTTCTCCGACGGCGCTTCGTACGCGCTGTCGCTGGGCCTGGCCAACGGCGACCTGATCGACGCGCTGCTGGCCTTCTCGCCCGGTTTCGCCGCGCCACCGGCGACTCACGGCCGTCCACGGATCTTCGTGTCACACGGTGTGGACGACCGGGTGCTGCCGATCGACGTGTGCAGCCGCCGGCTCGTCCCCCATCTGCACGGCCTCGGCTACGACGTCACCTACCAGGAGTTCCAGGGCGGCCACGAGATCCCCACCCCCATCCGCGATACGGCCACCACCTGGCTGACCACCCCACCCCCACCCTGAAAAATAGACCGCCGGGCACGAGCATCGATGATCGCGGCGCTCGTCGTCAACGCACGACGTCAGACTGCGGGAAGGCCCAGGGCTTCGTCGACGCGGGCGAGGACGGCGACGTCGTCCTCGGGGTTCACGCCTCGTAGCAGGTCGATGGCCGTGGCACGAATCTGCCCGATGATCATGGCCAGTGGGAGGGTCTGCGTGGAGCCGAAAAGCTGCCCGGCGGTGTGCACGGCGGCCAGGGCGGCTTCGTCGGCCCGGGTGGCGTGCTGATCGGCGGCCTCGTCGTGTCCGTCCAGGTCGGCGGCGAGAGCCGCGCCGGCCTGCCGGACCGCCTCCGCCAGCGACCGCAGGGCGGCACCCAGCTCGGGCGGCGCAGCCGGGGCACGCAACTCCGACGGCGGAGCCGGGGTTTGCAGCCGGCTGAGTGTCACGCCGGCCCGGGCCAGCACCCGGACGTTGCGGACCGCATAGTCGATCTGTCGGATCGACTCGTCCACCGACCTCAGTCGACCGATGTGCTGGCGCCGACGGACGTTGAGCCGCAGCGCCTCACCGGCGGCCAGCACCCCGTTGCGCAGCCCGTCCACCCGGGCGTCCATCCCCCGGGCCTGCGTGAGCGCGGCGATGGCGGCGGCCTCGTCGCGGTGGTCCAGCGCGTCGGCGATCTCGCCCAGCAGCCCAGCCAACTCGTCGAAGGTTCGTCGTACCTCGGCGACCAGCGGTGCCAGCGGGTGCCGGGCGTCGACCAGCAGGCTGACGGCGAGGGCGACCGCGCCACCGAGCAGCGCGTCGACGAAGCGGAACGGCACCAGCGACCCGTCCGGCGGTGCGACCACCACCAGGTAGAGCGCGGAGACCGCGGCCTGCACCAGCGTCACGCCAGTGGCACCGAAGGCCACCGCGAGGAGGACGGTGAGCAGGATGACGGTGAACACCGTCCAGGTGGTGCCCGGGCCGAGCGCCTGCACCACCAGGTCCGCGACGAGCACCCCGGCGGCGACCCCGAGAACGACCTCGACCGCCCGGCGGATGCGCTGCCCCCGGGCCTGGCCGAGAACGATCAGGGCTGCGGCTGGCGCGAAGAAGGGCTGCGGGTGCCCGAGCAACCGGGTGGCCAGCAGCCAGGCCACCGTCGCGGCGACGGTCGCCTCCAGCACCGGCCGCCAGCCGTGCCGCAGCCGCCCGCCGGCCGTCCGCAGCCCGCCGAACCGCATCATCACCGACCTCCCGTACGCGCGCCTACCGGCCCGCATCCACCAGCACGATCGTCTCCCATCAGGCGGAGGACCTGCTCACCGGGCTGCTCCGCCTCCCTGCCCGTCGAACCGGTCGCCGCCGGCAGCCGCCTGCTGACGGTCAACTCCCGGTCAGGGCCCGCAGCAGCGTACGGACCGCGGCGCTCAGGTCGGCACGGCTGGCCGCGCTCCCGGGCTGCGGAGCGCTGAGCGCGCCTGCGCCGACGAGCCGATCGAAGAGCAGCCCGTCCACGAATGCGACGAACTGGTCGCCCTGCCGGTCGGGGTCGGTGGCACCGGCCCGGGTCAGCAGGTCCCGGGCCTGCACCCGAAGGCCGGTGCCGTGTTGCAGGATGCCCCGCAGTTCGGGCCGGTGCACCGCCTCCAGTAGGCAGGCGTAGCGGGCCAGGGTCCGGCTGCGCCCGGTGCTCAGCCAGCGGTCGAGCACCTCGGCGACGCCGGCGGCGAGCCCGTCGAGGTCGTTGCCGTCGAGGCGGGGTGCGGGTGTCGGGGGTGGCGGGCCGGTCGGCAGCTCGTATTCCGCCAGGTCGGCCCGGTCCCGTTCGGCGAGCCGTCCCACCACGGCCTCGATCAGCGACTGCCGGGTCCGCAGGTACGCGGAGGTGGTGCCGGGCGGCATTCCGGCGCGCCCGTCGACCGCCCGGTGGGTCAGCGCTCGCATCCCACCGTCGGCGATCAACTCGATGGCCGCGTCGGTCAGCAACGCGATCCGGTTCGTGCGGGCCGTCACGGCACTCCTTCTGTCCATGGTCCGCAGGTAGTATCACTCTTCTACAGGTGTAGAAAGGTGATCGACATGGACGACTCACACGCGGTGGTGGTCGGCGCCGGCATCGGCGGGTTGAGCGCGGCGCTCGCCCTGCACCGGCGCGGCTGGCGGGTCACCGTGCTGGAACGTGCCGCCCAGGCGCGCGAGGTCGGCGCCGGCCTGACCCTGATGGCCAACGCACTGCGCGGGCTGGACGCCCTCGGCCTCGGCCCGGCCGTGCGACGGGGTGGGCACGCCGAGGCGCCCGGCGGGATCCGCGACCGGCACGGGCGGTGGCTGTCCCAGGTGGACGGGGCGGAGATGACCCGACAGTTGGGCACCACGGCGCTTGGCGTCCACCGGACCACGCTGCACCGCATCCTGCGCGAGGCGCTGCCCGCCTCGGTGCTGCGGACCAGCGCCGACGTGGAGCACGTGGAGTCCGACCCGGACCACGCCGAGGTGCGCTATCGAGGGACGGACGGCCCGCACACCCTCACCGCCGACCTGGTGGTCGGCGCCGACGGCCTGCGCAGCCGGGTCCGCGCCCAGCTCTGGCCGCGACACCCCGGCCCGGCGTACGCCGGGTCGACGACATGGCGGGCGGCCATCGCGTTTCCCGAACCGGTTCCGACCGCGATCAGCTGGGGTCCGGGAGCCGAGTTCGGCATGGTGCCGATCGGCGATGGCCAGCTCTACTGGTTCGGCGCACTCAACGCCCCGCCCGGTGGCCACGCCCCCGACGAGTTGGCCGCCCTGCGGGAGCGCTTCGGGGACTGGCACGCCCCCATCCCGGCGCTACTCGCGGCGACCCCACCCGGAGTTGTCCTGCGCAACGACATCCACCACCTGGCCGTGCCGCTGCCGTCGTACGTGCGGGGACGGGTGGCGCTGCTCGGTGACGCCGCCCACGCGATGACACCCAACCTCGGGCAGGGTGCCGGGCAGGCGATCGAGGACGCGGTGGTGCTCGGCGCGGTCTGTGTCGGCGGTGCCGAGGGGGTGCCGGCCGCCCTGGCGGCGTACGACGAGCAGCGTCGCCCGCGCAGCCAGGCCATCGCCCGGGCCTCCGTCACGGCCGGCCGGTACGGCCAGCAACTGCGCAACCCGCTCGCCGTCGCGGTGCGGGACACGGCGTTGCGGCTCACTCCGGCCCGGGCTGCCCTGCGCGGTATGGCCCGCTACGCGGACTGGAGGCCTCCGGCGGGCTGAGTCGGCTCCGCGGGTCGGCCGGCGTCGTACTCGGGTGAGGCGAGAAACCGGGTCAGCACCTCGACAGTGCCCGGGGTCCAGGGGCGACCGTTGAGCACCTCGTCGCCGGGCACGAAGACCATCGCCGCACCCTCACCGAGCACCACGTCCTCCTGCCGGGCCCGAGTGGAGCCGAGGAAGTAGTGCTTCACCCGTCCCAGCTCGGGATGCGGCTGCACGGCGATCGGGTGCAGCGGCCCGTCGGCGCGCAGGCCGGTCTCCTCCCACAGCTCCCGCTCGGCAGCCTCCTCCGGCGTCTCCCCCGCCTCGGCGTGGCCGCCGGGCAGCCCCCACACGCTCGGGTGGTACGGGGCATTGTCGTCGCGCAGTTGCAGCAGCAGCCGCCCGTCGGGATCCACCAGCAGCACGCACGAGACCACGATCATCGGCTCAGCCTAGGGCGGGTGCGCCGCCCTGGTAGGCCCTCTCCCCCAACTCCACCAGTCGGGCGTGGTCGGCTGCGCTCCCGAGCATGCCGCGCAGGCCGGCGGCATAGGCGGTCGCGCCGTCCACTCCGAGCCGGGCGGCGACCGCGTACTCGTCGGCCAGGGTGATGTCGAAGATGGCCGGGTCGTCGGTCGACACCGAGCAGGCAACCCCGCCATCGGTCAGCACCGTCAACGGATGGGGGCGGTCCGCCCGGGCCACCCGGAGGCGCAGGTTGGAGGTGGGCGTCACGTCCAACACGATGCCCCGCTCGGCCAACTCGGCGACCAGCTCGGGATCGTCCACGGCCCGCACACCGTGCCGGATCCGGACCGCGCCCATCGCCAGCACCTCGCGGACCGCCTCCGGCCCGGCCGCCTCACCGGCGTGCGGCACGAACGGCAGGCCGCCGTCGCGGGCCACGTCCACCATCCGGGTGTACGGAATGGTCGGGTGCCGCCCCTCGGCACCGGACAGCCCGAAACCGACCACGCCCCGCCCGGCGAACCGGGTAGCGATGCGGGCTGCGGCCTCGGTGTAGCCGATGTCGTGACCTCGACAGACCTGCGGGGTCAACCCGATCGAGACGCCGTACGACTCGCGGGCCTCGGCCGCCGCGTCGACCAGAGCGGCGAGCACGTTCCCCCAGCCGGCCAACCCGAGCCGCTCCTCCGCGTCCACGATCGGTTCCAGGTGGACCGCGCCGTCGCGGGCGGCGTCCTCGGCGTAGGCCAGCAACGCCCGCCGGTAGTCCTGCGGGGTACGCAGCACCGCCGTCATCGCGTTCCAGGTGGCGATGAAGTCGTACAGGTGGTCGAACGTGCCGGGCGTCTCGGCCGGCACCGGGAGGCGATGGCCGTGGGCCAGCGCGGCCAGCAGCGCCGGGCGGATGGTCCCCTCCAGATGGACATGCAGTTCGATCTTCGGGGTGTGGCGCCGCGCCGGCGTCATCGCGGTCCTCCGGGGTGGCCGAACGGGGGCCTCAGCCTGCCCCACCCCGACCCGCGCCGACCTCCCCCGCGGGAGGGATCATCACCGTGAAAACGTGCTCGGCCCAAAACTCCAGAGTAGTCAATTGCACCGCCGAGAACCCCGGTCAAATATGACAGTGCGTCGGTACAATCGGCGACTGCGTTGTGACCGATCGCTGACTGCCCATGGTGAAAGCGATCACACACACTCATCCCATGAACAGGAGAGTCAACCGCGGTAAGGCACTCCGCGTCGCGGTGTGTCTCCTTCTTCTCGCCGCACTGAGCAGCTGCATGCAACTCAACATGGGGCTCACCGTCAACGCCGACGACACGGTCGACGGGCAATTGCTGCTGACGGCCCAGAAGTCCCTGCTGAGCTCCCGGAACAAGAACATTCCGGCGGCGTTCGCGGAGCTGCGGCAGAACATTCCCGCCCTTCCGCAGGGCGAGGAGACCGGTTACGAGGATGACAAACTCTTCGGCTCCCAGATCAGTTATCACAAGGCGCCGCTGGCAGGTTTCGACACGGAGAGCGTGAAACTGGTCCGGGACGGTGATCTGTACCGGTTCACATTGCCGCTCGACCCGTCGAAATACGGCGGTAAGGTTGCGCAGCAGAATCCGCAACAGCAGCAGGCATTCCTCAAGCTGATGTCGTTCGAGATCTCGGTGACGTTTCCCGGCAGGGTGATCGACAGCAATGGCACCGTCAACGGCCGGTCGGTCAGCTGGCAGGTGGACTCCAACCAGGACAAGCCGACCGAGCTGCGTGCGGTCGCCGAGGCGCCACCCCGACCGTCCCCCTCGCCGGCCGCCGCCAGCGACGAAGGCGGGTTCGGCTGGCCGCTGGTCGTCGGCGGCGTACTCCTCCTGCTGCTGCTCGGCGCGGTGGGCGTACTCCTGTTGTTGCGCCGTCGGCACCCCGCGGCGCCGGCGGCGCCCGGCCCGACCCCGCCCGGCCCACCCGCCGGCGCCCCGGGGCCCGGCTGATCCACCTGGTGGCCGGCTCAGCCGGCCACGCCCGGCCCCGGCCGCCCCCGAGACGACGGCGACCGGCCACGGTGCCCCCAGCCGGGAGCGCCGAACCTCACCACCACCACCTTCCGGTCGCACCATCGTAGAAAAGGGGGATCGCCATGGACGATCTCTTCACCTGGGCCGCCCTGGGCAGCCTCGCCGGCGCGAGCGCCGCCACCCTGTTGGCCACCAACGTCATCGGCGGGCTGATCGGCCCCAGTGGCGACAAGCTCCGCAAGTGGATCGCCATCGTCATCGCGCTCCTGCTGTCCTACCTGACGGCGGCGTTCGCCGACGAGGCCGGCGGCGAAAAGTGGATCATCGCGTTCTTCAACGCGCTGGTCATCTTCTCGGCCGCGCTCGGCGTCAACCAGTTCCCGCCCGGCAACCGGCAGGCGACGCCGACCCAGGTCGCGAGCGGTCGCGAGCCCAAAATCTTCCGCTCCTGGGTTTGAGGCGGTGACGTCATGATCTTCGGAATTCTCAGCGCGGCGGCCCAGGTCATCCTCGGCGCCCTGTTCGGCTTCCTCGCCGGCGGCCCGATCGGCCTGCTGATCGGCGCCGTCGTGGGCCTGCTGATCGGCGCGGTCTTCGGCTGGGCGGTGACATCCGCCGGGGTGTACGCACCGGACGCCCGCGGCATCTTCCTCTTCGTCGTCGACCACACCTGGAGCCTGCTCAACACGGTCGTCGGCGCCATCTACCTGACCGTGCACCTGATCTTCGGGCACTCGCTGGACCGGCCCACCTCGTCCGGCAGCGGCCGGGTCAGCGTGCTGGAGGGAGTCTCGCCCCGCTACGCCACCACCATCGGCACCGTCTGCGCCGGCTCCAGCTCCGGCATCCAACGGCACGAGGACGTGCACATCTTCCAGGGTCGCCTGCTCGGCCCGCTCTACATCCCGCTGGTGCTGGCGAACTACGTCCTGTTCACCATCGCCCCGGTGTGGCTGCTCTACCACGACCACACCAACGCGCCGATCAACCGGTTCACCCGGTACTTCGAGATCGGTGTCTACCCGCACGTGTGGAACGAGGCCATCGCGTACCGGATTCAGGGGACCCCGCCGCGATGAGCACCGGCGGGCGCGGACCGATCGAGACGGCGACCGCCGAGCTGGCCGCCTGGCTGACCAGCGCGGCGGGGGAACCCGTCCCGATCGGCCCGCCCCGCGCGTGCGATGACACCACCGGGCTCACCCTCTGGCCACTGGAGCTGCGTCCGGCTCGGCAGACCCGCTCCAGCGGCGCGGTCCGCGAACCCTACCGGTTCACGGTCCGCTACCTGCTGTGCGTGAGCGGGCCGGGTGGGATGCCCCGGTTGGACCGGGTGCTCACCGCCGCGACGAGCGACGGCAGCTACCCGGTCGCCCTGGAGGCCGGCGAGGCCGCACTGTGGACGGCGTTCGGCGCCACACCCCGCCCGGCGCTGCTGATCGACGTACCCGCACAGGTGGACCACCCCACCCCGGCCGCACCGCCGGTGCTGCAACCGCTGCGGCTGCGACAACTCGAGGTACGCGCCCTCACCGGCCGGGTGGTCGGTCCCGAGGACCAGCCACTGGCGGCGATGCGGGTCGAACTGTCCAGCACCGGATCCGCCACCCGCACCGACCCCGAGGGCCGGTTCCTGATCGCCGGCGTTCCGCACGACCCGGAGCAACCGAGCCCGGTCCGGCTCCGGCTGACCGGCCGTGGGCTCGTCCTCACCGCCGACGTCGACCCCGCCGAACCCGACATCGTCATCGTCTGCGCGCCACCGACCCACTGACGCCCACCCGCACAGGAGGACCGATGCCCAGCTACTTCTCCCCCGGCATCTATGTCGAGGAGGTCCCCAGCGGCGCCCGACCGATCGGCCCGGCGAGCACCAGCATCGCCGCCTTCGTCGGCGTCGCCCCGGACCGCTCCGCCCAACTGGGCAAAGCGGTGCCGGTCAACAACTGGACGGAGTTCCTGCGGCTCTTCGCCGGCGGGGAACGGGTGGAGAGCACCCCGTTGGCCCGGGCGGTCTTCGGTTTCCTGGACAACGGGGGCGCCCGCTGCTGGGTGGTCAACGTCGGCGAGGGCGGCGCGATCACCGGCACCGGGCAGCGGCGCGGCGGCCTGCAACTGCTGGAGGCCGTGGACGAGATCTCCATCATCGCCGCGCCCGGCTTCCACGACGTGGTGTCCCACGAGGCGCTGCTCAGCATGGCCGAGCGCACCCGCACCATGGTCGCGATCTGCGACCCGGCACCGGACATCGACGACATCGCCGCACTGACCCGGGTCGCCACGCCGTCCTCCGGCAAACCCCCCAAGCCCGCCGAGGGTACGGGCGCTTCCGGAGGTACGGCCGGGCCTGGCGGCTCCGGCGGGCACGAGGGGGCGGCCTACCGGCCCCGACAGTCCGAGTTCGGCGCCTTCTACTACCCCTGGCTGCGGGTACGCGACCCGATCAGCGGCGAGTTGGAACTCACCCCGCCGAGCGGACACCTGGCCGGCATCTGGGCCCGCACCGACGCCCTGCGCGGGGTGCACAAGGCGCCAGCCAACGAACCCGTTCGTGGCGCCGTCGACCTGGGTTACCTGGTCACCCGACCGGAACACGACGTGCTCAACCCCAAGGGCGTCAACGTGATCCGCTACTTCGCCGGCGAGGGCATCCGGGTCTGGGGCGCCCGTACGCTCGCCGCCGAGGCCAGCGAGTGGCGCTACCTCAACGTACGGCGACTCAGCATCGCCATCGAACAGGCCATCGCCAACGGCACCCGGTGGATGGTCTTCGAGCCCAACGACTTCACCCTCTGGCGCTCGATCCGGCGCGACATCGGGGCGTTCCTCACCCGGGTATGGCGCGACGGTGCCCTGCTCGGGCGCAGTCCCGAGGAGGCGTTCTTCGTCAAGTGCGACGAGGAGACCAACCCGGCGGACGTCCGCGACGCGGGCATGGTGATCGCCCACATCGGGATCGCCGTCGTCAAGCCCGCCGAATTCGTGGTGTTCAAGCTGAGCCAGTGGGCCGGCGGCACCGAGACCGAGACGATCGGAGGCTGACATGCCCACCACAGCCACCCCGCAGCCCGGCGCCCCGGTCGACCCGTACCGGGCGTACAACTTCCGGCTGCTCATCAACGGCGTCACCAACGGCCACTTCACCGAGATGACCGGGCTGGAGGTGAACATCCCCGGGCAGCCGTACCGGGAGCACGGCCTCGGTCGGATGCGCATGGTGCCCGGCCAGGCCGAGTACGAGCCGGTGACGCTGCACTTCGGCCTCACCGCCTCGCGCGAGCTGTGGGACTGGGTGAACGCCACCGCGCAGGGCACCCTCAACCGTCGCAACGTCTCCGTGGTGCTGCTCGACTCGGTCGGGACCGCCGAGGTGCTGCGGTGGAACCTGATCGACGCCTGGCCCACCCGGTGGCGGGGCGCGCACCTCAACACGCTCAGCCACGAGATCGCCATCGCCTCGTTGACCCTGCGCTACGAGGGCCTGGAGCTGGAGACCGGCGGTGCCACCGCGCCGACACCCGCGTAGCTGGCTGGCCGGCCGGTTGCGCTCGGCGGCCGGTGCGGTGCACCGCCTCGCCGGGCGGGTCGAGGTCGCCGGGCTCCTCCCGGCGAGCCCGCCGTCGGCCCCGCCCACGGCAGCACCGCGCCGCTTCGGCGAACCTCCGCAGCACTGGCTGGACCTGGTCAGCGCACACGCGCCCGGCCTGCTGCACAACCTGGACCTCCCCGTGTCCCCGGTCAGCGCCGACGACGCGACCGCCCACGATGACCGGCCCGGCGAGACGGGTTCGATCGGTCGGCTCGCAGGTGGTGTCGCGGCCCCCGCCCCGGGTACCGCGTCCGACAGCACCACCGGCGCGAGCGGCACTGCCGGCGCGAGCGGCACTGCCGGCGCGAGCGGCACTGCCGGCGCGAGCGGCACTGCCGCGGCTGGCCGGCGCGGTGGCCCGGGTACGAGCCGGTTCGCCGGCACGGACGGGTCGCGCTCGCCGGGCGGGACCAAGCGTTCGGGTCGCAGGTCGGCGACAGGTGACGGACCAGCCGGCGAAGGCACCGACGACGCAGGCTCACCCGGCGGAGTCGGGCCCGACACATCGGCAGGGCCGTCCGGGTCGGGCACCTCGGCGCGACCGGCGGGATCGGATGCGTGGGGCGATACCGCAGCGGTCGGCGGGACCGGGGTGCCACGGGCCGGCGAACCCGCTCAACCAGTCCGCCCGCTGATCCGCCCCGCGATCTGGGGTCCACCCGCCAGCCACCTGCCGCCCCGGACCGACGACGTCGAATCCACCCGACCCACGGCACGCGCTCCCCGCTCAACCCTTGATCCACTCTGGTCCGGCCCGCCCTCGACCAGCGGTGACGCCGTCGCCGACCGACTTTCGAGTGGTCACGACCGGCTTCGCGACGACCCGGACGGATCGGGGGACGACCAGACCCGGAGCCGGGCTGGCCACCCCGGGTTCGCGGGCGGCCACCCCGGGTTCGCGGGCGGCCACCCGGGGTTCGCGGGCGGGCGAGGGGTACCAGGCGGGACACGGCCTTCCGGGCCAGGCGACGCGGCGACGCGGCGGACACCGGCGGACCCGGACCTGGACGGGGTCGACCGGCCGTGGACCGGTTCGACCGGCGCGACGGTGGCAGCCGACGGTGGGGGTTCGACCATCGAGCGGCGTCGCGACCTGGACCACGCCGCGGGCGACTGGCCCTGGCTGGCCCTCCCCGACGAGCCGGCACGACCTCGGCAACGGCCCCGGCGAGCAGCCGGGCGGCGGGTCGACGAGACGGGAACGTTCGGCGGCGCGGCGTGGGCCGCCGGATGGGGGCGCGGCGCGACCGGCGGCGGGCGGTCGACGAACACCGGCCCGCCGTCGTCCACGGTCGAGCTGAGGGTCACCGACCCGTGGCCGGCGCTGCCCGACGACGCGACGCTCTGGACCGTGCCGGCTGACGCGTTGAACGATGCCCAGCTCAGCCGGTTGGATCACGAACAGGCGGGCGACTGATGGAACGCGTCGCCTTCCTCATCGACTCCTCCGGCGAGCGGGTGGACTGCCTGCTCAACCCGGAGACCGTGCAGGTGACCCGGCTCGCCGGCGTACGCCATCGGGGTGTCGCCGGCGGGCAGCTCACCGGATCCGGGCTGGCCGACGATCCGCTGGTCTTCACCGGCGGCGGCCGGACCGAACTGGTGCTCGACCTGCTCTTCGACGTCGACTTCGTGGAGGCGCAGGTCCGCCCGGCCGACGTACGGGTGCTGACCCGTCCCCTCTGGATGCTGGCGGAGAACTCAACCGCCGAGCATGGCTGGCTGCGACCGCCGCTGGTCCGGTTGGTCTGGGGCAAGACCTGGAACGTGCCCGGCGTGATCATCGCGGTGGCGGAACGGTTCGACGCGTTCACCGGCACCGGGTCACCTCGACGCTCCTGGCTGCGGCTGAAGCTGGTCCGGGCCGCCGAGTCCGCCGACCAGGCCGAGGCCGGCTTCGCCGAGGAGTTGGCCGCGGCGAGCACCCCGACCGCCGCACCGGGCAGCGCGGTCATCGCTGCCGGCGACGGCGCGGCAGAGCCGGGTCGGTCCGGGGTGCGCTTCGACCTGCTGGCCAACGACGCCCTCGGCTCTCCGCTGCGCTGGCGCCTCCTGGCCGAACACAACCGGATCACCGATCCGCTGGCGGTGCCCGCCGGCACCACCCTCGCCGTCCCGCCAGCCGCCGGCATCCGGGCCGGCGGCACGCCGGGGAGCGGATCGACGTTTGCCGGTGCGGTTGCGGGGATGGCGCGGACGATGGCCGGCGCGGTGAGCGCAGGAGCATCGTTCGTGGGCGCCTCGATCGCCGGCAGCACCGGGCCAGGCAACCCCGGGCCAAGCAGCACCGGGCCAGGCAGCACCGGGGGTACGCCGTGACCAGCGTGGCGCCCCGGGCGTTGATCGTCCTGCTCGACGGTGCCGAGCTGACCGGTGCGGCCCGTCAGCGGATTCGCTCACTGCGGGTGGCGGCTCGGCTCGACCAGCCCACGCAGGCGGAGCTGGTGCTCGCCACCACTGCCGGCCCGGGCGCGCTCGACCCGGCGGTACGCCCCGGCACGACACTCGACGTACGGCTCGCCGACCATGCCGACGTCCTGTTCAGCGGTGAGGTCACCGCGGTGGAGGTCGAATACGCCGCGGACGGAGCGGCGGTGCTGCGGCTGCGGGCGTACGACCCGCTGCATCGGCTGCGTAAGCGGCAGGGGTTGCGGGTCTTCACCTCGGTGACCGCCGTCGAGCTGGCCCGGGAGCTGTGCGGCGAGGTGGGGCTGGACGTGACCGCCGAGGTCGACGGGCCACGGCTGGAACGGCTGCTGCAACACCGGCACAGCGATCTGGAGCTGCTCCGCGAGGTGGCCGGCCGGGCCGGGCTGCACCTGGCCACCGACGGCGACGGGCTCCGGCTGATCACTCTGGCCGGCTACGGCGAGCCGATCGCGTTGACCCTCGGCGCGGGCGTGCACACCCTGCGGCTGTCCACCAACGCCGACCAGTCCAGCGGTGCCAGCGCGGCGCTGGGCTGGCACCCGCAGCGGGCCGAGGTGATCAGCCAGCAGGCCGACGAGGCGCGCTGTGGCCGACCCGCCCGCGATCGCCCGGACCCGGCCGACGTGGGTGCCGACGGGGTACGCACCGTCGTCGACCAGCCCGGCCGCAGCGACGACGAGTTGGCGGCGCTGGCCCAGGCGCGACTGGACACCCGCGCGGCGGCGCTGGTCACCGCCGAGGGGGTGGCCGAGGGTGACCCGGCACTGCGGCCCGGCCGACGGGTCGACCTGAGCGGTGTGCCCGACCCGGTCGCCGGGGCGTACGTGTTGACCGAGGTGGTGCACACCGTGGACGGCAACGGCCACCTGACGCGGTTCTCCACCGTGCCGCCGGCCACCCCGTCGGCGCCGACCGCCGGCGCGGTGGTCACCCTCGGGACCGTCACCGACGTCGCCGACCCGGACGGGTTGGGCCGGGTCCGTCTGACCCTGCCGGCGTACGGGGACCTGGACGCCGGCTGGCTCGCGGTGCTCTGCCCCGGTGCCGGGCGCGGCAAGGGTCTGGTGGCGCTCCCCGATCCGGACGACACCGTGCTGGTGGTGCTGCCCGGTGGCGAGCCGGCCTCGGGCATCGTGCTCGGTTCGCTGTTCGGCGCTGTCGAGCCGTACGACGCGGGCATCGACGACGGGAAGGCGCGTCGCTGGACGCTGCGCACCGCCGGCGGGCAGTCGATCGTCGTCGACGACGTGCGGCGCAGTCTGCGGCTCGGCACCGAGGGTGGCAGCTTTCTGGAACTGACCCCCGATCTGGCCACTCTGCACGCGGCGTCCGACCTGGTGATCTCCGCACCCGGCCGGGCCATGGTGGTGCGCGCCCGCAGCGTGGACTTCCTGCACGCCGACTCGACCGAGGACTCGACGACCGCGGCGCGGCAGGCCCGTTCGCTCGCCCGCGCCCACCACGAAGGAGGCGGCTGATGCGCTGGATCCACCGTGACTCCGTGATCACCTGCGATCACGACGGCCGGGTCGAGAACCGACCCTCGCGGCAGTGGGTGACCGTCACCGGCGTGCCCGTGCTGGTGGACGACGACCCGGAGGGCCGCACGATCGTCGCCTGCCCGAACTACGGCCCGACCATCAAGCCGTGCACGACGACCCTGACCGTCCGAGTCGGCTACAGCGACTGGGTCCGCGTCGACGGACACCGGGTGGTGCTGTCGCACCTGGAGGGGTTCACGAACGGCACGCCGCCGGGGCTGGTCAAGCACACGGTGCGTGACCCGCGCCAGCAGTTCCTGGGGTCGGACCGATGAGGGCCTTCCGCTTCGTCGGTGCCGGCTTCGACGCCGGTCGTACCGGTGGCCTGGCGCTCACCGCGGCCGGCGGCCTGGCGATGACCGAGGGCGACGAGAGCGTACGACAGGCGCTGTTCCTGCTCCTGTCGACCACACCGGGCGAGCGGCTGATGCGACCCGGGTACGGGTCCCGGTTGCACCGGCTCGTCTTCGCGCCCAACGACGACACCACCGCTGGCCTGGCCATCCACTACGTCCGGCAGGCCATCACCCGCTGGGAGCCACGGGTTGAGGTGATCGACGTCGACGCCGGTCCGGACCCGGACGACGCGTGGCAGCTGGTGATCCGGTTGGACTACCGGGTGCGGGCCAGCCTGACGCCCGGGCAACTGGTCTTCTCCGTCGACCTGCTCCCGGCCGACGAGCCCGCGCAGGGAGGCGCGTCATGACACTGCCCGTGCCGCACCTGGACGACCGCGGCTTCCTCGACCTGGTCACCGAGGCCCGGGAACGGATCCGGCAGTCCTGCCCGGGCTGGACCGACCTGTCGGCGCACGACCCCGGCATGGCGCTGGTGGAGGCGTTCGCGCACCTGACCGAGGTGATGATCTACCGGCTGAACCAGTTGCCGGAGAAGGCGTACGTCTCGTTCCTGAACCTCCTCGGGATCTCCCGGCACGCGCCCACCGCGGCCTGGGCGGACGTCCGGTTCACCCGCAGCGGCACCGACAGCGCCGCGGTGCGGATCCCGGCCGGTCTGCGGGTCGCGGCGGCCCGTGGCGCGGATCCCCGGCCGGTCATGTTCGTCACCACCGAACCGGCCCTGCTGCCCGCCGGTGAGGCGTCGGTGACGGTCCGGATGCACCACTGTGAACCGGTCGAGGCGGAGCTGCTCGGCGTGGGCACCGGCCAGCCCGGGCAGGTGCTGCGGGCCGCCCACGCCCCGCTGGCGCACACCGCCGAACCGTTGGATCTGCTGCTCGGGGTGGAGGTGCCGGCCGGCACGGTCGAGTTGGGTGCGGCGGCCCGCGAGCACGACGGCCGCACGTTCGAGATCTGGCCGCCGGTGGACAGCTTCGCGGGGATCGGGCCGCAGGCCAAGGCGTACCTGATCGATCGCTGTTCGGGCACCGTCACCTTCGCCCCGGCCCTCGACCTGCGACCGCCCGCCGGGACGACCCCGGCCACGTCCGGCGACCCCGAAGCAGCCGCGACAGGCGGCCCGACGGTGGCGGCGGTGCCGCCGGCCGGGCGACAGGTCCGGCTCTGGTACCGGGCCGGCGGCGGACCCACCGGCAACGTGGCGGCGGGCACGCTCACCAGCCTGCGCGACCCACTACCCGGGGTACGCGTCGACAACCCCGCGCCGGCAGCCGGCGGCCGGGAGATGGAGGCGCTGGAGTCGGTGTTGCTGCGCGGTCCGTACGAGTTCTTCGCTCAGCAGCGGGCGGTCACCGCGCGTGACTTCGAGGTCCTCGCCACCAGTTCCGGCGCGGTGGCGCGGGCGCGGGCGTTCACCCGCGCCGCGGTGTACAGCTTCGCCCGGCCCGGTGAGGTCGAGGTGGTGCTGGTGCCGTACGTGCCACCGGCGGCCCGCCCCGGTGGCCGGCTGCCGGTGGCGGTGCTGCGTGAGCACGAGGTGCCCGAGGCGCGGCGCCGGGTGGAGGCGGACCTGGAGGAACGGCGGATGGTCGGCATCCGGTCCCGGGCGACCTGGGCCCGGTTCAAGGCGGTGTCGGTACGCGCCCGGGTGGTGGTCCGCCGGGAGGAGGACGTGGACGCGGTCCGGCGCCGGATCCACGACCGGCTGCACCAGACGTTGAGCCCGCTGCCGACCGCGCTCAACCCGACCGGCTGGCCGTTCGGCGAGCCCCTGCGGGCATCCAACGTGTACCGGCTGCTGGAGCACGCCGAGCCGGGTGTGCGCTACGTCGAGTCGGTCCGGTTCGTCGTCGACGAGGCGCCCGACGCCGGGGTACGCGCGCTCGCCGTCGACCAGTACCAGCCGCGCACCTGGTACGCCGGGCGCGGCCCGGTGCTGTTTCGCTCCAGCAACGGCGGTGCGGGTTGGGAGCCGGCCGGCCGGTTCGACGACGAGACCGTGCTGCGGGTGGCGCCCGCCCCCGCACCGGTACGGCCCGGCATCGTCGCGCGTCCCGGCTCGGTGGCGGTGGTGACGCTGCGCGCCTCCGGCGGTTCCCGGGTGCACCTGAGCACCGACCTGGGCGAGACGTGGTCACTGCTCACCGACCTGGATTCGCGGATCTCCGACGTGGCCTGGCTGGACCGCGACGGAGCGGGCGCGCTGCTGGTGGCCACCGACACCGGCCTGTACGAGGTGTCGCTGCTGCCCGGGGCGGTGCCGCTGCAGATTCTGGTCGACCCGTCCGACGCCGACCGGGGGTTCTACGCGGTGCGCGCGTTCGTCTCGGAGCGGGGCGCGCCGGGCGTGGCGGTGGCTGCGCAGGCCAGCTTCGGGGTGTACCTGTCGACCGCTGGCGGCCGGCCCGGCAGCTTCACGCACGTCGGTCTCTCCAACGTGGACAACCGAGTCCTCGCGGTGCAGTACGACGGCCCGGCGACCCTGCTGTGGAGTGGCGCGGGTGAGCCGGACCCGAGGAAGCCCGGCCAGGGTTGTCACCGCACCCGGCTGTTCGAATCCGACGTGAAGTGGCAGTCGGTGCAGGCCGGCTGGATCGGCGGCACCTGCCGGGATCTCGCGTTCGCCGGGCCGCAGGCGGTGGCGGCCACGCAGAGCGGCGGGGTGTTGCGGCTGGACACCCTGGCCGCCCAGCCACAGTGGCAGTCGGTGTCGGTCAACTGCGGTCTGCCGCTGCGGGACCGGACCCGCTTCGTGCCGGTCGACGCCATCGCCGTGAGCGGCGGCTCCGGCTCGGCCGGTCCCGCGACCGGCGGCTCCGGCGGCTCCGGCGGTGCTGGCGGTGCTGGCGGTGCTGGCGGAACCATCGGGGCTGGCGGGGCCGGCGGAGCCGCCGCGGAGCGGTTGATCCTGGCCGGCGGTGAGCGCGGCGTGCACCGCAGCGCCGACGCCGTCGACTGGACACCCAGCGCCAACCAGGCCACCGCCGACGTGGTGACCGTCCCGGATACCTGGCTGCTCTGCTCCGGCGAGCACGACATCGAGGTGGTGCGCCAGGATGCGACGTTCGGCGATTGAACGGCTGCTGCCCGCCGCCTATCAGCGGGCCTGCGTGCCTGGCAGCGTGCTCTGGGCGCTGCTCGACGTGATGGAAGGGCTGCACGCCCCGGACGAGGCGATCCTCGCCGAGGTGGACGCCCTGTTCGACCCGTACCGGGCGCCGGACGGGCTGGTCGTGCGGTTGACCCGCTGGGTGGCGATGGACCACGTGGTGGCCTCGCACCGACCGGACGCCCCGCTGCCGCTGCCGGTGGGCCGGCTGCGCGACCTGGTGGCCAACGCCGCGCTGTTGGCCCGGTGGCGTGGCACCCCGTACGGAATGCGCAGAGCCCTGGAGTTGGCCACCGGGCTGCCGGGCTTCGCGATCGACGAGCCCGCCGAGCAGCCCTTCCACGTCGTGGTGCGGGTGCCGGCCGCCGCCGCCGGCCAGCTCGCCGTGATCACCCGCATCGTCGAGGCGGAGAAACCCGCCTCGACCACCGTCGAGATCGTCCTGGAAGAGGAGTCGTCATGACCACCGAGTGGGCGGTCGTCGCCGCCGCCGAGCAGTTCACCCTCGACCCGCGCAACAGCGGCGAGCTGACCTTCACCGTCTCCAACCCGGGAAACGCACCGGACACGGTGGTGTTCGACGTGGCACCCGGCGACGGCTCCCAGCGGGCGTGGTTCACCGTCGCCGAACCACAGCGGGTGGTACCCGGCCAGGGCTCAGTGTCGTTCCTGGTCAAGCTGGCCGTGCCGGCGGGCACCCCGCCTCGGCGCTACGACATGACCGGGTTCGCGTACTCGGCGAACACGGCCCCGGAGGAGAGCTCCCGTTCCAGCGGCCGGGTCACGTACGAGGTGCGGGCGGTCGCGCCACCACGGCGTACCCCGTGGTTGTGGATCGCCGCCGCGGCGGCGTTGGTGCTGGTGGTGGTGACCGTGGGGGTGGTGCTGCTGACCCGCGACGGCGAGCCGGCCCCCGGCGAGCCCCGCGTGGTCACCGTCGAGGCGGAGAGCCTGGTGGAGGGCGCAGCCGTCGAGTCGCCGCGCAAGAGCGGCGCGGTCGTGGTGGCGCAGCCCAACTGCTGCGGGGTGACCTGGTCCGGCGACAAGCAGCTGTTCTTCCAGGGGTTGGCCATCGGTGACCAGGTCACCGTGACGGTGCAGATCCCAGCCGACGGCACGTGGCGTTTCGCCGCCGTGCGCACGACCTCGTTCGACTACGCCAACACGGTCTTCACCATCGACGGCGCCCAGGTCGGCGGCGCGTTCCTCGGTTTCAGTCAGACCGTGAAGAAGACCGAGTTCCTGGACGTGGGCACGGTCCGGCTGACCAAGGGCCCGCACCGGGTCACCCTGGCGGTGGTGGGCAAGACGCAGGGCACCAACCGCTACTTCGCGGGCGTGGACGAGATCCGGTTGACCGAGATCGTGGCGCAGGCCGTGGCGCGATGAGTGGCCGGCAGAAGGCGCTGCTCGGGCTGCTCGCCGTGCTGCTGGTGGCGCTGTTCGTGGTCGCCGTCGGCGCGGGCCGGGACGACCCGGGTGATCCGGGCGCCCGGCATGGGTTCGTCGACCGGCTGGGTGCGCTCGGGGGCGAGCGTTCCACGGTGGACCCGTCGACGGTCAGCGCCGACTGCGCGGATGGGACCGGCCGGTTGGTGTTCTCCGGCAGCTGCGTGGTGCGGGTCGCCGACCCGGGCGGGCTGCGCACCCTGGTACTGCGCAGCGCGGCGCGGTTCACGGTCGTCGCGTCGGCGCCCGGCGACGCCGAGCTCACCATCCGCGACGAGGTCGAGCCGGCGTCCGACGGCTCCGGCGCGGTGGCGAAGGTCGCCGTCGACCAGGCCACCGAGGTGGGCCTGACCTGCCCCGGCCTGGGTAGCTGCACAGTCCTCGTGGCCACGTCCTGACCTGATCGTCGTGGTCACGTCCCGAGCTGATCGTCGTGGTCACGTCCTGACCTGAGAGGAAGGTGCCGCCGTGGGTGACCTGCGTAAGCCGTTCCTGCTGCTGGCCATGCTCGCGATCGTCCTGGCGATCGGGGTGGAGCTGGGTGCCGAGCTGCTGCTGGGCGGCGCCGACGCCGGCGCGGCGCTCGCCGACAGCGCCGGCGCGCTGGACGTGGAGCTCGACGACGCGTCCGGGGTCAGCGAGCCGTCCGGTCGAGGCACCGGCTACCTGGCGTTGATCGACGCAGTGGCGGTGTGGAGCACCGGGCTCTTCTGCCTGGGCCTGCTGCTGCCCGAACGCGTCCAGGGCCGTGTGCAGGGCGTGGCCAGCCTGATCTTCTCGATCATCCTGATCATCGTCGGGCTGGTCGCGCTGATCGTCGCGTTCGTGGAACTCATGATCATGGTGTCGCTGTTCCTGGCCGTCCCGTTCGGCACGCTGGCGTACCTGGCGCTGTGGGGGTTCTTCCCGGTCGGCGAGGCGGCGGTGCTGCTCGGGCTGGTGCTCCTGCTCAAGCTGGTGTGGGCCGGGCTGCTGGTGCTGGCCCAGCCGCGCTTCCTACAGAACAAGGGCCTCGTCCTGTTGATCGTCACCACCCTGCTCTGCACGGTCGTGCTGGAGTTCCTGCACAACCTGGTGCCGGTGATCCTGGTCAGCATCGTCGACGACGTGGCGGCGCTGATCTTCGCGGTGATCGCGATCATCTGGGGGCTGGTGCTGCTGATCGGCTCGATCCCAGCGATAGCCAAGGCCATCCGGGTCACCGCAGCCCTGCCCGCCCGGGCCGGAGCGCACCCTTCCCGCTGAACCCCGGTGATCATGAGGTTATTGCCATCCCGGCCGGCGTGTCGTGGCAACAACCTCATGATCGACCCGGCCCTGGCCGGCCGGGGGCGGGCGGGCGGGCGGGCGGGCGGGCGGGCGGGGTCAGTCCACCTTGGTTAGGAGGGGTTTGCCTTTTTCCACCACGTAGGTGGCCAACTCGACCGCGATGCCGTCGCCGACGTTGCGGGCCTGGTGGTGGACGCCGTAGGGCACCGTCAGCGCATCACCGACATTGCACACCACCGGTGGCTGACCCTCGAGCGTGTATTCCAGAGTTCCCTGCAGAACGCAGATGATCTCTTCGCCGGGATGGAAGTGCTTGAACGGCGGTGAGTCCGGCGTGAATTCCACGCGACTCTGGATGACCTCACGTCCGGGAATGCTGAGATCGTGTTTCTGCAGATCGACACGCCACACTCCCGGCGCTCCCTCGACCGCCGCCGGACTGATGCCCTTGGGCCGATCCTGTCCGCTCACCACGGCCTCCTATGAGCCGTCGCGCAGACGGCGCCCGTTCCCGTTGACATCCGCTCGAGGATAAGGGGCCGCAGACCCCTCCGGGGCAGGGATGACTGACAAGCAGACCCACGACGCGACGCGCATCGTGGGCTGCCGAGCCCGGTCACTGACGAGCGGATTCCCACCACGCCAGATTGGCGGTCGCCTGCGCCGCCGGTTCGATGAGCTCCCACCTACCCGGCAGACCCGGAGAGCGCCACCAACTTCACAAAGTAGTACCCCTGTCCGGTCACCGGACGGAGGCGCTGACCGCCAGGGCGGCGGCAGCGGCGGCGTCCAGTGCGCCGTCGGCGACGACCACCGCGTGCCGGCCCCGCCGCTTCGCGCCGGCCGCGATGGTGACCGGCCGCTCGAACGCGAACGCCACCCCCACACCCGGATACATCGCGGTCCGCGTGAACCACCGGTCGCCGTCGCCGAGACCGCTGAAGACCAGGGTGTACGCCCGCCCGTCCGGCCCGGTGCCGGCGAGGGCGACCCACGCCTCGGCGGAGCCGTTGACCGCCTTCTCCCCCGTCGCCGACGCGCTGAACACCGACGCGGGCTCGGTCGAGACCGCCCGCCAGAAGAACCCGCCGTAGCCAGCACCGTCGGGACGGCCGTTGGTGGCCGGGCTGCCCAGCCGTACGTCCTGCCCGTCCGGGGCCCGCAGCGTGTAGTCCACGTCCAGCCGCCAGGCCGACACGTCCCCGGTCAACGGCGTGGCGGTGAGCCGACGGTCTTCGGTGAGCAGCACCGCCGCGTGCGGGTCGCGCCACTCGAGCCGGTGGGCGAGATGGTCGGCGGACCGCTCCGACCAGCCGGTGTGCGCGATCCGCCCGTGGTCGTCGCGCCAGGTGTAACCGACGTCGCGGACGTAGGTGCGCCCGCCCCAGAGGTTGCTGCCGTTGACGTCCTGCACGGCCAGGGACGCGCCGAGGTGCCACACGTGGTCGGCGGGCAGCGCGTCGGTGACCACCGTGCCGCCCAGGGTGCGGACCGGATGCAGGTACGGCCGCGGTCCGTGCCGCGCGTCCAACGCCGGGTCGACCACGTACCGGGCCACCTCCGTTCCGTCGACCACCAACCGCGCCGACTCCTGCGCGGCGTTCACGGCAACTCGGCGTGGGCGGGGAGCGACCCGCGGCCGGCGATGTGAGCGGGGACCGACCTTCGGCCGGCTGCGTGGGCGGGGACCGGCCCGCGGCCGGCTGCGTGGGCGGGGACCGGCCCGCGGCCGGCTGCGGGAGTGGGGACCGGCCCGCGGCCGGCGACGTGAGCGGGGACCGACCTGCGGCCGGCGACGGCGTGCAGGGCGGCCACGGTGTAGCCGGCGAGGATCGGCACCGCGACCGGGGTGACCAGGACGGCGAGCAGCCCGGCCAGCGCGGCGACCCCGGTGAGCGCCGCCCAGCGGGCGGGCGCGTCGAGGCAGGCGCGGGCGGCGGACCGGGCTGCCGCCCGCCACCGCCCGCCCCCGTTGCCGCCCACCTCGACGACGACCAGCCCGGCGTACCCGATCAGGCCGGCCGTGATCAGTGCGGTCACCAGCAGCGCTGGCGGGCCGCCCGGCACCCGGCCGGTGGCGAGCGCCGCCAGGTCGGCGGCGAGCAGCCCGACCACGGCGAGCGCGAGCAGGCTGACCGGTACGCCGGGCAGCACCGAACGGACGAACCGGCGCAGGGTGGCCCGCGCCGATGGCCAACTGCCGGTACGCGTCCAGTCGTGCACCGCCGCGCTGGCCGTCCCGGCCGCCGCCGCCGCGGTGAGCAGGGGCGCTGCCGCCAGCGTCAGCAGGATGCCGAGCAGTGCCAGGTCGGCGGCGTCGCGGGCGACGTCGCGCCAGTCCCGCCGCCCGGCGGTGTCCGTCGGCTCAGCCCTTGATGCCACTGGTGTTGATCCCCTCGACGAGCATCCGCTGGAACGCGACGAAGAACAGGAAGACCGGCAGCAGCGACAGCACCGACATGGCGAACATCGGCCCGACCGCGCTCTGGCTGGTCGAGTCGATGAACAGGGTCAACGCGACCGGGACGGTGTAGTCCTCCAGTTGGGACAGGAAGACCAGCTGCCGGAAGAAGTCGTTCCAGGTCCAGATGAACGAGAAGATCGCGGTGGTGACCAGCGCGGGGCGGCTGAGCGGCAGAATGATGTGCCGGAAGATTCCGTACGGGCCGGCGCCGTCGATCCGGGCCGCCTCGTCCAGCTCGCGTGGGACGCCCCGCATGAACTGCACCATCAGGAAGACGAAGAACGCCTCGGTGGCCAGGAACTGCGGGATGAGCAGCGGCAGGTACGGCCATTCGCCGCCGACCAGGCTCAGCGTCCGGAACAGGATGTACTGCGGCACGATCAGCACGTGTTGGGGTAGCAGCAGGGTGCCGATCATGACGGCGAACCACATCCCGCGCAGCCGGAACCGCAGCCGGGCGAAGGCGTACGCGGCCAGCAGGCAGGAGAGGCCGTTGCCGACCACGGTGAGCAGGCTGACCATGGCGCTGTTGAGGAAGAACCGGCCGAAGCTGACGTCGAAGTTGGACCACCCGGCGGTGTAGTTGCCCGGGGTGAACCGCTCGGGCAGCAGCCCCACGTTGTTGACGATCTCCTCCTGGGACTTCACCGAGGTGCCGATCATCCAGATCAGTGGGTAGAGCACCACGGCGACGATCGCCACCAGGATCAGCAGTCGCAGCACCGGTCGGCCGCCGGGCCGGCGGGGTGTGGTCGGCGCTGGTGTGGTCGGCGCGTCGGCCGTCGGGGTCACCGTCACCATCACCGGTCCTCCCCGTCGGAGTAGTGCACCCAGAACCGTCCGGTGCTGAAGAAGATCGCGGTGATCACCGCGATGGCGAGCAGGAACACCCAGGCCATCGCCGAGGCGTAGCCCATCTCGAGGTCGGTGAAGCCGGTGATGTAGAGGTTCAGCGTGTACATCAGGGTGGAGTCGACCGGGCCGCCGAGGCCGTTGCTGAGCACGAACGCGGCGGTGAAGCCCTGGAACCCGTTGATCGTCTCCAGCACCAGGTTGAAGAAGATGACCGGGGAGAGCATCGGCAGGGTGACGTTGCGGAACTGGCGGAACCGGCCGGCCCCGTCGACCGACGCGGCCTCGTACAGCTCGGTGGGCACCTGCTTGAGCCCGGCCAGGAAGATCACCATCGGTGCGCCGAACTGCCAGATGGCCAGCACCATCAACGTCTCCAGGGCCCAGTCCGGGTCGTTGACCCACGGTTTGCCCTGGATGCCGACGAGGCTCAGCAGCGAGTTGAATGCGCCGTCGCGGTTGAACATGTTGACCCAGACGATGGCCAGCGCGACGCTGCCACCGAGCAGCGACGGCAGGTAGAACAGCCCGCGGAAGAGCCCGACCCCGCGCCAGGCGCGGTTGAGCAGCAGCGCCACGCCGAGCGCCGCGGCCAACTTCAGGGGTACGGCGATCAGCGCGAAGGTCAGGGTCACCCGCACCGAGTGCCAGTACGACGGGTCGGCGGTGAACATCCGTTCGTAGTTGGCCAGCCCCACCCATTCCACCTCGGAGAAGGGGGTGAGGATGTCGTAGTTGGTGAAGCTCAGGTAGAGCGACAGCAGCATGGGGATCGCCGTGATACCCATCAGGCCGATGAGCCACGGCGACAGGAAGACGTACCCCGCCAGGCCTTCGCTGTCCCGGAAGCGTCCGGGCCCACGCCGCTCTGCGTGGACCCGGACGGATCCGGGATCAGGTCGGGTCGGGTCGGGTGCCGTGGTCAACGCCACGAACAGCTCCTCTCCTCGCGCAGGGTCTGCGTCGAAGTCCCCGGCCAGGGACTTCGACACAGACCATGGGGGGCGGTCAGGCGATGGCGGCCTTGCACGCCTCGATGAACTGGGCGGCGGCCTGGGCGGGGGTGGCGCGGCCGTACTGTGCGTTCTCGGCGGCCTTGGTCAGCTCGGAACGCACCTTGCTGTGCCCCTTGATCGGCACCTGTGGCGACGGGCCGAACTTCTGGGTCAGCTCCGCCTCCACGGCGAGGGACTGCTTCATGGCCGGGTCGGTGGTGTCGTCGCTGACCACGCGACGCAGGTCCTGATTGGATGGCAGGCCCCGGTCGGTGCCGAGCAGTTTGACCGCCTCCAGGTCGTTGTTCAGGAAGTTGATCACGTCGACGGCGACGTCCTTGTTCTTGCTGCCCTTGAACACCGACCAGTACATCGAGGCCCGGGCCCACTGTGCGCTGGGGTCACCGGGGTAGGCGATCACGCCCAGCTCGTCCTTGGTGTTCTTCTTCAGATCGGGCATCTGGTTGGCCCAGACCCAACTGGTGCCGGCCTTGCCGGTGACCACCAGCTGCTTGGTGATGTCGGTGGCGTTGCCCTCGTGGATGACGTCGGCGGTCGGGGTGGCCTTGCGGTCCCGGGCGCCCTTCCACAGCTCGAACCACTTGGTCACGTCCTCGGCGGTGAAGCCCAGCTCGGAGCCCTTGTAGAGGTCCTTGCCCTGCTGGCGCAGCCAGACCCAGAGCGCCTTGTAGTCGGCGCTCGGGTCCTGGGTGCCGGGTACGCCGGTCTTCTTCGACACCTCCTCGGCCCAGGCGATGTGCTGCTCCCAGGTCATTCCGGTGGTGGGCTCGGGCAGGTTGTTCTTGGTCAACAGCGTCTTGTTGTAGACCAGGCCCTGGGTGTTCTCCCCGGCGGCCAGGCCGACGAGCTTGCCGTCGACCACGCCGTACTGCCAGAGGCTCTCGGGAAACTTGGAGGTGTCCAGCTTCCCGGACTTCTGGTACGAGGTCAGGTCGAGCGTGGTGTTGCGGGCCGCGTACTCGGCCAGGAAGTTGTCGTCGATCTGGAACAGGTCCGGCGGGTTGCCGCCGGCGGTGAGCGTGGCCAGCTTGTCGAAGTAGCCCTGGTTGGCCTGCCAGGTCTTCTCGAAGGTCACGTTCGGGTGCTTGCTGGTGTAGAGGGCCAGCGCGTCCTCGGTCAGCTTGGCCCGGGCGTCGCCACCCCACCAGAAGATGGAGAGCTTGACTGGGGCGTTCGGGTCGGCGGCGCCGCCGTCGTCGTCTCCGCAGGCGGCGGCCCCGAACATCAGCGGCGCGGCGACCGTCACGGCGAGCAGGCCACGCAGCAGGCGCCGCCGAGGCAGCGGGGTACGGTGATTGCGCCCGACAGGCGCGTTGGTGGTGGGGGGCGTTGCGGGGTGCATGTGCGCTCACTCCTCGGCATTAGGAGGCGACGGCGTCACCGGTGACCGCGGTCGGGATGCCCGGGCCCGCAGGGCAATGCGGGTCCGGGCCAAGCGGTGCGGCCAGGGGACGTGCCGGTCGGGCGTGCGGGCCCGGGCCGGTCGAGTCGCGGATGACCAGGTCGGTCTGGAGCATTACCTGTGCGGTCGTACGACGGACGCCGAGCGCCGTGCCGGCACCGGACCCCCGCGCGGCGCGCGGTGACTCGATGTCCTGTTGCAGCAGCATGTCGACGGCCGTCCGGCCGGCGGCCCCGGTGGGTGTGGCCACCGTCGTCAGTTTGGGGCGGGTGAGCCGGCTCAGGGTGATGTCGTCGACCCCGACGACGCTCACCTCCTGCGGCACCCGGATCCCGAGCGCGTGCAGCCCCTCGATGAGGCCGATCGCCATCAGGTCGTTGTAGGCGAGCACGGCCGACACACCGCTGCGCCGCACCTGCTCGGCGACGGCGGAGCCGCCGGTCTCGGTGGGCGCGTTCGGGCCGAGCAGGGTCAGCTCGGCCCCGCCGGATCGGGCGGCCGTGCCGGCGGCTCGGCGCATCTCCCGGTTGGTCCACGAGCTGCGCGGGCCGCCGAGCAGCGCGATGCTGCGGTGGCCCAGGCCGATCAGGTGCTCGATCGCCGCCCGAGCGCCCTGCCCGACGTCCATCAGCACGCAGGGCAGGCCGGTCACCTGGCGGTTCACGACCACCAGAGGCACCTCACGGCTGAGCTGCTCGATCAGGCTGTTGCTCATCCGAGGGCTGCACAGCAGCACACCGTCCACCTGCTTGGCCAGCGCGTGGACCAATTCCTCCTCGGCGGTGGGGTCCTCGTTGGTGTCGGCCACGAAGACGTGGTAGTCGCGGTGCCGGGCCTGACTCTCCGCTGCCTTTATCAGCGGCGGGAAGAACGGGTTCGCGATGTCCGCGATGATCAGCCCGATGTTGTGCGTACGGCCGGTGATCAGGGCGCGGGCGGCCCGGTTCGGCCGGTAGCCCAGATCCTCCGCGCACGCGAGCACCCGGACCCGGGTCTCCGGGTTGACCAGGTGCGGAGCGGAGAAGGTGCGGGACACGGTGGAGATGTGCACACCGGACGCCCGGGCGACGTCCCGGATGGTGACTGGCACGGCGGCCCCTTCGTCCGATGTGGCGGCGGTCACGCGGTGTGGCTCATTAATGCAAACGGTTGCGCCAGTGTCAACGGTCAATGGTTACGGCTTAGTTGCACCGAGGCTCCCCTTGGTGACTGACAGCCCCGCAAACACTGATAAATACCGCCGATTGTGTCGCCGTCGTTGACGCGATCGGATCGATCGTGATTACTTCACTGCAAACCTTTGCAGGATCACTGGGGAGGCGACCCAATGACACGGAGAGTCGACGGCCGGGTCCGGTACGCCGTCGTGGGCACCGGCGCACGGGCCGAGATGTTCGTCCGGGCCCTGGTGCTCGACCACCCCGACGCCACCGAGCTGGTCGCCTTCGCCGACGTCAACCAGGCCCGGATGGACGCGCACAACCGCTGGCTGGCCGAGCTGGGCCACCGCCCGGTGCCCACGTACCCGGCGGGTGACTTCGCGGGAATGCTGGACAAAGAGCGCGTCGACGTCGTCCTGGTCACCAGCGTGGACGTCACCCACGACGAGTACGTGGTGGCCGCGTTGCGCGCCGGCCGGGAGGTCATCACCGAGAAGCCGATGACCGTGGACGCGCCCCGCTGCCGGCGCATCCTGGACACGGTGTTCGAGACCGGCGGCCGGGTGACCGTCGCGTTCAACTATCGCTACAACCCGTTGCACGAACAGGTCCACCGGCTGCTCGCCGAGGGTGCGGTCGGCGAGATCGGCTCGGTGCACTTCGAGTGGCTGCTCGACGTCCGCCACGGCGCCGACTACTTCCGCCGCTGGCACCGCGACAAGGCCACGTCCGGTGGGCTGATGGTGCACAAGGCCAGCCACCACTTCGACCTGGTCAACTGGTGGTTGGCCGCCACCCCCGTCGAGGTGTACGCGGCCGGCCGGCTCTTCTTCTACGGCGCGGACGGCCGCCGGCACGGCTACGCCCGCGACTACGAACGGGCACATGGCTCCCCCGCCGCGGTCGACGATCCGTTCGCGCTGCGGCTGGACGCGCACCCGCGGCTACGCGAGCTGTATCTCGACGCCGAGGCCGAGGACGGCTACCAGCGCGACCGCAACGTCTTCGCCCCGGGCGTGAGCATCGAGGACGACATGGCGGTGCTGGCCCGCTACTCCACCGGCGCCACGATGACCTACCACCTCACCGCCTACGCACCCTGGGAGGGCTACCGGGTGATGGTCAACGGCAGCCGGGGCCGGCTGGAGCTGGAGGTCACCGAGAACGACTTCGTCGACCGGGGCACCGCCGGTGCGGTCAAGGGCGCCGCCCTGCACGGCACCGAGGCACCGGCCGAGGGCGGCGGTGCGACACTCACCCTGCGCCCGTTCTGGGAACCGCCCCAGCAGATCCCGATCGCGGACCGGCCCCGACACGGGCACGGCGGAGCGGACGCCCGGATGACCGGGGTGCTCCTCGGCGGCCAACCCGACCCGCTGGGCCGCGCCGCCACCGCCGACGACGGCGCGTTGGCCCTGCTCACCGGCCTGGCCGCCAACCGGTCCTTCGAGACCGGCCAGCCCGTCCGTGTCGCCGACCTGCTCACCCCCCGCTGACCCAGACGAGGAGCCCATCCCCGTGCCGACGTTCGACCACAACGACCTGCTCCTTCCGCCCGAACCCGGCCAACGCGCGCTGGCCCGGGAGCTGTACGCCCTCGCGGCGGAGCAACCCATCATCTCGCCACACGGGCACGTCGACCCAGCCCTGCTCGCCGAGGACCTGCCCTTCCCCGACCCGGCGCAGCTGCTCATCGTGCCCGACCACTACCTGACGAGGATGCTGCTCAGTCAGGGCGTACCCCCGGCGGATCTGGGCGTGCCCACCAGCGACGGCAGCCCGGTGGAGACCGACGGCCGGGTGATCTGGCGGCGCTTCGCCGCGCACTGGCACCTGTTCCGGGGCACCCCGTCGCGGCTCTGGCTGGAGCAGACCTTCCGCACCGTGTTCGGGGTGCACACCCGGTTCGGCCCGGCCACCGCCGACGAGATCTACGACGAGGTCGCGGCCCGGCTCGCCGAGGCGGACTTCCGGCCCCGGGCGCTGTTCGAGCGGTTCGGCATCGAGGTGCTGGCCACCACCGAGTCCCCACTGGACGACCTGGGCCGGCACGCCAAGCTGGCCGCCGACGGATGGGGCGGGCCGGGCGGTCGGGTGGTCACCACCTTCCGCCCGGACGACGTGGTGGACATGGAGTTCGAGGGCTGGTCGAAGAACGTGGACCGCCTCGGCGAGCTGGCCGGCGAGGACACCGGCACGTACACCGGCTACCTGGCCGCGCTGCGGGCCCGGCGCGCCGCGTTCATCGCCGCCGGGGCGACCTCCTCCGACCACGGCCACCCCACCGCGCGCACGCTGGACCTGGCGCCGGCCGAGGCCGAGCGGCTGTACGACCGGGGCCGGCGCGGCGAGGCCGACGCCGCCGACGCGGAAGCGTTCCGGGCGCACATGCTTGTGGAGTTCGCCCGGATGTCGCTCGACGACGGACTGGTCATGCAGTTGCACCCCGGTGCGGTGCGCAACCACAACCGCTGGCTGTACGACCGGCACGGCCGCGACGTCGGCGGAGACATCCCGCAGGCCACCGAGTACGTGCACGCGCTCGCCCCGCTGCTGGAACGTTACGGCAACGACTCACGCCTGCGCGTGGTGCTCTACACCCTCGACGAGGACACCTTCACCCGCGAGCTGGCGCCCCTCGCGGGTGGGTACGCCGCGCTGCTGCTCGGGGCGCCCTGGTGGTTCCTGGACTCCCCCGAGGTGCTGCGCCGCTTCCGGGAGACGGTCACCGAGAGCGCAGGTTTCTACAACACCACCGGGTTCGTCGACGACACCCGCGCGTTCTGCTCGATCCCGGTCCGCCACGACGTGGCCCGCCGGGTGGACGCCGGATTCCTGGCCCGGCTGGTCGCCGAGCACCGGCTGCCGATGGACGAGGCGGCCGAGACCATCGTCGACCTGGCGTACCGGCTGCCGAAGCGGGTCTTCAACTTCGGAGGACACCAGCAATGACGGTCACCATCACCTCCGTCGATGTGCACGACGTGCGGTTTCCGACCGCCGCCAAGGGCGACGGCTCCGACGCGATCAATCGCGGCGACTACTCGGCGACGTACGTGCAGCTGGGCACCGACGCCGGGCCGGCCGGCGCGGGGTTCACCTTCACCAACGGTCGGGGCAACGAGATCACCTGCGCGGCGGTCCGCGCGCTGGCCCACCACGTACGCGGGCGCACGATCGAGGAGATCGCCGCCGATCCGGTGGCGTTCTGGCGCTCGCTCAGCGCCGACGTGCAGCTGCGCTGGCTGGGCCCCGAGAAGGGCGTCATCCACATGGCGACCGGCGCGCTTGTCAACGCGGTCTGGGACCTGCGGGCGACCCTGGCCGGCAGGCCGATGTGGCGGTTCCTCGCCGAGCTGCCCACTGACGAGTTGGTCGCCAGCATCGACTTCCGGCACATCACCGACGCGCTCACACCGGACGAGGCAGCGGCCATCCTCGACAAGGGCCGCGACGGGTTGGCCGACCGGTTGGCCACCCTGGAACGTGACGGCTTCCCGTCGTACACCACCTCGGTCGGCTGGCTGGGCTATCCCGACGACAAGGTGCGGGCGCTGACCCGGGCGGCGTACTCCGACGGTTGGCGGGCGATGAAGATGAAGGTCGGCGGCCCGCTCGCCGACGACCTGCGTCGGGCTCGGATCATCCGCGAGGAGATCGGCCCGGACGCGCTGTTGATGATGGACGCCAACCAGGTCTGGGACGTCGACGAGGCGATCACCGCGATGGCCACGCTGGCCGAGGTCGACCCGTACTGGATCGAGGAGCCGACCCACGCCGACGACATCCTGGGCCACGCCCGGATCGCCCGCGCGGTGACCGAGTTGACCGATGGCCGGTGCCGGGTGGCGACCGGTGAGGTGGCCGCCAACCGGGTGGTCTTCAAGCAGTTGTTGCAGGCCGAGGCGATCGGTGTGATGCAGGTCGACGCGTGCCGTGTCGGTGGCGTCAACGAGGTGCTCGCCGAACTGCTGCTGGCGGCGAAGTTCGGGGTGCCGGTGTGCCCGCACGCCGGTGGTGTCGGCCTCTGCGAGTACGTCCAGCACCTGGCGATCTTCGACTACCTGCGGGTGGGCACCGGCCTGGACGGTCGGATGATCGAGTACGTCGACCACCTGCATGAGCACTTCGTCGACCCGGTGCGCACCCGCGGCGGCCGGTACCTGCTGCCCGACCGGCCCGGCTACAGCGCCACCATGAAACCGGCGTCGATCGCCGAGTTCCGCTTCCCGGACGGCCCGGCATGGCGGTGACTGTCAGCGCTTCCCGGCTCGGCCTGGGCATGCTGCGCCGGTTGCCCGCCGAGGCTCGTCCCCTGGTCCGGCCGGGCACTGTGCCGACCGGCATCGTGCACCTGGGGCTGGGCGCGTTCCATCGGGCGCACCAGGCCGTCTACACCGAGGCGGCGATCGGTGCGGCCGGCGGCGACTGGGGCATCGTCGCCGTCGCCCCGCGCAGCACCGCCATGGTCGAGGCGCTCGCCGCGCAGGACAACCTGTTCAGCGTCAGCACCCTCTCCGCCGCCGGCAACGCCACGCGGGTGGTGGGCGCCCTGAGCGGCGTACGGCACGCGCCCAGCGACCCGGAGGCCGTGGTGGCGCTGCTCGCCGACCCGGCGGTACGCGTCGTGACGTTGACCGTCACCGAGAAGGCGTACCAGCTCGATCCGGTGACCGGCCAGTTGTCCCCCGACTCGGCGCTCGCCGCGGACCTGGCCGGCGGTCACCCGCCGAGCACGGTGCCAGGGCTGCTGCTGCGTGGGCTGGCCGCCCGGGCCGCCGCGGACGCCGGGCCGGTGGCCCTGGTCAGCTGTGACAACCTGCCGGCCAACGGCCGACGTCTGCGCGGCATGCTCGACCAGGCGGTCAACCGTGCCGTCGGGGTGCCCGGGCTGGTCGAGTGGGTCACCGGCAACGTCACCTGCCCGGGCACCATGGTGGACCGGATCGTGCCGGCCAGCACACCGGAGACGATCGAGATGGCCCGCCGGGCGCTCGGCGTGACCGACCTGGCCGCGGTGGCCGCCGAGCCGTACGCGCAGTGGGTGATCGAGGACGACTTTCCCGGCGGCCGGCCGGGCTGGGAACACGCCGGAGCGGTGCTCACCGGTGACGCTGGCCCGTGGGAACGATTGAAGTTGCGCACCCTCAACGGCGTGCACTCGGCCGCGGCGTACCTCGGCGCGCTGGCCGGTCGGGAGACGATCGCCGACGCGCTGGAGATCCCGCACCTGGCCGACGTGCTGCGACGGCTGATCGCCGAGGACGTCGCGGCCAGCTTCACCCCACCCGACGGGGTCCGGGTGGTCGACTACGGCGAGCAGGTCCTCGCCCGGTTCGGCAACGCGGCGATCCGACACCGCACTCTGCAGGTGGCGATGGACGGCTCGCAGAAGCTGCCCCAGCGGGTCCTGCACACCATCGCCGACCTGCGCGCGGCCAACCGGTCCGCGCGCTGGGGCGCGCTGGTCGTGGCGTCCTGGCTGCGCTTCGCGCTCGGGTACGCCGACGACGGCCGGCCGTTGCCGTTCCAGGACCCGTTGGCCGGGCCGATCCGCGCAGCGCTGGTCGCCGGCGCGCAGAGCCCCGAGGGCGCCGTCGACGCGGTCTTCGCGCTGCGCGAGGTCGTCCCGGTCGAGGTGGCCGAGGACGACGAGGTCCGCACCGACGTGATCACGTGGCTGACCGCGCTGCAACGGCATGGTGTCGAGGCCACTCTGGCCGGTGCCCGATGATCGGGCTGACACTGGCCGGTGGGGGGTGAACGGGATGCCACCGCCGCCCCGGGTGGCGGTGATCGGGGCGAACGGGCACGGCCGGTCGCACCGGCGCGTCATCGCGCCGCTGCACGACGCGGGTCGACTACGGCTGGTGGCCCTGGTCGACGTCCGGCCGGTGGAGGACGATCCGGCCGCGCCGGTGCCACCCGGCGTCGGGGTCTTCACCGACCACCGGGCGATGCTCGCCGCCGCCCGGCCCGAGGTGGTGGTGATCTGCACTCCGCCACACACCCACCTGGCGATCGCCCGCGACGCTCTGGCCACCGGCGCGGACCTGCTGCTGGAGAAGCCGCCGGTGCTGTCGATGGCCGAGCACGAGGAGCTGACCTGGGCTCTCGCCGCCGCCGGCCGGGTGGCGCAGGTCGGTTTCCAGGCACTCGGTTCGGCGGCGCTCACCGCGCTGACCGACGCGCTGGCCGCAGGCCGGCTGGGCACGGTCACCGGCATCTCCACCATCGCCGCGTGGCAACGACCGGACGACTACTACGCCCGCTCCCCCTGGGCGGGTCGCCGGAGCCTGAACGGCCGGCCGGTGCTCGACGGCGCACTGGCCAACCCGCTCGCACACGCGGTGATGCAGTGCCTGGCGATCGCCGAGGCGCTCGGCGGGGCGACGCCCTGGCCGGTCACGATCGAGGTGGAACGCTACCGGGTACGGCCGATCGAGGTGGAGGACACCGCCGTGCTGCGGGTCCTGTTCCGCGCCGGCCCGCCCGTCCTGGCGGCGGTGACCCTGGCCGCCGAGGAGTTCGTGGCGGGCGAGGTGGTGGTGACCGGTACGGCGGGACAGGCGGTGCTGGAGTACCCGACCGACCGGTTGCGGCTGCCCGGGGACGTGGTCACCCGCCGCGTCCCGGGACGACAGGGCCTGCTGGAGAACCTGCTCGCGCACCGGGTCGACCCGTCGGGGGTGCCGCTGATCGCTCCGCTGGCCCGTACCGCGCCGTTCACCGCACTGCTGGACGCGTTGCGGGCCGCGCCGGAGCCGCGGCTGCTCGACGGCGACCTGGTGACCGCGGTGGGCGACGGTGGGCAGCGGGTCCGCCACCTGCGGGGCGTGGTCGACGTGCTGCGTCGGGCGGCCGAGCGGGGGGCGCTGCCGAGCGAGTTGGCGGTGCCGTGGGCAGCCGCCGCGTACCGCGCCGAGTTGGCGGGATAGGGGGCGACGGCAACCCGAGTGCAAACATCGCCCGGATTCTGACGGGCCACATGGGACAGATCCCCGGATATCCTGCCGGCAACGGTCGGGGCAATTCCGGTTGAGCCCGGCAACTGCAACATTTCTGCACACACTACATATTGACCCGCATAAAACTGCGAATCTACCGTTCCTGGTGACTGCCCTACCGCCACCATCGAATGGGAAGAGTCGATGCGCAGAATCCTCGCCGGCGCCACCGTGATCGCCCTCCTGCTCGGTGCCTCCCCGGCCGGCGCCGCCGCACCACCCGCCGACACCGATCGGCTCTCCTGGTCGGCCCGTCACCTCGGCCGGCAGGCCCTGCCCGAGCGCGATGGCTGGGCGGCCGAGGGCGCCGGCACCACCGGCGGCTCGGCGGCCACCCCCGAACGGACCCGGGTGGTCCGCAGTCGGGCCGAGCTGGTCGCCGCGCTCGGCGGCGACAACGCCAGCAACGCCACCGATGCCACGCCGAAGCTCATCTACGTCGACGGCACCGTCGACGGCTTCGAGGGGCCCGACGGTACGCCGCTGAGCTGCGCCGAGCTGGCCGATCCGTCGTACCGGCTGGACGCCTACCTGGCCGCGTACGACCCGGCGGTGTGGGGCCGGGTGCCGCCGACCGGGCCACTGGAGGAGGCGCGGGTCCGCTCGGTGACCAACCAGACCCGGCAGACCCAGATCAACGTCGGCCCGAACACCAGCATCGTCGGGCTGCGCGGGGCCCGGTTGACCGGGCTCACCCTCATGATCGACCGGGCGTCGAACGTCATCGTCCGCAACCTGACCCTCGTCGACGCCCGCGACTGCTTCCCCGCCTGGTCGCCGACCGACGGCGAGGCCGGCAACTGGAACAGTCAGTACGACCAGATCTCGGTGCGCCGCAGCGACAACGTCTGGGTCGACCACAACACCTTCAGCGACGGCGACAACCCGGACAGCGCCCAGCCGGTCCACTTCGGGCGGCCGTACCAGGTGCACGACGGGTCGTTGGACGTCACGCACACCGCGAGTCTGGTAACCGCCTCCTGGAACCGCTTTGTCGGGCGAGACAAGCTGATGCTGATCGGCTCGTCCAACATCGTGGGTCCCGACGTGGGCCGGCTGAAGGTCACCCTGCACCACAACCTCTTCGACAGCGTCCTGCAACGGCTGCCCCGGGTGCGCTTCGGCCAGGTCGACGTCTACAACAACCACTACCGGCTCGGTGGGGACGACTTCCAGTACGCGCTCGGCGTCGGCGTCCAGTCGGCGATCTACGTGCAGAACAACTTCTTCACCCTGGACGCGACGGTCGACCCGGGCGACCTGCTCTACGGCTGGGGCGGCACCGCGCTGACCGAGCGGGGCTCGTGGGTGCGCCGAGGCAGCGGCCCGGCGCGACCGGTCGACCTGCTGGCGGCGTACAACGCGGCGCAGGACCCCGACCTGGGCTCCGACGCGGGCTGGACCCCGACGTTACGCCGCGACCCGGTCCTGCCGGCCCCACTGGTCCCCCTCCTGGTCGGCCCTCTCGCCGGCGCCGACCGGCTGCCGATCTGAGCAGCGTCATTGCGGACCGAGAGGCGTTGATCAACTCCAGGTCGCCGATATCGGGGTGTCCGGGCGCCCGGACACCCCAACGTCGGCGAAACGGTGTCGATCACTGGAGCATCGCCCACGGCGTTCGCCGCCGAATCTCATGGTCGGGTCGACGACGAACGGGCTCATCGATGTCGTGAAGATCGGCTATAAGTGACGCATGGACTTCCCGCCACATCTGGGCAGCATGCCGATGCACGCGATCACCGAGATCCACGGCGAACCGGGCCTGCTGGAGCGTTTCCGGTTGGAGGTCCTGCGGTTCGACGACGGCGCCCGGGCCCGGCTGACCGCCGCGCTCGACCTCGCCGCCGAGCTGCACCGCGACGACCGACGCGTCCGCGAGCCGTACCTCAATCACCTGCTGCGGGTGGCGATCCGGTTGATGCACCACTACCAGGTCCGTGACGTGGACGTGATCGTCGCGGGTCTGCTGCACGACGCGGTCGAGGACCACCCTGGCGAACTGGCCGACGGTGACCCGGGGAGCGACCCGACCGAGGCTGCGTTGGCCGCGCTCGCCGCGCGCTTCGGCCCGCGGGTGGCCACCCTGGTCGCCGCCGTCACCAACCCGCTGTACGACCCGAAGCGGGACCGCAACGCGCAGTACCGGGAGCACCTGGCGGTCAGTCTGGACCGGGAGCCCTGGGCCCGGGTGATCAAGGTGTCGGACTTCACCGACAACGGCGTGGGGGTGATCCACACGGTCGGGCCGAAGGTCGTGTCGTCAGCCCGCAAGTACCGGCCGCTGGTGCCGCTCTTCCGGGATCTGATCGGCCGGCCGGACACACCGTTGTCACCGGCGGTGAAGCGGCACATCTTCGACCAGCTCTCCCTGGCCGAGGAGCGGTTCAGCGCCATCCTGGATCAGCCCGCCCACTCGAACTGACCAGGCTCGGGCATCACCCGACCGGGTTCCGCGACAAGTTCTCGGATCTTCGACGAACCCTCTCGCATTACGGTGGTTTTGCGCCAGATGGGAGGCAAATGCCCTCTCGGTCGAATTTTCTGGCGATACGCCGATCGAGAGGAACCCGACCATGCGCGACCTTTCTCGTCGCGACCTGCTCAAGGCGACGGCCGTCGGTGCCGGAGCGGTCGCTCTCCCGGGCATGATCGCCGGCAGTTCGGCGATCGCAGCCGACGGCCCCGCCCCGTCCTTCGGTGACAAGTTCCCGCTGGCTGAGCTGACCGGCCGGATCGTCCGCCCCCAGAGCCCCGACTACGCGGACGCGAGCATCGGCTGGGACGAGCTCTTCGTCCACTACCCGCTGGTCATCGTCTTCGCCCAGGAGACCCGGGACGTGGTCAACGCCCTCACGTGGGCGCGGCAGAACGACGTCGCCCTGCGGGTCCGCAGCGGCCGGCACAACCTGGAGGGCTGGTCGAACGTCGACAACGGCATCGTGATCGACGTCAGCGAGCTGAAGGACACCCACATCGACACCGCCAGTCGCACCGCACGGGTCGGCGCCGGGCTCAACCAGTCCGAGGCCATCACCGCGCTCGGGGAGTACGACTTGGCGGCGACGACGGGAACGGAGGGCACCGTGGGCCTGTCCGGTGCGACTCTCGGCGGCGGCTTCGGCTTCCTCACCCGCTATCTCGGGATGGCGTGCGACAACCTGATCGGGGCCGAGATCGTCGTCGCGGCGGGTGCCGACGGCGCGAAGGTGCTCGAGGTGGACCCGTGGCACCACCCGGACCTGCTCTGGGCGTTGCGCGGAGCGGGCAACGGCAACTTCGGGATCGTCACCTCGCTGACCTACAAGGTGGCGCCGCTCAAGAGCGTCGCCTACGTCCAGGCGACCTGGGAGGGCCTCGACGACCTGCACGGAGTCTTCGACTCCTGGCAGCGCAGCGCACCGTTCGCCGACCCCCGCCTCGGCAGCCAGCTCGAGGTCCACCCGACCGAGATCCTGCTGTTCGGGGTTCTCGCCGAAGGATCAGAGGCCGAGGCGAGGAAGCTGCTGGCGCCGATCCTCTCGGTCGGCAACCCCACGGTGACCGTGCAGATCGGAGGCTGGAGCGAGACCTATGCCGGCTTCCAGATTCCGACCGAGGACGAGCCCGCCAACTGGAAGTTCTTCTCACAGTTCACCATGGAGCCGTTCCCGAAGAAGGCGATCAGCATCATCCGCGCGTTCATGGAGGACTCCCCCTCCCCCGACAGCAACTTCTTCACGCAGGCCTTCGGCACCGGGGCGCAACGGCAGGAACCCTTCGGTGGCGCGGCCTTCCCGCACCGCGACGCGCTCTTCTACTCCGAGCCCGGTGCCGGCTGGGGCACTCGCGGGGAGCCGGACAGCGGCGACGCCATCACCCCGATCGCCCAGACCTGGATCGCCGAGTTCAGCCAGGCACTGCGGCCCTACGTGGACGGCGCCTACGTCAACGTGCCGAACATCGGGATGGCGGAGTGGGAAACCGCCTATTGGGGACGCAACTTCGAGCGGCTACGCAAGATCAAGGCGCAGTACGACCCGCGCAACGTCTTCCAGTACGAGCAGAGCATCCCGCCCGCGACACACTGACCCGCAGGACGGGCGGTGCGGGTCCCGCCACCCGCACCGCCCCGCGCAGCCGTGACCGGTCGACGACCGGGCCCGCGCCGCCCGCCTGACCGGCATACGCCGCCCGACGATCAACAAGCGACGGCGCGGTGTCGGTGTCGGGTGCGGCGGTGACGGCGTGGCGACGGGCATATCGGTCACCGGTTGTTAGCGTGAAACGCGGATCCGTGACCGTGGAGGGGTGCCATGACGGACGCCCCCGACGGGAGGCCGAGGCCTGCGGACCAATGGCGGCACCGGGGCATTCGCGGGCTGACCATCGCCCGTGACGCGAGTGTCCGCGGTTGGCGGTGGTGGGCACGTACCTGGGATCGGCTGGTCGCCGCACTACAGGACGAGGCGCCCGTCGGGTCCGCGGCAGCACCGTCACCGTCCGGCCCGCTCGTCGAACAGCGCGACGCGCCCCGGCTGATCGCGGTGCCCGCACGCGGATACGTGTACTCGTTCTACATCCGCGCCACCTTCGCCTGGTCGTCACCGGCGAGTCTGCGGGCCGAGGTGCTGAGCTGGTACGTGCAGTACTTCCAGCCCAACGCGATCCAGCGGCTGACGCGGATCGCCGCCGACGCCGCCCGGGACCTACCGCCGCACCGCGCCGGGGACCTCGAACTGGCGTTGCAGCAGGCGCTCGCCGAGGACCCCGAGTGGCACTACCAACGGGGTGACATCGTCATCACCTGCCGCCCCGACGCGGCCGTCCGCCTCGACGAGCGGATCATGCCGGCGCTCCAGCCGCACGTCGACCGGCTCGTCGAGCTCGAGTACCAGTTCGACGAGCAGCTTCGCAAGGCCCGGTACGCCGAGGAGCTGAGCCGCCAGTGGGCGACGCTTCTCGACGCCCACGCCGAGGACCAGGACATCGCCGACGCCCGCGACCACATGCTCACCGCGCAGAAGGAAGCCGCTCGCTGGATCACCGAACTCCTCCGCCGCCACGCCGAACACCCGACAGACCCGGTGACCGCGCCGCTCATCCCGCCCCAACAAACCCACCCCAACGCCGCAAACCCCTAACAGCACTCCGCCACCCCACCCCACCCCACCCCGCCCCGCCCCGCCCCGCCCCGCCTTCATGATCAATTGATGAAAAGTAGGTCTGGGTGGCTCTTGGCGCCTACTTTCCATCAATTGATCATGGGACTAGCGCGGCGGCGGGCGGCGAGGATGGCGAGGGTCTCCTGGCGGACCTGCAGCGGGTCTGCCGTGAGGCGGCGGTGGGTGAAGCGGACGACGAGGATACCGATGGTGGCGAGCAGGGCGTCGCGCCGAAGGTCGATCTCACGCTCGGCCGGTTTGCCGTGGCTGGCAGCCCCGTCCAACTCAATGTCGACCCGCTCCGCCTCGGCGAACATGTCGAGGTAGATGGTTCGGCCGCTGACCTGCACCCGCGTCTGCCGGCCGAACGTCGGCATACCTGGGCCGATGAACACGTGGTCGTGGCCCCAGATCTCCAACGGGCTTCGGCAACCAGCGACAAGCCGGTCCAGCAAGAGGCGCAGCGCCTCGCGACCCGTCGTCCTCGGCACCCCGGCGAGCGCGGCGACGAGGCGTTGCGGGGTGGTCAGCCGGTCGTTGACCGCGCGGATGAGCAGGCCCGTTCGGTCGACCGGCGGCAACAGCGGCCAGCAGTCCACCAGGGTCCGGTCGAGCCGGGTAACCGGCAAGCCTTCGCGTACCACCGCGTGCGGCGGCGCAACCGTGAAACCGGAGCGATGGCGCACAACGAGATGTGGCCGGTCACGCAAGCCCGATCCGATGGGTAGGTCGAGGTGCACCGGCTCCCCCGGTAGTTGGCGGCGCAGGCCCCACACGTCGAGCGCGGTCAGCCGACTGAGCGCCGCACGCCCGTCGGCGTAAGCCAGCGCAGCACGTCGGGCGACGTCCCGCTCGACTCGGGCCAGCGGCGGCAGGTCCGCGCTGGTGTGACGGATCAACGCAACGTCACCGTAGATCCCGGGGAGTAGCCGAACCAGCCGACCGGCCCGACATGCGCCCTGGAGTGTCCACGGCGGCGCCACGCGGAGGACGTCCTGTCGGGTAGCCAGGCCGCCGCATCGGTCGAGGATGGATTGAAGGCGCGCGTCCACGAACCCAACCTGCCGTCGAACACTGTCCTCGCGGGGGGTGCTGTGGACAGCGAAAGCACCTGTGGACAGGGGCCCGAACCCTACCCGCCTGTGGTAAAGCACCCGTGCCGCTACGGCTCCCGCATCCAGGACTTGGGGTCGGTAATGAAGATGCCTTTGCCCTGATGGCGTCGGATGACACGCAGGGCTTCGAGTCGCACGTAGACCATCTGGATGGTGGACGTGCCGACCTGGTAGTCCGTTGCCATCTGCGCGATCGGCGGCAACTTGTCCTCAGGCTTGAGCCTCTTCGCCTTGACCCCAGCGATGATGTCATCAGCGATGCGGATGTAGTCAGGTGTTGTAGGCATGGCGCTCCTTGCGTGGCTCGCCAATTCGATCACGAACCGCCCGCGAACGACAACACCCCGTGGTTGACTTAAACGAATAGGTCGTTACTCTTGAGCCTGAGCTGCTCCTCGCGTGGCAACGAGTTCGGCTCATCCCCTGGTCGGGGCGGGTGCGTGTGCCCGTCCCGACCCACCGGACTGCTCTGCTGTCGTACCGCTGAATTGGGCTGCGGTGGCGGAGCGGGCGGGTCGCCCGCGGCCCCCGCCGCGGACGGCCCGCCCTTCCAGACCCACCACAAGGACCTTCCGCGCTCCCGCCTGCCCTCAGAGAGGATCGTCGTGGCTCAGGTGTATCGAGGTGGCCAGCCCTACCCTGCCGGCTACCCGGCCCGGTTGACACCGCACGAGGTGCGGACCCGCGAGTTCGCCGCGTGCCGGCGCGGCGTCGACCCCGTTGAGGTACGCGAGTTCCAGGTCCGGGTGGCCGACGAACTGGCCATGCTCAACGAGACGGTACGGCTGCTCGGCCAAGAGAACGACCGGATCAGGCGGGCGCTGCGTGACTGGCAGACCATGCACGCCCGCGAGTGCCCGCCGACGCAGCGCCCCAACTCCGGCCACTGGTGACCGCGCGGCCCTCCCCCGGCGAACTGCTCACCATCGACGGCCGGCGTCGGTGCAGTTCGCCGGGGATCGTCGCCTCCAGATCTTCCCTGCCACCAATGGAACATCCCTGCTGCGTCCGAGGCCCGAGCAGACGGCCCTGCTGAACCTGTTCGGCGCACACGTCATTTAATCCGTCTCGGTCGGGCGTCGTGCGGCGAACGCAACCTCCTGGATAAGTTCGCGCTCGCCCGCGGGCGCTCGGACAGCCTGGCCGGTGCGTTTTCGCGCGGGCTAGCCGCCGAAGCTCAGCGCCTGCCGCAGATTCACGTCGAGGCTCTCGCTGTACTGGGGATCGGGCTCGGCCCTAGCAGCGCTGAGGACGGTGCTGAAGAAGCATCTCGCGCCAACGGCAAGGATCACGCGGAAGATTTCCGTGTCATCGAGGCCGTGACTGCGCAGGTCCACGATGTCGGCCTCGATGACTGAGGTCGCATCGGCCGCCACCTTGCCGGCGAAGTTGACGACTGCGACCTCCTGCGCGGAGAGACTGGCGCTGCCGTGGTCTGACGCGATGGCGACGACGGTCGGCGCATCGAAGAACTTGTCTCGCAGGACCTTCCCGTGCGCCAGGCCGCAGTAGGAGGATTTCAGTGCCCGGGCTGCGGCGAGGGTCGCCAACTCATACCGGCGCAGCTCCATCCCGGCCTTCACCGCACCGTTGAGCTGCTGCCATGCCAGATACGCTGCCGGGCTGTGAGCGAACAGCCTGGTGTAGTTGGGCAGGTAGCCCATCGCCTTCGTGTCCGTATCGAACATCCGCTCGGTGTCTGGTGACTGCTCAGCCTGCTGCAGAAGACTCATCCGACTCCTCCCAATTCTTGGCCCGGACGGTACGCCGCTGGGACTGCGGATGCTGTCGGGAAATCGGCCGCAGCGGGATCAGGTCGTACCGATGGAGCCGGAGGTTGCGGTCTCGGTAGTACAGCGTCCAGGTGCCGGTGTTCCTGGTGTAGCCGAGGCGCGCGACGGGAAGCGTTCGACCAGGCTGACCGCGACCGGCAACGTGGGCGGGATGAGGTCCCCTCGGGCTGTGCGGGTCTGGCGTCGGACCGATTGAATACCCCAGCACCGCGGACTGCCCCACCGATCCGCCCCGGACACCGATGCTCTCCCGGACCGCCCGGTGGTGGTCGTCGCGCGCCTCGCTGACCCGGGTCAGCCTCGCAGAGGTATCCGATGACCCGACAATCCCCCGGGAGCATCAGTGCGGTCCGCCTTCCACGATGGACCCGGGCCTCCCCGTCCAGGCCCACATTTCCAGTGCGTTCCGGTCGACGAGCGTGATGTTGAGCTGCCGGGCTATCTGGATGCCATCGCCCGCGGTGAAGAAGCTGTTCGTCACAAGCATGCAGATATCGCCACCATGGATGTCCCGGCAGGTGCCAGCGAAGCGTTGGATCGCCGCACTGCCCACCCGGTTGCTGGAGCTCTGCCGCTTGCATTGCACCACGACACGTCGACCGTCGGGAGCGATCGCCGTGACGTCCGCTCCTCGGTCGCCAGAGCCGCCGCACACCGTCACTTTGCGAAACCCGGAGGCGACCAGGAGCCGCGCGAACCACTGCTCGAACTCGGGGCCGCTCATCGCGTCGGTCACCGCGATCAGCCTGTCCCGCTGGGCCTGGTCGGCCCGCTCGCGGGCACGCTGCTTCGACACCACAAGACCCACCGTGGTCGCCCCCACAACGACGAGGCTCACCAGGAGACCGGTCCAGTATGGGTGCTGCTGCACGAAATCGATGACCATGCGGAGGAGCACGAAACCGACGACGGCACACAGCGCCAGAGCCCAGCCGTTGGCCAATCTGCCGCCACCGGTCACGCGGCGGACCGTCGATCTGCGCCGAACGCTGCCGGTGCGCCGCCTTCGGTAGTGCGCCCGAACCCGCGCGCCGCCCTTCCTGGTGTGTGACCTGACATACGGCACGAGGCACCTCCCGTCGAGGAAGCCTCAGTGTCGCGGCAGCGTCCGACAAACCGCCTACACGGCCGTCGATAGTGTCCGGAACCCGTCAGTCGGTGTCAGCCGCCGTGCCACATGGGGGCGCTGCGGGTGACGGTTTGCGCAACGATGGCCGGCTCGGCGAGGACGGCGACCAGCCGCCGGGACGCCGCCACCGCGAGCGGGCCCAGCGTCTGGTGCTCGATCACGGCGTGGCACAGCTGGAGTCCCAGCTCGGCCAGCTCGCGCCGGCCCAGCTCGATTCGCCGCGGGTGCTTCCGTCTTCCGGCCAGCACAGCTCGGATACGACCGCGCAGCTCGGCTCGTTCGTCGGTGTTCTGCCGCATCACCTCGACCGACCAGCGCCACGTCTCGGCGAGGAGCAGCAGGTCGACCCGGTCGGGCGGTTGATCGGCAAGGAGCAGTTCCTGGTGGCAGACGAGCAGGGCCTCGACCGGCTGGCTGTCGTCGATGAGCAGCCGGGCGAGCAGGCCCGCGCCGATGGGTGCCGGTTCCCCGACGTCCTGCCGGGCAGCGCTGAGCAACCGGTCCAACCCGGTACGCGCCGCGCTGGTGTCCCCACTGACCTGTTGCAGGACGGCCAGGAACTCCTCCACTCCGGGCGCCGCCCGGCCTGCCTCGGAACCAGAGCCGGCTGTGCTCCCGTCCGGGCGGCTCCCTGCCGCACCCACGTCGGTCGCCGCACGGCTCAACCCTTCGGCGGCGACGAGCAGTTGTGTCACCGGCGCACCGTCCGCGATCAGCTGTGCGATCCGCTGCCGCTGATCAGCCAATGGCGCCGGCTCGGCGGGAGGCGGGATGAGCGCCAGCAGGCCCGCCAGCCGGGTCCACTCCCCCGCAGCCGCACCGGCCAGCAGCGCCCGACGCAGCGCCGCCACGGTCAGATCGTCGGCGTGACCGATGCTCGCAGCTCGCGCCCGCGTGACGTCGGCGAAGACGCCGAGTGCCTCCGGCCAGTAGCCGGCCCGGGCGAGCTCGACGCCGAACTCCTCGCGCAGCCGGCTGCCGCGTCGCGCGCTCACCGAACCGCCGGCGAGTCGGCTCTGCAGACGGCCGTGCCGGAAGCGGTACGCCCCGGCGCCGTCGCGCAGCAGGCCGACGGTCTCGGCGTACGCCAGGAAGGCGAGCAGCCGGTGCGGGGTGCGGCCGCGGACGGCGAGGGTGGCACGGGTGAGGGCGAAGCGCATCCATGCCCCGCCGCCGCGCCGGTGCAGCCACCAGCCCAGCCCGAGCCCCACCCCGGCGTAGGCCAGCGCCGGCAGCGGCGGTGCGGCGGACAACACGCCGGTGAGACGCAGCGCGGCGACGCCGACGAGCAGCCGGAGGACGCCGGTAGCGGCGCTGGCCAGCGCGGAGGCGACGCTGGCAGCACGGTCCGCTTCGACTGTCTCGATCACGCTGGTCGCCCCGAGTTCGGCTGCGGGCGCGGCGACGTCCACGCCCAGTCCGGCCCGGACCGCCCGGTACGCCCACGCCAGCAGACCGACCACGACGGCGGCCCGGACCGAGTCGGGCCACGGTGGCAGCGCCGGGACACGGTTCAGCAGCGCAACCAGTTGCGGGGTGGGAGTGACGGCCGAGAGGACGGCGAGCGTGACCAGAGCCCAGAACGCACCGCTGATCAGCCCGCTGAGCAACCCGAATCGAAAGGCTCGGATCCCGCCGATGAACGCCACCCGGCGGGGTTGCTCCCGACCGGCCCGACCCGAGCCGCGGACCAGCGCAACGACGGCGGCCAGCAGGAAGGCCGTGAGCGCCAGGGTGCCCCTCTCGCGGACCAGAACGTCGAGGAGGTTCCGGGTGGATGGGTGAGTGACCAGCTTCGCCGTTGCCGTGAGGGCGTCCGCGGAGAGCGTCAGCGTCAGCCACACCGCCGCTGCGGTACGCGCGCCGGCGACGAGTGCCCAGAACGGGCCGGGCTGCGCGGTCGGCAACTGCCACCAGCGAAATTCCCGGACGTCGAGGGACTCCAGATGCGCGGCGAGGAAGGCGAGGTAGCGCCGGGCGGTCTCGGGTTCCCATCTTCGTAGGCCCTGGGTGCCGCGACGGGACCGCAGGGCTGCGTCCACGGCCCTGGTCAGCAGGTCGTCCTCGACGGAGCGCCGGCCCTTGTCGCGGGCCAGCGACACGAGGTCACGGGGATCGGTGCCCGGCTGGTCGAAGGCGCTGCGGGCCATCGCCACCATCAGTGGGGTGGAGAGCGCGGCGGTCAGTTGTGGGTCGTCCCCGAGCGCGGCGGCAACCGTGGACCAGTTGTCGACCTGATGCAGCGAGGCCGCGTCGACCAGGTAGTCGGCCACTTCGCCCGGTGCCGGGGGTTCGAGCATGACCACGGCGGCGCCACGCAGCTTCTCGCCCTGCGTCAGGTAGTGCTCGTAGACGGAGGTGCGGCAGGTGAGGACGAAACGTTGAGTGGGCAGCGCGTTGAGTTCGTCGAGGCAGGCGATCAGGCGGTCTTCGGGCACCTCGTCCAGCCCATCGAGGACGGGCACGACCAGGTTGGTCTCGACGAGGTCGCGCAGCACGGCATCGCGGCGCGGGTGTCCGGCGGCGAGTTGCGGGTAGCGGCGACCAATCCGGTCGACCAGCCAGTCGTGGAAGTTCTCTCGGTCGGGATCCCAGGAGTCAGCCGGCACCAACGCCGGTACGGGTGCGTCCGGCTCGCGGTGCAAGGGCAGTTCCCGGGCCATCCGCAGCGCGATGATCGACTTGCCGGAGCCGGCCGGCCCCAACACCACGAGCCGTCCGGAAGGTATGTCGCGGTAGCAGCTCCACAATGTCCTGTCGCCGCCGGCGAGATCCATCGGCGCGGCGTCGCTGGCTCGGCCGATGGCACGCCACGAGGGGAGGAACCGGCCGGGAGCGGTGCGCCAGCGCACCGGCAGCGGGTACGGCTCGTCGACGCTGCGCAGCAGCGCTTCGTCTGTCGGGTCGCGGCGGATCAGCTCCAACAGCTCGTCGGCGGCGGCGCGACGGTGGGCGGCGGCCTCGGCGAGACCGGTCGCCCCGGTGCGAAAGACCTGGTCCAGCAGGACATAGACGGCGATCACCCCGGCGACGACGCCCCAGGTCCAGTTGACCTTCTCGAAGTCGTAACGCAGCCACACCCATGCCGTGCCGCCCGCAGCCAGCACCGCCACGACGGTCAGCGATCCCCACTTCCAGCCCCGACGTCGCACCGCACGATTGTCATCGACCCGGGACCGCCAGGACACCCCGCGGAGCGGCCGCTGTCAGCCGGCGACGACGTCCGAGGTCGCGGTGGACCGGCCGAGCAGCGCCTGCCGCAGCGCCGCGGACTGCTCCACCGACCCGCCCCGGACACCGAGGCTCCCCCGGCCCGCCCGGTAGTAACCGTCGCGCGCCTCGTTGACCTGGGTCAGCACCTCGGCGATGTCCGGCGGCGCCTCGACGAGCCCCCGAGCGAGCCGCTCGACCTGCCAGACCGCTTCGCGCCACTTGGCGGCGGCGACGACCGTCGGCTCGTCGCCGAGCAGCAGCAGGTTCTCCCAGACGATGGTGCGGCGGGCATCCGACTCGGCCAACCGGGCGTGGCCCTCCTCCCGGTCGATCGGGTGGCTGTGCGACCCCGGCCGCAGGTCCGCCGTCATCCGCAACGCCACCGCGTGACTCTCCTTGAGGGCGTGCGCTGCCCACGCCGCCGAGGCTGCCAGCCCCGGGCAAGCCTCGCCATCCCGCACTGCCGGGGCTAGGCGCCGCGGATCAGCGCCAGCAAGGCAGAGCAGTGCTGTTCGTAAGCCTTTTGCCCGGCCTGGGTCATCCGGTAGGTCGTGCTGCCCCCGCGGCCGCGGCCGACCTTCGTCGAACTGACGTAGCCGACGGCCTCCAACGCGGACATCTGCTTGGACAGATCCGACTCGCTGATCTGCAGGTGGTCCTTCAGAAATCGAAACGACACCGAGGGGGCGTTGGCCAGCACAGCCATGGCCGCCAACCGCTTGGGCACGTGGATGATCGGGTCCAAGCCGTCGATCACCGAAGGCGCGCCCGGGTCGCGGCAGCAGCCACGGCATATCGCCGTTCGTAGAAGGCAAGGCCGGCCGTCACCAGGACGAATGCCGTCCCGGCTGCGGCGGGGACGCCAACCAGCCACCAGACGAGCCCGACGATGAGTGCGACGACGGGCAGGGCGGCCACGTATCCGCGCCACATCCGGGCGATCTCGACAGGGGGTGTTCCCCTGCCGGGCATCGGCAGCGCGCCGTGCCGACGCCGCATCCAGACAACGAACAGGATCTCGACGGCGATCAGCGCGGCGAGCGACGCCACGAACAGGCCGGCGTTCTCGCGCCACCAGGTGAACGTGCCGATCATGGCGGCAGCCCAGACTCCAACGGATGGGGCGTACCACCAGGGGGTGGGCGGATAGTCGACGTAGGGGGCGGCGGCCCCACGTTCAGCCGCCGCGAGTTGTTCCGCCAGCCCAATACTTTCCATGCCGGAAAGCATAAGAGAAAGCTTTCCAGTTGTGCAAGTGATGAGTCCATCGCTGGCAGGCGAGGACACCACGCCATCAGTTCCTGCGGATCGCCAGGATGGCCAGGGTCTCCCGGCGTACCGCGTCGACCTCGCAAACCAGGCGACGGTGGGCGAAGCGGACCACCAGGATCCCGATGGTCGCCAGCAGCGCGTCCCGGCGCCTGTCGATCTCCCACTGACGTGGGTCACCGTGGGTGGCGGCCCCGTCGAGTTCGATGTTGACCCGCTCCCGCTCGGCAAACATGTCGAGGTAGATGGTGCGTCGACCGGGGCGCATCGGCACCTGCCTGCGGAACGCCGGCATGCCCGGTCCGGTGAAGACCTTGTCGTGCCCCCAGATCTCCAACGGGCTGCGGCAGCCGTCAGCGAGCCTCCCCAGCAGCGTTCGAAACGCTGCCCGGTCGATCAACTTTGGGGCGCTTTCCAGGGCGTCCGACAGCCGCTCGGGTGTGGTCAGCCAATCGCTGACTGCCCGGATCACCGGTGCCCGCCGCTCCGAGGCCGGCAACGCCGGCCACGATTCCACGAGTGCCTGCTCAAGCCGGGTGACCGTCAGGCCCTGCCGGACCACCACCTGCGGCGGCTCGATGACGAGCCCACGGCGTCGGTGCACGACCAGCCCGGGTCGGCTGCGCAGGCTGGCACTCGCCGGTGTGCTGAGATGCACCAGGTCGCCCACCGCCCTTGGGCGTAGCCCCCAGACGCTGAGCGCGCTGAGGTGACTGAGCGCACCGCAGCCGTCTGCCCAGGCGAGCGCCGCGCGCTGGCGCAGGGCAGGGTCGAGTCGTCTCAGGACAGCGTCGCCGGATGGGGCACCGACCAGGGTGGCCGCCACGAACACCTCGGGCAGTACGCGCACCAGCTCACCGTTACGGCACGCCTGCTGCAGCGTCCACTGCGGCACCACCTGCCGGGCCGCCCCGAAGGTCACCAGCCCTCGGCCGAGCTTCACCAAGTCCCGAAGCACCACATTCACATCGCGAACCCTGCGGCCGTACCCCAGACGCCCGCAATCACGCCAACCCGGCCCTGTGCACGCCCTCCAACCTGTGGACAACGCCCGCCGACGCGAGATTTCTGCTAGTGGCCCCGATCGGTGGCAGCTCAGCAGGGCAGTCGTCGGCGTGTCGAGTTGCTCAGCTGCCAACGATCCAAAGAGCCAACGATCACAGAAGCAGCACGCCGCGCTCAGGCGGCCAGCGTGGCGTAGCGGCCGTTGCGGTTCAGCAGGCTGTCGTGGGTGCCGGCCTCGACGATCCGGCCGTGGTCGAGCACCGCGATCTGGTCGGCGTCGCGCACGGTGGAGAGCCGGTGCGCGATGGTGATCGTGGTTCGGCCCTCGGCGAGCACGTCGAACGCCCGTTGCACGGCCCGTTCGGTTTCGGTGTCCAGCGCGCTGGTGGCCTCGTCGAGGACCAGGATGCGCGGGTCGCGCAGCAGCGTACGGGCGATCGCGAGCCGCTGCTTTTCGCCGCCGGAGAACCGGTGGCCGCGTGAGCCGACCATGGTGTCGTACCCGTCGGGCAGCCTGGCGATCAGGTCGTGGATCTGGGCGGCGCGGCTGGCATCCTCGATCTCCGCGTCGGTGGCGCCCGGTCGGGCGTAGCGCAGGTTCTCCCGGATGGTCGTGTGCAGCAGGTACGTCTCCTGGCTGACCACGCCGACGATCGCGGCCAGGTCGGCCAGGCGCAGGTCACGCAGGTCGACGCCGTCGATGGTGACTCGGCCGCCGGTCGGGTCGTGCAGCCGGCTGACCAGCCCGGCGAGGGTGCTCTTGCCGGAGCCGGTCTCACCGACGAGGGCGAGGCTGGTGCCGGCGGGCACGTCCAGGGTGATCCCGGCGAGCGCTGCGGTGTCGCTGCCCGGGTAGCCGAAGGTGACGTCCTCCAGTCGCAGGTGACCGCGGACCCGGGTGGGATCGAGGTGGACCGGCTCGGCGGGGTCGGCCACGTCGACCGGCAGGTCCAGGTATTCGAAGATCCGCGCGAACAGGGCCAGCGACGAGGTGAGCGAGACGCCCACGTTGAGCAGCCCCATCAGCGGCCGGAACAGGCCACCCTGCAGGGCGGTGAAGGCGACCAGCGTGCCGATGCTCAGCGTGCCGGCGGTGCCGGGCAGGCCTGCGGCGAGGTAGATGACCGCCGGTACGGCGGCGAAGATGATGCTCATTGAGGCCATGCGCCAGCGGCCGGCCAGTTCGCTGCGCAGTTCCAGGTCCACCAGGCGGGCCGAGGAGGCGGTGAACCGGTCGATCAGCGCGGGGCCGGTGCCGAGGGTCTTGGCCAGCTGCACGCCGCTGATCGAGAGCCCTTCCTCGACGGTGACGTTGAGGTCGGCGAGTTCGCGCTGCCGTTGGGAGGTGATCTCGCGGCGCATCCGGGCGACCCGACGGGTCAGCCAGATCGCCGGTGGCAGCACCACGAGGGAGACCAGGGAGAGCTGCCAGGAGAGCGCGACCATGGCGACCGCGGTGGCGACCACGGTGGTGAGGTTGGACGCGACGGCGGTGGCGGTGGAGGTGACCACCGACTGCATGCCGCCGATGTCGTTGGTGATGCGGGACTGCACCTCGCCGGTGCGGGTGCGGGTGAAGAAGCCCAGCGACTGGCGCTGCAGGTGGCTGAAGACGTCGGTGCGCAGTCGGTGCATGACCTGTTGCCCGACCTGGGTGGAGATCCAGGTCTGGACGACGCCGAGGGCGGAGGTCACCGCGGCCACGGCGACCATGCCGAGGACCAACCAGACCAGCAGGGTCACGTCGGCCTGTGGCAGGGCCCGGTCGATGACGGTACGCAGCAGGAAGGGCGTGGCCATCGCGATGATCGAGGAGAGCACGATGATCGCGGTGACGGCGGCCAGTGCAGGCCGGTGGGGGGTGAACAGGCGGCCGATGCGGCGCAGCGACACCTGGCGGGCCTGCGTCTTCTCTTCGGCGCTGAGGGTGCGGTGGCCGCGGTCGCGGCCCATGGGGGTGGGTTCCAAGGGGGACCACCTCTCGCTCGGATATGCTGAGGTTACCTCAACATGAGGGAACAACCGCATTGGCTGCTACGGTATTCCGGTGACCGAGGACACCCCCCACATCGGCGACGACGAGAGCCTGGCCGAGACGTTCTGGGCGGTGGCGTCCCGTTTGCGCCGGCAGACGCAGCAGTCGTTGGCACCCTGGGACATCACTCCCAGCCAGTCCCGGGCACTCGGAGTGCTGGGCCGGCACGGCGAGGTCCGCCCCGGCACACTCGCCGAGCACCTGCGCATCGCGGCCCGCTCGGCCACCGAGGTCGTCGACGACCTCCAGACCCGTGGGCTCGTCGAACGCCGGCCCGACCCGGACGACCGACGGGCGACCCTGGTCGCGCTCACCGAGCAGGGCAACCGCGTCAGCACCGCCATCCGGACCGCCCGCCGGGCCGAGGCCGACCGCTTCTTCGGCCACCTCAACGACGCCGACCGCGCCGAGCTGTCCCGCATCCTGCGCACCCTGCGCGACTGAAGCGGCAAGGGCCTTCTCAACGCCGGTGTGCGGGAAGAGCCCTTCCTGGCGCGGTAGCGGGTTTGTCCACCCCCCGCCCGGGTAGCCAGCCGCCCCCGTCCGCCCGGGCGGGAGCCGGCCATTTTCCGCCGGGACGCGTGACAGGAGGACCGTCGTGCCGCCCATGTTCGACCCGAACCACCACCACGCCGCCTGATGTGCGGGATCAGCGGAGAGGCGCGATTCGACGGCCGGTCACCCGACGCGGCGGCGGTCACCCGGATGACCGAGGCGATGCGCTCGCGCGGCCCGGACGACGAGGGTTTGTTCGCCGACGGCTGGGTGACCCTCGGGCACCGCCGGCTGACCATCATCGACCTGTCCGACGCGGGTGGCCAGCCGATGGTGCGCGACGATCTGGGCCTGGCGCTGGTCTTCAACGGCTGCATCTACAACTATCCAGAGCTGCGTGAGGAACTACGGAACGCCGGGTACGCCTTCCACTCCACCGGCGACACCGAGGTGATCCTGGTGGCGTACGCGCACTGGGGTGAACGTTTCGTCGACCACCTGGTCGGCATGTTCGCGATCGGGCTGGTCGACCGGGTGCGGCGGCGGCTGATCCTGGCCCGCGACCGGCTCGGCATCAAACCGCTCTACCTCGCCGAGACGCCCGGGCGGCTCCGGTTCGCCTCCACCCTGCCCGCGCTGTTGCGGGCCGGCGACGTCGACACCGGCATCGACCCGGTGGCGCTGCACCACTACCTGTCCTGGCACTCCATCGTGCCCGCGCCGCGCACCGTGCTGCGCGGCGTACGCAAGCTGCCGCCGGCCACCCTGCGGGTGATCGAGGCGGACGGTCGCAGCCGCGAGGAGGTGTACTGGCGACCCGACTACGTGCGGGAGCCCGCCGACGCGGGGATGGACGCCTCCGACTGGCGGGCCGCCGTCGGGGACGCGTTGCGCACGGCGGTACGCCGACGGCTGGTCGCCGACGTACCGGTCGGCGTGCTGCTCTCCGGTGGCCTGGACTCCAGCCTCATCGTGGCGCTGCTCGCCGAGGCCGGCCAGCAGCACCTGCGGACGTTCAGCATCGGCTTCGACAGCCGCGACGGCGAGTCCGGCGACGAGTTCCACTACTCCGACCTGGTGGCCCGCGCGTACGACACCGACCACCACCGGATCCGGTTGGCCGACGACGATCTCGTGCCCGCCGTACGGCGTGCCGTGCTGGCGATGACCGAGCCGATGGGCAGCCACGACGTGGTCGCCTTCCATCTGCTCTCCGAGCAGGTGGCGCGGCACGTGAAGGTCGCCCAGTCCGGGCAGGGCGCCGACGAGGTGTTCGCCGGCTACGGCTACCACCAGCCGCTGGTCGGGGCACCCCGGCACAGCGCCGCCGAGACGTTCGCCGCCGCGTTCTTCGACCGCGGCCACGACGAGCTGCGCGGCATCGTCGGCCCGGCGTACGCGCTGGAGCACGATGCCAGCCGGGACCTGCTCGCCGGGCACCTCGCCGCGCCCGGCGCACAGACCGCGCTCGACGCCGTGCTGCGCCTGGACACCCATCTGATGCTCCCGGACGACCCGGTCAAGCGGGTGGACAGCATGAGCATGGCGTGGGGCCTGGAGGTGCGTACTCCCTTCCTCGACCAGGACCTGGTCACCCTGGCCGCGCACTGCCCGCCGGAGTACAAGGTCGCCCAGGGCGGCAAGGGCGTCCTCAAGGAGGTCGCCCGGGAGGTGCTGCCCGCCGAGGTGATCGACCGTCCCAAGGGCTACTTCCCGGTGCCGGCCCTGCGCAACGTGGACGGCCCGGTGCGCGAGATGGTCGCCGAGGCGTTGCAGGCACCGGCCGCCCGCGAGCGTGGGCTGTTCCGCCCGGAGTACGTGGCACACCTGCTCGCCGAGCCGGACCGGGCCGAGGCGGCGGCCGGCAGCAACAAACTGTGGCAGCTCGGGCTCCTGGAGCTGTGGCTGCAGACGCACGACATCCGCTGAGGTCGCCCCGCGGTCAGCTCGCTGCGGTACGGGCGACCAGGTCGTCGATCACCGCGCGCAGGTCACCGGTGCGCTCCAGCACCCGACGCTGCCGGGTCGCGCCGGTACCGTCACGGCGCAGCCGGGCCAACTGCGCCAGCACGTACCCCAGGTCGCCGTGGCGCAGCAGGGCGGGCGCGATCACCGCCATCAGGTCGTCGACGAGTGCCCAGGCCGGCCGGGTGCCGCCGGCCCGCAGATCGATCAACTCGCCGTCGAGGCCGTCGTGGGCGGCCCGCCAGTGCGCCGCGGCGACCAGGCAGTCGCGCACGGGCGGCGCGGTCACTCCGGCGCGTACGTCGTTGACGAGGGTGGCGACGAGGGATCGGACCAGCGCGGCGACCAGCACCGCGTCGTCCACGTCGGGGCAGACGTCGCCGACCCGCACCTCCACCGTCGGGTAGGCCGACGACGGTCGGGCGTACCAGTAGACCATCGCCGCGTCGAGCATGATGCCGGCGGCGATCAGCTCGTCGACGGTCCGGTCGTAGTCGGCGACGGAGTCGAAGTACGGTGTCGGGCCGATGCTGGGCCAGCGTTCCAACTGCATCGACCGCCAGCTGGCGTGACCGGTGTCCCGCCCGTCGTGCAGCGGCGAGTTGGTGGTGATCGCCTGCACCACCGGCAGCCACACCCGTAGGTGGTTGCAGACCTGCACGGCCAGCTCCCGGTCGGGCAGTCCGACGTGCACGTGACACCCGCACACCGCCGGGTCGTGGGCCACCGGCCCGTACCGGCGGGACATGGCGTGGTAGCGAGGCCTGTCGGGCACGGTCCGGTGCGGCTCGGCCACCGGGGTCGCTCCGACGGCCACGAGCCGGGCCCCGGCGTCCGTGGCGGCGTCGGCGGCGGCGCGGCGCAGCGCCACCAGCTGCGCGCGTAGCTCGCTGAGGTCGGCGCAGACCGGGGTGACCATCTCCACCATGCTGTGCCGGAACTCCTGGCGGCTCTGGTCCCGGGCGGAGCCACGCAGCGCGGCGAGCACCTGGTCGGCCACCGGCAGGTTCCGCCCACTGTCCGGGTCGAGCAGCAGGAACTCCTCCTCCACGCCGATCGTGAGGATGGCCAGGTCAGGCACAGTGTCGGCGACGGTCGGACGGTACGCCATGGTCTCTCCCCATCCACTGCTGCGGCCGGCGGGCTCGGTTTCCCGGCCCGGCCCCGCCGCAAACGCGCGGTCATACGCCGGACGGTTGCGGGTAAGCGCCGGCGTGACCGACGGCATCCGGGTGGTCGTGATCGGCGCCGGCTTCTCCGGACTCGCCGCCGCACTGGCGCTCGCCCGGGCCGGTGCCCAGGTGCGGGTGCTGGAGGCCCGCGACCGGGTCGGTGGTCGGGTGCTGACCCGCTGGCTGCCCGACGGCACCCAACTCGACCTGGGGGCGCAGTGGATCGGCCCGACCCAGGACCGGATGTACGCGCTGGTCGCCGAACACGGGCTGGCTACCTTCGCGTCGGCGACGCTCGGCGCACCCACCCTGCTCTGGGCCGGCCGGCGCCGGGCCGAACCGCCCGCGCAGGCCGGCCGGGTGCTCGGCCTGCTCGATGAGTACGCCGCACGACTGGACCCGGCCGCACCCTGGCAGGCGCCGGAGGCCGCGCAGTGGGACCGGACGATCCTCGGCGACTGGCTCCGCGCGACGGCCGGGGACGGCGACACCACCGACTACCTGGGGCGACTGCTCGCCGGTGGCCTGCTGGCCACCGGCGCGGACGAGGTGTCCCTGTTGCAACTGCTGTTCTACCTGCGCAGCGCCGGCGGAACCGAGCCGTTGCTCAGGATGGCCGGGGGCGCGCAGCAGGACCGGATCGTGGGTGGGCCGTCGACGCTGGCCGAGCGGATGGCCGACGCCTTGCCGCCGGGGGCGCTGACGCTGGCCGCACCCGTGCGGTCGATCGAGCAGACCATCGACGGAGCGACAGCGTGGACCGACACCGGGCGCGTCGACGGCGACGCGGTGGTGGTCGCGCTGGCGCCGGCACTGGCCGGCCGGATCCGGTACGACCCACCGCTGCCCGCGCTACGCGACGGGCTGACCCAGCGGATGCCGATGGGTTCGGCGCTGAAGGTGCACGCGGTCTACCCGGAGCCGTTCTGGCGTGCCGACGGGCTGTCCGGGGTGTCCACCAGCAGCTCTGGTCCGCTCACCGAGACGGTCGACAACTCCACCCCGACCTCGCCGCTCGGGGTGCTGACCGGGTTCAGCTACTCAGTGGATGCCGCCGCGCTGCGCGAGATGTCACCCGAGCAGCGTCGGCGGTGCCTGCTGGACGCGTTCGCCGGCGTGGTCGGGTCGCGAGCCCGAGACCCGGTGGACCTGGTCGAGTACGACTGGTCGGCCGACGAGTGGACGCGGGGCTGTTTCTGCGGCGCGCTCACCCCGGGGACCTGGCGCACCTACGGTCCGCGGCTGCGGGCACCGGTCGGGCGGTTGCACTGGGCGGGCACCGAGACGGCGACCCGCTGGGCCGGCTACCTGGAGGGCGCGGTGCGGGCCGGTGAGCGGGCGGCGGCGGAGGTGCTGGCGGGTTGACGGTGGCACGCGGAGGGGCCGGCCCGGTCTCGGCGGGACCGGGCCGGCCCCGGCCCACGGTGCGCCCCGGCCAGCCCGGTCGGTCAGTCGACCGGGTCGGCGCGGGTGCTCCGGGTCAGGGGTAGGTGGTCAGGTACACCGTTTGGTTGGCCGCGTTCGCGGTGCCACCGGCGTTGTTGATCACCCGGTTGATGGTGCCGACGCCGCCGAGCGAGACGGTCACCATGTTGGTGAACCGCACGTTCGGGTTGGTGGGCACCTCGAAGGACCGCTCCTCTACCACGGCGGGATTGACGTTGAAGTAGCTGTAACTGCCCAGTCCCCACGCCTGGTGGCTGGTCACCGAATCCGCGACCTTGTACGCGGCGTAGCCCCGGGTCGACCCGTTCATCCAGGCCGCCTGGTTGGGTACGTCGTAGGGCAGTTCGTTCTGGTAGAAGTACGTCCGCCCGCCGTTGCCGTTCCAGATGGTCTGGTACTTCTGGTAGTGCTCGACGAAGAGGCCGTACATGGTGACGTTGTCGCCGTTGACCGTGAGCCCGGTGTCGGCGGTGTTCAGCGTCCACCCGGTGGGTACGCCGGAGGCCGCGTGGTCGGCCCGCCACAACCACATGTGGTCGCCGATCACGTTGTCGCTGTTGACGGTCAGCGTGTTGGTGGCCTTGCCGACGTGTGGCCCGCCGATGCGGAAGAACACGTCGTGCAGCGAGGTCGGGTTCGTGGCGTGGCTCGCCGACGAGCCGGACGGCCCGACCTCCATCAGCACCGGCGAGTTGGTCGTGCCGGCCTCGAACATCAGGCCGGCGACCTTGACGCCGTCCACATCGGCCACCCGCATCCCGACGCTGCCGTTGTCGGCCTGGATGGTGGCCAGGCCGAGGCCGAGGATCACGGTGTCGGCCCGGTTGACCTGGATCGGCTCGGTGACGTGGTGCACGCCCGGGGTGAAGAGCAGGTGCTTGCCCTGGGCGAGGGCCGCGTTGATGGTGGCGGCGCTGGTGCCGGCCTGGACGACGAAGAACTGCGACAGCGAGATGGACGAGCCGGACGGGGTCTTGTTGTACCAGCTGGTGCCGGTCGAGTTGGTGCGCAGCGCCGGCACGAAGACCCGGTACTCACCGGTGCCGTCGACGTACAGGAACGGCTTCTCCCGTACCTGGGGGGTCTGGCCGATGACGGTGTGCGACGGGTTGGGGAAGCTCGGTGCCGGCGCGCCGACGACGCCCTGGAACACCATGTTCCAGACCGAGCCGGTCCAGCCGTTGCCGAACTCGCTGTTGCGGGAGTACCACTGCTGCTGCGAGCCGGAGACGACCAGGCCGTCGATGCGGGTGTCGGCGAGCAGGCCGCCGCTGGACCAGCCGTCGCCGCCGTTCCAGAGCTGGATCTGGTTCTGCGCGCCACGCAGGTGCATCCGTCGGTACGGTGCGGCCTGGGACACCGCCCAGCGCTCCACCGTCTGCCCGGCGGGCAGGGTGACCGAGAGGTTCTCGGCGGCCCGCCAGAAGTTCTGGGTGGCGTTGCCGCCCATCCAGAACGCCTCGGTGCGCACGTGGCCGTTGAGGTTGACGTCGTCCGGGCTCAGGCCGAGGCCGGCGACCTGGGTGAAGAAGCCGAGGTTGACGTCAGCGGTGTAGGTGCCGGGCTTGAAGAGCACCGCGTAGCGCTGCGGGCCGAACTGGTTGGTCTCCTGCTGGGTGAAGAGGGTGTTCAGTCGGCTCTGGATGGTGGCGGTGGGCGTGCTCGGGTCGAAGACGAACGTGTTCGGCCCGAGGTTCGGGTTGCGCGGGTCGGTCCCGTCGACCGGGGGCTCGCTGGTGCCGCCTGTCGTGTTCACCGCCAGCTCCCACAGCGAGTAGCCGTAGGCGGTGCCCCGCGCGGTGCCGTACATCCGCAGGTAGCGGCCACTGCCGGTGACGGCGAGGGACTGCGTCCCACCGGTGGCCGTGGTGGTCGAGTAGATGGTGCTCCAGGTGGCACCGTCGGCCGAGGTCTGGAGCTGGAAGGCCCGGGCGTACGCGGCCTCCCAGGTGAGCACCACCCGGCAGATCGTCCGGGTGCTGCCCAGGTCGACGCGCAGCCACTGCGGCTCACTGGCGGCGCTGGCCCACCGGGTGCCCGGGTTGCCGTCGACCGCGGCGGACGCCGCGAGGCCGGCGTTCTGAGTGGACGAAGCGGTCGCGGGGCTGCCCTGGGCGACGTTGGTGCTGCCGCAGGTCGGCGTGGTGCCACCGGTTTCGCCGTAGACCTGGAACTCCCAGAGCGAGTAGCCGTAGCCGGTGCCGCGGGCGGTGCCGTTCATCCGTACGTAGCGGCCGGCGCCGGTGACGGTGAGGTTCTGGGTGCCACCGGTGCCGGTGGTGGTCGAGTAGATGGTGGTCCAGGTGGCGCCGTCGTCGGAGGTCTGGAGCTGGAAGGCCCGACCGTAGGCGCCCTCCCAGAGCAGGTTCACCTGGCTGATGGTGGCGCGGGCGCCCAGGTCGACCTGGAGCCACTGCGGGTCGCTGAACGCGCTGGCCCAGCGGGTGCCGGTGTTGCCGTCCACTGCGGCGCTGGCCGGGGTGCCGGCGTTCTCGGTGGATGAGGCGGTGGCGGGGCGGCCCTGGGAGAGCAGGATGGGCGCGGCCTGCGCGGGTGTGGTGGCACCGGTCGGGGTGAGCGCCGCGACCAGGGCCACGGTGAGCCCGACGAGCAGGTGCCGGACGGCCCGTCGGGGACGCGGGCGTACGGATGTTGCATGAGATGTCATGACATCGCCTGTCGATAGGGGGTTACGGATGCCGCGTGGGTGGGTTCGGGCTTGCCCCGTGGTGCCGCCGGTGGTGCCGCCGATGCGGTGCCGCGGGCCGGAGAGCGCTCTCATAGGAGTGTTGCGGCGAGATTGCGGCGGCGTCAAGACATCGATCTATAACTTTGTTATTTATCCCGAGGATTCTTTTTGTGTAATTTGCTGGTCGGCCGAGCGGTCGCTCCCGCTCAGCGGCGGACGCCGCCTTCGGTGAGGAAGCGGGCTATTGGGAGGGTGGCAGCGCCCAGCGCCACCGCGTCCACGCCGAGCCGACACAGCTCGATCGACGCCTGCTCGTATGGCTGGCGCAGCGCCTGCCGTCCGGCGGCCTCCCGGACGGCCGGCAGCAGGTCACCCAACGCCACCGCCGCCCAGCCGCCGAGCACCACGCGCTCCGGGTTGAAGAGGTTGATCAGGTTGGCCACCGCGGCACCGAGGTAGCCGGCGGTGTCGTCCAGCACCCGCCGGGCGGTGGCCGAGGTCTGGGCGGCGGCGACCAGCGCGGCGATCTGGGACTCCTCGTCCTCGCCCGGAACCGGTCGACCCCGGCACGCCTCCCGGTACCGGTCGATGATCGCCTCCGCGCCGACGTAGGCCTCCAGGCAGCCGCGCGCGCCGCACCGGCAGGCCCGCCCGCCGTACACGAGGGTGGTGTGTCCCCACTCCCCCGCGCTGCTGGACGCACCCCGGTAGGTGGCGCCGTTGGTCACCACCGACGCGCCCACGCCCGAGCCGACCAGCGCGAAGACGGCGTGTCGGGCGCCCCGGCCGGCCCCGAACCACATCTCGGCCTGGCCGAGGGTCTTCGCGCCGTTGTCGATGTGCAGCGGCAGATCGGTGCCGGCGGCGATCAGGCGCTCCAGCGGCACCCGGTCCCAGCCGAGGGCCTGGGCGTGCACGACGGCCTCGGTGCCCTGCTCGACCACCCCTGAGACGCCGATGCCGACGCCGAGCACGTCGCCGGGGGCCACCCCGGCCTGACCCGTTACCGCGTCGATTCCGGCCAGCACGTGCCCGGCCACCAGGTCAGGTTCGGTGCGAGCCGGGTCGAGCGGGTACTCGATGCTGGCCAGCAGGGTCATCGCGAAGTCGAACAGCTCCACCCGGACCCGGGTCTCGCCGACGTCCACGCCGACCACGAAGGCGAAGCGGGGAGCGATCCGCAACAGCATGCTGGGCCGTCCACCGTCGGACTCGGCTGCCCCGGCCTCGGCGACCAGCCCTTCGTCGATCAGGTCGGCCACCACGTTGCTGACCGCCGGCTGACTCAACCCGGTACTGCGCACCAGGTCCTGCCGGGTGAGCGGGCCGTCGAGGAAGAGCTTGGTCAGCAGGGCGGACCGGTTGCGCAGCCGCACACTGCGGTTGGTGGCACGCGCCAGCTCCACTCGTCACCTCGTTCCCGTCGGCGTTCGAGGCGACTGTAACCGCCTCGTGTCGAGGTGGTTCCCTGGTCGGACCTGCTCAACCGCCTGCTCGCCGCCGCCTGCGGCAGGGCCCGGACGTGGTCAACATCGGCAACACCTGGTCGGCGTCGTTGCAGGCAACCGGCGCGCTTGTCCAGTTCGACGACGCCACTCTGAAGGCCGTCGGCGGTAAGGACCGGCGGCCGTCCTCGTTGCTTGGACGGAACGTCCCGAGGCCGCAGTCCTGAGCGGTTAGCCTTCCCCAATGGCCGAAGCCCCCGACGAGGTCGCGCAGCCCGGCAGCGGCTCACGCCTGTCCGGCACCGATCGGATGACCGCGTTCAGCGACGGTGTGTTCGCCATCGTGATCACGCTGCTGGTGCTCGACCTGCGGGTGCCGGAATACCACGAGGGCGAGCTGCTGGCCGGGCTGCGTGGCGAAGGCGCCTCCTACCTGGCCTTCGTCGTGTCGTTCGTCTACATCGGGGTGCTCTGGCTCAACCACCACGCCCTGCTCAAGCTGATCCGCGCGACAACCCTCACCCTGAGCTGGATCAACCTCGCCGTGCTCTTCGGCGCGGTGATCATTCCGTTTCCCACCGCCGTGCTGTCGTCCGCGTTCACCCACGGCGACATCGCCGACCAGCGGGCGGGCGTCACCCTGTACGCGTTGGCGGCCGCGCTGATGTCCGCACCGTGGCTGGTGTTCTTCGGTTACCTGCACCACCACCCCGAGCTGCTTGACCGTGGGGTCAGCCCCGAGCATGTCCGGACGCAACGGCTGCGACCGATCACCGGCCTGGTTCTGTACGGATTGAGCGGCCTGCTCGGCTGGTTCGTCAACCCGGTGCTGGGCCTGATCGGCATCATCGTCATGATCGCCTATCACGCGGCAACCAGCGAGGGGCTGCGTCGGCGGGGCCGGCGGCGCTGACCATTCGGGGCAGGTCGGCGGGGGTGTCCACGTCGACCGGTGAGCCGACGTCGTCGCAGGGCACCCCCACCACCAGGTCCGGTCGGTCGCGCAGCAGGCCCCGGGCGCCCCGGTCGCCGACGGCGTAACCGTCCAGCAGCGGCCAGGTCTCCCGGCCCAGCAGGACCGGGTGCCCCGGCCGGCCGGCGTAGGTGGCGACCGCGATGGTCGCACCACCGGCGTACACCCCTCGGACCCGGCGAACCGCGACCGGGCTGAGCAGCGGCTGGTCGACGAGCACCACGACAGCGGCCGACACGTCGGCGGGCAGCGAGGCCAGGCCGCGGCGCAACGACGAGCCCAGCCCTTCGGGCCAGCGGTCGTGGCGAACCAGCACCGCGCCGGGCAGGTCGGGCACCTCGTCGGCGCCCGCGCCGATCACCACGTGCACGGGCGTGCAGCCGCCGTCGCCCAGCAGCTGGATTCCGCGCCGCACCAGCGGCTCGCCATCCAGCTCGACCAGCGCCTTCGGCCGGCCGTACCGCCGCCCGGCGCCGGCGGCCAGCAACAGCCCGGCGGTCACCGGCAGGTCGGGCACCCCGGGTCACCTCCTGCGTTATTCGCCCCTCTATGTACCGGTAAAGCTAGTCTGGGCCGGTGCAGGACGGACCAGAGAACGCGACGACGACCGACGAGCGGTACTCGTCGCGGGTGGCGTTCGAGGTCAACGGTGCGGCGCGCGAGGTACGGCTGGACAACCGCACCACCCTGCTCGACACGCTCCGTGAGCACCTCGACCTGACCGGGGCGAAGAAGGGCTGCGACCACGGCCAGTGCGGCTCCTGCACGGTGCTGCTGGACGGCCGCCGCGTGAAGAGCTGCCTGGTGTTCGCGGTCACGCTGGACGGCCGGTCGGTGGTGACTGTCGAAGGGCTAGCCGGGCCGGACGAGCTGTCCCCGTTGCAGGCCGCGTTCATCGCGCACGACGCGTTCCAGTGCGGCTACTGCACCCCCGGGCAACTCTGCTCCGCCAGCGGCATGCTCGACGAGGTCGCCCGGGGCTGGCCCAGCGCGGTCACCGACGACCTGAGCGCGCCGGCCGAGCTGACCGACGCGGAGATCCGCGAGCGGATGGCCGGCAACCTGTGCCGCTGTGCCGCGTACCCGCACATCGTGGCGGCCGTGCGCGAGACGGCGGCGACGCGATGAGGGCGTTCCGCTACCACCGGCCAGCCGACGTGGCCGACGCGGTCGCCGTGCTCGGCGCGGAACCGCAGGCGGCCTACCTGGGCGGCGGGACCAACCTGGTGGACCTGATGAAACTCGGGGTGCAGCGCCCCGACCTGCTCGTGGACGTGACCGGGCTTCCGCTGGACACCGTCGAGGAGCTGCCCGACGGCGGGCTGCGGGTCGGCGCGACCGTCCGCAACAGCGACCTCGCCGCCCACCCGGTGGTCCGCCGGGACTACTCGGTGCTGGCCCGCGCCCTGCTCGCCGCCGCCTCCGGGCAACTACGCAACATGGCCACCACCGGCGGCAACCTGTTGCAACGCACCCGCTGCGTCTACTTCCAGGACACCGGCAAGGCGTGCAACAAGCGTGCGCCGGGCAGCGGTTGCGCCGCACTGCACGGCCAGAACCGCGACCTGGCGGTGCTGGACTGGTCCGAACAGTGCGTGGCGACCCACCCGTCCGACCTGGCCGTCGCGCTGACCGCACTCGACGCGGTGGTGGAGGTGCACGAGGCCGAGGGCAGCCGCGACATTCCGATCGCCGCCCTGTACCGCTCCCCCGGGGCGCACCCCGAACGCGAGACCACGCTGGCCCGGGGTGCGCTGATCACCGCCGTCCGGTTGCCGCCGCTGCCGGCCGGGCGCCGCTCGACGTATCTGAAGGTGCGCGACCGGGCCTCGTTCGCCTTCGCCGTCGGTTCGGTGGCCGCGGTGCTGGACCTCGACGGCGGCGTGATCCGCGACGTGCGGCTGGCCTATGGGGCGGTGGCGCACCGGCCGTGGCGGGCCTACCGGGCCGAGGCCGAGCTGCGAGGTCGGACGTTCAGCCCGGAGCTGGCGGGACGGGCCGCCGACGCGGAACTGGCCGAGGCACGCCCGTTGCGGCACAACGGTTTCAAGGTGCCACTGACCCGGGCCATCACTGTGCGGGCGCTCAGCGAGCTGGCCGAGGAAGCGCGGTGAGCACCGGCGCGGTCGGCCGGGCGTACCCCCGACTCGAGGGTCGGGAGAAGGTCACCGGCACCGCACGGTACGCGGCGGAGTACCCGGTGGACGGGATCACCTACGGCTGGGCGGTGCCCTCGGCGGTGGTGCGGGGCCGGATCACCCGGATCGACTCGGCGGAGGCGCTCGCGTCGCCCGGCGTGCTGGCCGTCCTGCACCACGGCAATGCGCCCCGCCTCGCGCACGGCCCGCAGCCGGAGCTGTGGCTGTTGCAGGAACCGGCGGTGCACTACCGGGGGCAGTTCATCGCGGTGGTGGTGGCCACCAGCCTGGAGGCGGCCCGCGAGGGCGCCCGGCTGGTCCGGATCGACTACGACGCCGGGCCGCACAGCACGGTGCTCGCCGCCGACCACCCCGGCCTGTACCGGCCGGACAAGGTCAACCCCAGCTATCCGACGGACACCGCCGAGGGCGATTTCGACGCCGGGTACGCGGCCGCCCCGGTGCGGGTGGACGCCACGTATCGTACGCCGGCCTACCACAACAACCCGATGGAGCCGCACGCCGCGACGGCGCAATGGCGCGACGGACGGCTACTGGTGCACGACTCCACCCAGGGCGCCTCGCCGGTGCGGGCCACGCTGGCCGAGCTGTTCGAGGTGCCCCCGGAGACGATCCGGGTCGTCGCCGAGCACGTCGGTGGCGGCTTCGGCAGCAAGGGGTACGCCAAGGCGTCGGTGGTGCTGGCCGCCCTCGCGGCCCGACACATGGACCGACCGGTCAAGCTGGCGCTGACCCGTCAGCAAGTGTTCGGGCCCGTCGGTTACCGCACCCCGACCATCCAGCGGGTCCGGCTCGCCTCCGACGCCGACGGACGACTCACCGCGATCTGCCACGACGCGATCAGCCAGACGTCGACCCTCCACGAATTCGCCGAGCAGACCGCCGTCTACACCCGCAGCATGTACGCCGCACCCCACCGACGCACCACACACCGGCTGGTCCGCCTCGACCTACCCACACCGTTCTGGATGCGCGCTCCCGGCGAGTGCCCCGGCGCGTACGCCCTGGAGTCGGCGATGGACGAGCTGGCCACCGCCGTCGGCATCGACCCGGTGGAGTTGCGGATCCGCAACGACGCGCAGGTCGACCCCGACCAGGGGCGGCCGTTCACCAGCCGCAACCTGGTGGCCTGTCTGCGCGAGGGTGCGCAGCGCTTCGGCTGGGCGGACCGGGACCCGACGCCCCGCGCCCGGCGCGACGGGAGCTGGCTGATCGGCACCGGGGTGGCCGGGTCGAGCTACCCGGCCCGGGCCAGGCCGTCGTCGGCCACGGCCACCGCCCGGCCCGACGGCAGCTTCCTGGTGCGGATCAACGCCACCGACATCGGCACCGGCGCCCGAACGGCGATGTGGCAGGTGGCCGCCGACGCGCTCGGGGTGCCGCCGGAGCGGGTGGAGATCCGCATCGGTGACAGCGACCTGCCGACCGCGCCGGTGGCCGGCGGCTCGATGGGCACGGCGAGCTGGAGCTGGGCGTTGATCCGGGCCGGTCAGGCGCTACGCGAGAAACTTCGGGATCTTCCCGGCGGCAGGGCCGCGGGCGAGGTGACCGTCGAGGTGAGCACCGACGACGAGGTGGGCGGGCAGCCCACCTTGCCCCGGTACGCGTACGGGGCGCAGTTCGCCGAGGTGCGGGTGGACGCGGACACCGGTGAGGTGCGGCTGAACCGGATGCTCGGGGTGTTCGCGGGCGGGCGGATCGTCAACCCGACGACGGCGCGCAGCCAACTCATCGGCGGCATGACGATGGGATTGTCGATGGCGCTGCACGAGGAGGGCGTGCTCGACGAGCGGTACGGCGACTGGGTCAACCACGACCTGGCCACCTATCACATCACCGCATGCCCGGACGTGGAGTCCATCGAGGCGTACTGGCTGGACGAACAGGACGACGAGCTGAACCCGGCCGGGGTGAAGGGCATCGGTGAGATCGGCATCGTCGGCGCCGCGGCGGCCGTCGCCAACGCGGTGCATCACGCCACCGGCGTACGGATCCGGGATCTGCCGATCCGGTTGGACAAGCTCGTCGGACCATCGGCGCTCGCTTAAATAAGCCAGTGGTGATATAAAGGCGTCGTGCACGCCTTCGACGTGCTGGGCGATCCGGTCCGGCGCCGCATCCTGGAGCTGCTCGCCAACGGCGAGCAGACCGCTGGCGCGGTCAGCGCGGTCATCCGCGACGAGTTCGGCATCTCCCAGCCAGCCGTGTCCCAGCACCTCAAGGTGTTACGGGACAACGGCTTCGCCACCGTACGGCCGGAGGGCACCCGGCGGCTGTACGCGGTCGACCCACGCCCACTGCGCGAGGTCGACGGCTGGCTGGAGCACTTCCGCCGATTCTGGACCCCACCGCTGGCGGCACTCGCCACCGAGCTGGCCCGGGGCCGACGCGAGCGTCGGCTGGGCGGGCCCGCCGACCCACCCGACGAGAGGAACACCTGATGATCGACGCGATCGAGCAGATCAACGCCGTCCAGCGGCAGGTCGGCACCCGCACCCTGGCAGCCGGCGAGGCCCGCGTAAGCACGCTCAGCCAGACCTACCAGGCGACGCTCGACGATCTGTGGGACGCCTGCACCAACGCCGAGCGCATCCCGCGGTGGTTCCTGCCGATCACCGGTGACCTGCGGCTGCACGGCAGGTACCAACTCCAGGGCAATGCCGGCGGCACCATCGAGAGCTGCGAGCCGCCGCACCGCTTCACCGCCACCTGGGAGATGGGCGGCGAGGTCAGCTGGATCGAGGTCCGCCTCACCCCGATCGACGCCGAGCGGACCCGCTTCGAGCTGGACCACATCGCGCACGTCGACCAGGACCGGTGGGCACAGTTCGGGCCGGGCGCGGTCGGCGTCGGCTGGGACCTCGGGTTGCTCGGTCTCGCCTCGCACCTGGCCGGCGACGGCAGCGGGGTCAGCCCGGAGCAGAGCGCCGAGTGGAGCGCGTCCGACGAGGGGCGACGGACCATGGAGTTGAGCAGCCAACTGTGGTGCGAGGCGAGCATCGCCGCCGGCACCGACGCCGACGAGGCGAAGGCCGCCGCCGAACGCACCACCGCCTTCTACACCGGAGCCCCGGAGGCCTGAGCGAATACAGCGGCGCGCGACGTCAGAAGCGAGCGGCGGCGGAACCGGCGGCGCGGGGTAGCGTGCTGCGGCATGACAGGCTCGCCGTACTCGCACTGCTCCTTCTGCGGCGCCGCCTACCCGGCGGCCGCCGGGTGGCCGCGGGTCTGCGCGGTCTGCGGCGATACCGTCTGGCGCAACCCCCTGCCCGTCGCGGTCGCGGTGCTGCCGGTACGCACCGCCGAGGGCCTGGGCGTGGTGGTGGTCCGCCGGGACATCGAGCCGGCCCGCGGCCTGCTCGCGCTGCCCGGCGGCTTCATCGAGTACGGCGAGGAGTGGTCCGACGCCCTCGTCCGTGAGCTGCGGGAGGAGACCGGGCTGATCGCGGCAGCCGAGGACGCCCAACTCTTCGCGGTACACAGCGCTCCCGCCGGCGGCACGATGATGATCTTCGGGGTGCTGCCCGAACGGGCGGCCGAGGACCTGCCATCGTCTGCGCCGACCGATGAGGCAAGCGAGTGGCTGGTGCTCACCGACCCGGTCGAGCTGGCGTTCTCCACCCACACCCAGGTCCTGGCCGACTTCCTGACCCCCAACCACCTCGCCTGACCCCGCGCCGCCCCGAACACCCCCGACCGCGCAAGATCGTGCTCGATCCTGCAAGTAGTGGCCTCGTCGGCTCTTGATGCCACTACAACCAGGATCGAGCAGGATCTTGCGCGGGGCGGACGGCACGCGAGGACGGCGCGGGGGAACAAGCGGGCGGAGGGTGGGCAAGGGCGGGTGAGGCTGCTGTGCGAGCGCGCCTCAGCGGGGCAGGGCGTCGTCGGCCCTCGTCAGGTAGCCGCTGGCCTGAAGGTCGAACAGCTCGCGGTAGAGGCCGTTCGCGGCCATCAGCTCGTCGTGGCGGCCCTGTTGGACGAGTCGACCCCGTTCCATGACGAAGATCCGGTCGGCGTGCCGGACGTTGGCCAGCCGGTGGGTGATCAGGACGACCGCCCGGTCGGGGCGACGGCGCAGGTGCTGGAACAGGGCGTGTTCGGCGCGCGCGTCCAGGGCTGCGGAGGGTTCGTCGCAGATCAGCAGGGCGGCGTCCCGGTAGAGGCCGCGAGCGGCGACGAGTCGCTGCCACTGGCCGCCGGACAGTTCGTGGCCGTCCTTGAACTCCCGGTCGAGCAGGGTGTCGTAGCCGTGCGGCAGGCCGACGATCATGTCGTGCGCGGCGGCTGCGGCGGCCGCCTCCTGGACGCTGGGGCCGGATCGCTCCGGCGGGCGGTCGTGCCGCCCGACGCGGATGTTCTGCCCGGCGGTGAAGGGGAACTTCCACCACTCCTGGGTCATCACGGCCACCTGGGCGCCGAGGGTGCGCGGGTCCAACTCGGCGGCGTCGACGCCGTCCCAGCGGATCACCCCGCCGGTCGGCTGGTAGAGCCCCGCGATCAGTTTGGCCAGGGTGGTCTTGCCGGAGCCGTTCTCGCCGACCAGTGCGATCACCTCGCCCCGGCGGACGCTCAGGCTGACCCGGTCCACTGCCGGCGTGTCGGTGTCCGGGTAACTCAGGCTCACGTCGGTCAGCTCGATCACGTCGACACCGTCGGCGATCCGGTCGCCGCCGGTCGGCACCCGGGCGTGGGCGCGGGCCAGGAAGTCCTGGTAGTCCTGGTAGTAGAGCGCGTCCTCGTACAGCGAGTTGGTGGCGATGACCGCCACGCCCAGGCTGGTCCGCGCGGACTGCAACGCGAGCAGGGCGGTGGCCGCGGCGGCGAGGGCGACCATCCCGTTGAGCAACAGGCCGCCGAGGACCGCGTACACCCCGAAGGTGGCCAGCCCCGCCACCGTCGCGCCGACGACCCGAGTGCCGGTCTGTGAGCGGACCAGCCGCAACTGGGCCCGGGTCTCGACGGCCATCACCCCGCGATACTCGGCGAGCAGGAAGTCGCGCATCTGGTACGCGCGCACCTCGGCGGCGGTGCGCCGGTTGGCCATCAGGTGGGCCAGCATCCACATCCGGCGTCGCCGGGTGATCCGGGCCAGCATCGCCAGATACTCCCGGCGCGCCATCCGCACCGCCGTGATCGCCTGGGGCACGGCGGCGAGTAGCAGGCAGGGCAGCAGCAGCGGTTGGATGACGGTCACCGCCACGGCGGTGGCGAGCATCCCGACCACGCCGGTGACCAGGTTGACGGTGTGGTCGACGATGTACGCGGCTTCGGCCATCCCACGGTCACGCGCACGGTCCATCTCCTCGGCGAAGCCGGCGTCGTCGAACGCGGCCAGATCCACTGCCGTGGTGGCCTCGAACAGCCGCAGCTCCACCTGATAGTTGATCTGTGGGGTCAGCCGGGCCTGGGCCCAGCCGGCCGCGATCGCCAAGCCACCGCGCGCCGACACCGCAGCCGCGGCCACGATCAGCGCCGGCAGAGCCGATCGGACCCGGTCCGGGGTGGGGCCGGCGGCGAACAGCTCGCGCAGCACGCTGGTCGTGGCGAGCAGGCCGAACGTGGTCATCACCCCGGCGGCGATGTTCAGGCCGATCGAGACGAGCGTGTCCCGACGGTTGGTGGCCCAGGCCAGCCCGACCGCCTCCCGGACCAGCCGGGGCAGCCGGCGGGCCACCGCCCAGAAGCTCGTGTGCGCAAACTCCTGCGCGTGGTGCAACCAGTCGCGGTCCTCCAGCTCCGGCAGCATGGTGCCAGCCGGCGGGTCATCGGGCTGGTCGTCGTCCTCGGCAGCGGTGCGCTGGCGGGCCATCGACTCCACGGACCCTCCTCGGGGGGCGGGGATCACAGACGCCGCCCGAGACTACTGCCCGCGACTGCCCGATGTCTTTAGGTAATCGGCGCGTCGCTCGGCATGTCCGGTGCGCCCTCCGTGATCGGCAGCAGCACCCGGAACGTGGTCCGCCCAGGTTCGGTCTCCACCCGGATGTCGCCGTGGTGCTTGTGCACCACGATCCGGTACGAGATGTCCAACCCCAGACCGGTACCCGTACCGACCGGCTTGGTGGTGAAGAAGGGCTCGAAGATGCGCGGCCGCACCTCCGGCGGGATACCGGGACCGCTGTCGGTGACCTCCACCGCCAGCAGGTCACCGCTGCGTCCGGTGCGGACGGTCAGCACCCCCTTCTCCCCCATCGCGCCCAACGCGTTGTCGATCAGGTTGGTCCACACCTGGTTCAGCTCGGCCGCGTACGCCGGAACCGGTGGGAGGCTGCGGTCGTACTCGCGGACCAGCTTGACCTCGGCGGGGATCTTCCCCTTGAACATCACCAGCGTGGCGTCGAGCAGGTCGTGCACGTCCACCACCCGGTGCGGTGCGCGGTCCAGCTGCGAGTACTGCTTGGCGGCGTCGACGAGACCGGAGATCCGGGTGACCGCGTCGCCGATCTCGCGCATCAGCAACTCGGTGTCGACCGTGTAGGTGAGCCAGCGGACCGCCGCTTCCAGGTCCGCGGCACCAACCGCCGCCTTCACCTGCGCCAACCAGGCCGCGTCGAGCCCGCCACCCACCAGGATCGGCGCCAGGTCCCAGGCACCGCTGACCCCGTGCTCCTCCAGCCAGTCGGTGAGGATGTCCTCGGCGTCGGCGGTGGCCATCGGGGTCAACTTCGGCGCGGTGGCGACCCGGGCCACCGCTTCCTCCTGCAACGCGACGAGGCCGTGCAGGGCCGTACCGTCGAGCCGACCGTCGGCGACCATGGCCAGTTTGTGTCGCATCCCGGCGACGCGGTCGCGCAGCACCGAGGTGGCCCGCACCGCCGCCGCGGCCGGATTGTTCAGCTCGTGGGTCAGACCCGCCGAGAGCGAGCCCAGGGCCAACAGCCGTTCCCGTTCGCCGACGACGGTCTGTGAATTTCGCATACCGAAGAACAGCCCCTCCAGCAGGTGCATGGGCATCGGGAACCAGGTCCGCAGGGCGTGCGCGAAGTCCTCCGCCGGCAACACGAAGAAGTCCGCGTCGGTCACCGCCCGCAGACTGTTGCGGTAGGTCTGGTCGACCTGGTCGCCCAGGTACGCCTGGACAGCACCGCCGTACACCCCGCGCTGATCGGTCCGGCTGACCTCGACGTCATCGCCACGCACCTGCCGGCTCAACGCCACCGCACCGCGCATCAACACGAAGAAGCAGGTGGCGGGCTCGCCCTCGGCGTACACCAGGGTGCCGCCCGCGCGTTGCTCGACGCGCCCACGTTCGGCCAGCCAGGCGAGCTGCCCGTCGTCGAGGGACTCGAACAGGAACAGGGTGCGCAACTGCGCCGGCGTCAACCGATCAGACTCGGTGCTCACTGGGACTCCTTAGTTCGCGACTGCGGGGCTCGCAAAACCGGCTCACTCCTCGCGCTCACTGGGACTCCTTCGTTCGCGACTGCGGGGCTCGCAAAACCGGCTCACTCCTCGCGCTCACTGGGCCTCCAGGTAGCGGTGCACCAGCGACACCGCCATCGCACCCTCGCCGACAGCCGAGGCGACCCGCTTGACCGACTCGGCCCGCACGTCCCCGGCGGCGAACACCCCCGGCACGCTGGTCTCCAGGTGGTACGGGTCGCGCGACAGCGACCAGCCGGCCGGCCGCCGCCCCCCGGCGAGCAGATCCGGGCCGGTGACGATGAAGCCGCGCCCGTCGCGGACCAGCACCCCGTCCAGCCAGTCGGTCCGGGGCTCCGCGCCGATGAAGATGAACAACCAGGAAGTGTCGATCGAGCGGGCCTCCCCGGTGCGGGTGTCGCAGAGGGTGAGCCGTTGCAGGTGATCCTCCCCCGCCGCGCCGACGACGGCCGTGTGCGGGTGCACGGTGATCTTGTCGATCCGTTCCAACTGGTCGATCAGGTAACGCGACATCGAGGCGGTCAGGTCCGCACCGCGGATCAGCAGGTGCACCCTCGACGCGTACCGGGAGAAGTGCACCGCGGCCTGGCCGGCGGAGTTGGCCCCGCCGACGATGTAGACGTCCTGCTCGACGCAGCTCGGCGCTTCGGTCGCGGCGGCGCCGTAGAACACCCCCCGGCCGGTGAAGTCGGCAAGGCCGGGGGCGTCGAGCACCCGGTACGACACCCCGGTGGCCAGCACCACGGTGTGCGCCGCGATTTCGGTGCCGTCGCCGAAGCGCAGCAGCCGGGCACCGCCGGCCTCACTCAGACCCACCACCTCCCGGGCGCTGAGCAGCTCGGCGCCGAACTTGACCGCCTGCCGCCGGGCCCGATCGGTCAACTGTGCGCCGGAAACGCCGTCCGGGAAGCCCAGGTAGTTCTCGATGCGGCTGCTCTGCCCCGCCTGCCCGCCGGTCGCCCGTCGCTCGACGAGCACGGTGCGCAGCCCTTCCGACGCGCCGTACACCGCCGAGCCGAGGCCGGCCGGGCCACCGCCGATCACCACCAGGTCATAGAAGTCGGACGCGGGCACCACGGTCAGCCCGGCGAGCGCGGCCAACTCGGTCTCGGTCGGGGCGATCAACGCTTTACCCTCGGCCGTCACCACCAGCGGCACGTCCGCCTCGGTGGCCCCGGCCGCGTCGAGCAGGCGGATGCCCTCCGGGTCGTCGGACAACATCCAGCGGTACGGCACGAGGTTGCGGGCCAGGAAGTCGCGGACCTTGAACGACGGCGCCGACCAGCGGTGCCCGACGACCCGGATCTCGGCGCTCGCCGCGTCCGGGGTGACAGCCCACGCCTCCAGCAGTCCGTCGACCACCGGATACAGCTTCTCCTCCGGCGGATGCCAGGGCTTGAGCAGGTAGTGGTCCAGGTCGACCACGTTGATGGCCTCGATCGCGGCGTCGGTGTCCGCGTACGCGGTGAGCAGCACCCGGCGGGCGGCCGGGAAGATGTCCATGGCCGCCTCGAGGAACTCGACACCGGTCATCTCCGGCATCCGGTGGTCGGCCAGCAGCAGCGCCACCTGTTCGCCACGCAGTTTGACCTCCCGCAGCGCGTCCAGCGCCTCGGGTCCGGAGGAGGCCCGCAGGACCCGGTAGCGGTCGCCGTAGCGGCGCCGGATGTCCCGGGCAACCGCCCTGGACACCACGGGGTCGTCGTCGACGCTGAGGATCACCGGGTTCGCCATGGCGCCATGAAATCACCTGCTGCGGGCGGACCGCACCATCGCCTGGGCTCCGATGCACGGTTGACCGGGTTGGGGATGGGTAAGCCGGGGAGCCGTGCGGGTGGCCGTACATCGACCACCGCCCGGCTGCCACGCACACCTCGGGGGGCCCATGGCGGACGTGTCGCCGACCGAAAAGCCGACGTCGGGCGGGATCGTGGAGTTGCGGGTGCACGGCGTCTCCGGGTCGGGCGCGGACCAGGTGTTGAACCGACCGTACGTGCACCAGGTCGCCGGGGACCGCAGCGGAGGGTTCTACCGACCGCGTCCCGGCTATCCGGACTCGACCGGGACCGGCGGGGTGACCTTGGAGGCGTACCGCTGGAGCGACCTACCGTCCGGCACGGCCGTGCGGACGCTGTCGCTGGTGTTCCTGCTGCCGTTCATGCTCTGCAACGTGGCGCTCTGGATGCATCCGGCGATCCACGGTTGGAAGAACGTGGTCGTCGCGTTGTGCCGGGTGCTCGCACTCACCCTCACCATGCTCTACGTGCTCTCCATCGTCGGGGTGGCGGTGGATCTGATCGCCTGGCGTTGCATGGGCACACCGTCGTGTATGACCGACCGGAGTTGGCTGTCCTGGCTCGGCGGCCGCCCGACCGGGCTGCGCCTGGGTGTGCTGGCGCTGATGCCGGTCGCCGCGATCGGGCTCGTCTGGTGGTTGAGCACCCGTCTCAGTCACTCGTTCGACGCGTTCCACACCCGCGATCCGGCACCGTCGAAGCACCGGTTGAGCGCGGTCGGCCAGTGGGACGGCGCACCGCTGGTCGGTCGGCTGCGCTCGGTGCACGTCGCGGCCGCCTTCGCCACGCTGGACGGCAGCCTGTTGGCCGCGCGGGCCAGCCAGCACCGCTCCGTGGCGATGGTGGTGCTGCTGACGGCCACCGGGGCGGTGCTGCTCACCTGCCTGGTCCTGCTCATCGCGGTGCGGAGCATCGACCGGACCGACCCGGCGCCGGGCATGGACGCCTTCTTCCGCGGGCTGCGGACGATCGCCTGCGGCGTGACGATCCTGGTGATCGTGCACATCGTCATCAGCCCGGCGCCGTGGTCGAACAGCCGCTCGTTGCCCGGGTACGGCGCAATCGTGGCCTGGCTGTTCGTCAGCCAGACGGTGCTGGTGGTGATCCTCGCGGCCGTGGTGATCTGGCGGCGGGGCGGCGGGCGTCCCGCGCCGCTGCGTGCGTTGGGCGCACCGGTCCTGGTCACGATCGCCGCCGGGCTCGCGGTGGCGTTCTCCGCCGAGTTGGTCTACCGGACCGCAGACCTGTTGGACGGTGGCGGCACGACCGCGGACGGGCTCGTGACCAGCCCGCCCCTGGCGTACAAATGGGCGATCTTCGGGTTTTTCCTGGCGGTGTTGAGCGCGTTGCTGGCGGCCGGAGTGGTCACGGTGCTGACCCGGCGCAGTCGGTGGCGGGCCGCGCGGGCGATCGTCGCGGCGGACTTTCCGCACGCGCCGCCCGAGGCGGCCGAACGGCTGCGCCAGGTCGAGCAGACGGTTGCCCGGGCACGGTTCACCGAATGGCTGGAGCCGCTCACCGTGGTCTACGCCGGGCTGGCCGCGTTCGGACTGGCGACCAGCGCGCTCGGGCTGTTCCAGATCTTTCCCGGTGACGTGTTGCAGCAGTACGTCGGTCTCCCCGAGGGCTTCGTCAACTTCTTCATCGGAACGGGCAGCTACGTGATCGCCGCGCTCATACTCGGGCTGGTGATCGGCGGCATCTTCGCGTACCGGACGGCGGGATTTCGCCGGTACGTGGGCGTTCTGTGGGATCTGGGCACCTTCTGGCCCCGCGCGGCGCACCCCTTCGCCCCGCCCTGCTACGCCGAGCGGGCCGTGCCGGAGTTGGCCAAGCGGATCTCCTACCTGGTGGAGCAGGGTCAGGGTGTGCTGCTGACCGGGCACAGCCACGGCTCGGTGCTGCTCGCCGCCACGGTGCTGCAACTGCCGCCCCGGATCACCGACCGGGTCGCCCTGCTGACCCACGGGTCACCGCTGCGCCGGTTGTACTCGCGGCTGTTTCCCGCATCCGTCAACGTGTCGGCACTTGAGGAGATCGGCGAGCGGGTCGGCTGGCGCTGGGTGAACCTGTGGCGTGACACCGACCCGATCGGCGGTTGGATCTTCGCCCCGCACCGGGCCGGGGGCAGCGAGACGCCGGCCGGGCCGGCGGCGGTGGACCGGCGGTTGACCGACCCGCTGGACGTGGTGCCGCCACCCAGCGACAGCGTTCCCCCGCCGATCCTGGCGCACTGGCCGTCGGAGTCAGAGAAGGCGTTCGCGGACGCGGCGCGGGATCTGATCGCGCGGCTTCACCCCGGCCGCCCCGGGACGGGCTGATCCGCCGGCCGGATATCGTCGCCGGGTGAGCCCGTCGAAGCAGCCCGAACGCCGGTTGATCGCCTCGAACAAGAAGGCCCGGCACGAGTACACCGTGCTGCGCACCTACGAGGCGGGCATCGTGCTGGTCGGCACCGAGGTGAAGTCGCTGCGCGAGGGGCGGGCCTCGCTGGTCGACGCGTTCGCGCACGAGCGCGACGGCGAGATCGTGCTGTACGGCCTGCACATTTCCGAGTACGCCTACGGCACGTGGACCAACCACGCTCCCCGCCGCAACCGCAAGCTGTTGCTGCACCGGGCCGAGATCGACCGGATCCTGGACAAGGTCCGCGAGGGCGGTGTGACCCTGGTCCCACTGTCGATGTACTTCGAGAACGGCTTCGCCAAGGTCGAACTGGCCCTGGCGAAGGGCAAGCGCTCCTACGACAAGCGCCAGACGCTGGCCGAGCGGGACGCCAACCGGGAGATCGCCCGCGAGCTGGGTCGGCACCTCAAGGGCCATCCTCGCCAGCCCTGAACACCGTCAAGGTCATGCTCGAACCAGGATGTAGTGGCCTCATCGATGCATCGACACCACTACATCCTGGTTCGAGCGCGATCATGCGGGACGGCAAGCGTGGCGGTGCAACTGCTGGCACTTGTGGCCGCTTTCCTACGCGGGTGCTGCCCATTTCAGGCTTTCGCCCTGGCAAGTGCGGGCGTTAAGGTGAGCGGGTGACGAGGTTCCGGATCGGGGAGGCGGCCGACCTGCTCGGCGTCAGTGTCGACACGGTTCGCCGCTGGGTGGACGCCGGGCGTCTGACCGCCCAGCGCGACGAGCACGGCCACCGGGTGATCGACGGCGTCGATCTGGCCGCCTTCGCCCGCGCCCAGGCCGCCGACCCGGACGCGGGCGCCGAGTTCTCCTCGGCCCGCAACCGGCTGCGCGGCATCGTCGTCGACGTTCGCAAGGACACGGTGATGGCCCAGGTCGACATCCAGGCCGGCCCGTTCCGGGTCGTGTCGCTGATGAGCCGGGAGGCGGTCGACGAGCTCGACCTGCGGGTCGGGTCGGTGGCGGTCGCGGTGATCAAATCAACCACGGTGGTGGTGGAACGGGCCGCTCCCACGGCGGCGCGGGGACGGGCCGGCGGATGAGCACGCGGACGATGCGCACGGTGGTGGCCGTGCTGGTGGCCGCGCTGACGGTCACTGGCTGCGGCGCGGGCGTCAACCGGGCATCCGGTGGTGCCGCGGACGGCCGGGTCACCGGCGCGGTGACGGTGTTCGCGGCCGCCTCGCTGACCGAGTCGTTCACCCGGATCGGCAAGGACTTCGAGGCCGCCAACCCGGGCAGCGCCGTGACCCTCAACTTCGCCGGCAGCTCCGCCCTCGCCAACCAGATCAATCAGGGTGCGCCGGCCGATGTGTTCGCCTCGGCCGCCCCGGCGAACATGACCACGGTCACCGAGGCCGGCAATGCCGACGGCGCACCGAGCATCTTCGCCCGCAATCAGTTGGTGATCGCGGTGCCCCGGGGCAACCCGCGTCAGGTGACCGGCCTGGCCGACCTGACCAGGCCCGGTGTGAAGGTGGCGCTCTGCGCCAACCAGGTGCCGTGTGGCGCGGCGGCCCGCACCGCCCTGGACGCGGCCGGCGTCGCGCTGACACCTGTCACTCTGGAGCGGGACGTCAGGGGCGCGCTCGCCAAGGTGAAGCTCGGCGAGGTCGACGCGGCCCTGGTCTACCGCACGGACGCGCGGGCGGCGCACGCCGACGTGACCGGCGTGGAGTTTCCCGAGTCGGCGCGAGCGGTCAACGACTACCCGATCCTCGCGTTGAAGGACGCGCCGAATCCGACCGGCGCCCGGGCCTTCGTCGCGTACGTCCGCTCGGCGCCGGCGCAGGCGGTCCTCGCCGAGGCCGGCTTCCAGGCTCCATGACTCAGGTCCTCGACCACGCCACGCCCCGACGGCGGGGGCGGGTGCCGGCGGCCCTGCTGATCCCCGCCGGCCTCGGGCTGCTCTTCCTCGTCCTGCCGCTGGCCGGGCTGGTGATCCGGGCACCGTGGACGACCCTGCCGCAACGGCTCACCGAGCCGGGCGCGCTGACCGCTCTGCGGCTGTCGGTGCAGACCGCGACCCTGGCCACCGTGCTCTGCCTGCTGCTCGGGGTGCCGCTCGCCTGGGTGCTCGCCCGGGTCGAGTTCCCCGGCCGCCGGCTGGTACGCGCGCTGGTCACCGTGCCACTGGTGCTGCCGCCGGTGGTCGGCGGGGTGGCGTTGCTGCTGGTCTTCGGCCGGCGAGGACTGCTCGGCGGTTGGCTCGACGCCACGTTCGGCATCACCCTGCCCTTCACGACCGCGGGTGTCGTGTTGGCCGAGTCGTTCGTCGCCATGCCGTTCCTGGTCATCGCCGTGGAGGGTGCGTTACGCGCCGCCGACCACCGTTACGAGGAGGCCGCCGCGACGCTGGGCGCGAGCCGGTGGACCACCTTCACCCATGTCACGCTGCCGCTGGTGGCGCCCGGGCTGGCCGCCGGGGCGGTGCTCTGCTGGGCGCGGGCGCTCGGCGAGTTCGGTGCCACCATCACCTTCGCCGGCAACTATCCCGGCCGGACGCAGACCATGCCGCTCGCCGTCTACCTGGCGCTGGAGACCGACCTGGAGTCCGCGATCGTGCTCAGCCTGGTGCTGCTCGTCGTGTCGGTGGGCATCCTGGTGGCGTTGCGGGACCGCTGGATGACCAGCCCATGAGCGCTGCACTGCTCGACGCCCGGCTCGTCGTCGACCGGGGCGCCTTCCGGCTCGACGTGCCGCTGCGGGTCGCGCCCGGCGAGGTGGTCGCGGTGCTCGGCCCGAACGGCGCCGGCAAGACCACCGCGTTGCGCGCGCTGGCCGGGCTGCATCCGCTCACCGACGGGCACGTCACCCTCGACGGCGTCGACCTGGACCGCCCGGCGACGCGGGGCTGGGTGCCGACCGAACGCCGGTCGATCGGCGTGGTCTTCCAGGACTACCTCCTCTTTCCGCACCTCAGCGCACTGGACAACGTGGCCTTCGGGCCGCGCCGGCACGGCATCGACCGGCGGGCCTCCCGTGCCACGGCCCGGGACTGGCTCGGCCGGGTGGGGCTTGACGCGCAGGCGCACCGTCGCCCCCGACAGCTCTCCGGCGGCCAGGCGCAGCGGGTGGCGCTGGCCCGCGCGCTGGCCGTCGCACCGGCACTGCTGCTGCTGGACGAGCCGCTGTCCGCGCTGGACGCCCGCACCCGGTTGGACACTCGCGCGGAGCTGCATCGCCACCTGTCCGCCCACCCGGGCGCGACGGTGCTGGTCACCCACGACCCGCTGGACGCGCTGGCGCTGGCCGACCGGCTCGTCATCGTCGAGGGTGGCCGGGTGGTGCAGGAGGGCGACGGGCCGAGCGTCACCGCCCGCCCGCGCACCGATTACGTCGCCCGGCTGGTCGGGCTGAACCTCTACCGTGGTCGGGCCGAAGGGCACGGGGTGAGAGTCGCGCCGGAGCTGACCCTCACGGTCGCCGACCGGCTGGACGGCGAAGCCTTCGTGGCGTTCCGCCCGGCGGCGGTGGCCCTGCACCCGACCCGACCGGAGGGCAGCCCACGCAACACCTGGGCGGGCACCGTGGCAGGTGTGCAGCGGCACGGCGACAACGTACGGGTGCAGCTCGACGGGCCGATCGGGGTGGCCGCCGACGTCACGCCCTCCGCCGCGGCCCAGCTGCGGTTGATCCAGGGCCAACGGGTCTGGGTGGCGGTGAAGGCGGCGGAGACGCACGCCTACCCGGCAACCGGCTGACGTCAGCCGGCGAGCAGGTCGTTGTGCGCGGCGCGCAGCCGGGCCAGCGTCGGGTCACTGCCCGGGACGACCCGGCGATCCAGCTCGGCCCACGCCTCGGCCAGCGCCGCACGGATCGCGCCGAGCTCGGCGGTGTGCCGTTGACTGCTGCGCCGGTGCTGCTCGTCGAGGCGCCGTGCCCAGCCGGCGGTGACCGTGGCGAGCCGGTCGGCGTCGGCGCGGGCCTGCGCGCCGCTGCGAGCGGCCGTGGCGGGGACGATGGCGGCGACCGGACGGGGATCGCCGTCGCGAGTGACGACGGTGACCGCGTCGGTCAGCTCGGCCAGCGCGACGAGCTGACTGAACCGGGTGCGCGCCTCACGCAGCGGCACGGAACGCGGCGGGTCGGGGTGCGGGGTGAGCGCGGGGACGGCCATGGATGCATGGTGCCGCCCGGGTATGACAACTATTCGCTGTCGTCAGTGGACGATGAGTGGCGCGGCCAACCACTCGTCGGCCAGCACCGACCAGACTTCGAGGTCGATGCGACCGTGCGGGCCTGGGCTGACCTGGCGGAGTGTGCCGTCGAGGCGCAGGCCGAGTCGATGGGCGAGGGCTTTGCTGCGGATGTTGTCGGCGTTGGTACGCCACTCCACCCGCTGGATGCCGCGCTCGCGGACGGCCCAGTCGACGATCCGGCGGACCGCTGGCGCGACCATGCCCCTCCCCTGCGCCTCCGGCTCCACCCAGCAGCCGACCTCGCAGACGCCCCGGGTCGCGTCGAGGGACACGAACATGACCCCGCCGACGAGGATGTCCCGCCACCACAGACCCCAGATGCCGCCGGTGTCGCTGGCCCAGCGGTCGGCGTACCGCTGCAACAGCGCGCGGGCCGACGGCAGGTCGGTGGCGACGAAGGCCGGCGACACCCAGGGCAGGATGTGCTCCCGCGCCCGGTTCAGGTGGTCGAGGAACTCCTCGGCCTGCCACGGGTTCAGCGGGCGCAGCTCGACTTCCTCGTTCAGCGGCAGGGCAAACACCGGGCCTCCACGTGACTGCGCTTCGGACAACGGGCAGCAGCCTCGCACAGGCCCCACGGTCGCACCCGCACCGGGCCACGCCAGGATCACCGGTGGGCGCGGCCCGATCAGATGATCATGTGGGTCCAGTAGCTGAGCCAGAGCACGAACAGCGCGCCCTGCACCACGGCGAGCGCCGCGGTCAGCCACACGTCGACACTGGCGTGGCGGGCCCAGCGGGCCAGCACCAGGGCCACCGGGAACGCGGCGAGCAGGTAGCGCAGCAGGCTCCGGTACACCGGCGGGCCCATCGACAGAGGCACCAGCACCATGAGTACGCCGTACACCAGGTAGGCCAGCTCCCGGCGGCGGAACCCGGCGACCAGCACGCCCAACACGGCCACGGCGAAGAGGACCCGACCGGCGTCGCGCGACTCCCCGGCCAGCCCGTTCAGCAGCACCGGCACCGGGTTCTGCACCCTGATGCCCCATCCGGTCTGCTGGGCGTGCTGATAGGCGAACCAGTCTCCGCCGCGCCACCGGCAGAACGCCATGAAGGTGAACCAGCCGGCGGGCAGCAGCAGCAACGGCCAGCCGATCCGCAGGTAGCCGAGCAGCGCGCGCGGGCCGAGCCGCCAGTCGTGCTGACGGAGCAGGACCAGGGCCAACGGCAGGGCGACGAGCAGGCCAACGGAACGACTCATCGCCAGGAAGTAACCGAGGACGCCGACCAGTAGCCACTGGCGTCGCTCGGCGTAGTAGAACGCGGCCAACGCGAGACAGACGAAGAGCGACTCGGTCAGCGCCGCCTGGAAGAGGAACGCGGTCGGCAGCAGCACCAGGTACCGGGTGAATCGGCGAGCCGCCTGCGCGTCGCCGAGCAGCAGCTCGGCCAGCCGGTAGCCGTACCAGAGCGCCAGCAGGAACGCGACGTTGCTGATCAAGAGCAGGGCCAGCGCGTTGTCGCCGCCGAGCAGCGCGCCGACCGGCCGGGCCAGGAACGGGTAGAGCAACGGGAAGCCGAAATCGTTCCACGGCCCGGTCAGGGGCAGCTCGCTCAGCCGCAGGTAGAGCAGCCCGTCCCAGGCGAACCAGAAGGAGATCCACCGATGCCCGGAGACCTCCCGCTGCTGCGTCCACATCAACGCGTCGTCCGCCGGTGGCGCCCCGGGAACGCCGTCCCAGGCGTGCAGGACCAGCAGCCCGAGCAGGGTGAGCAGCAGCTTCGCGCCGAGGAACAGGCCGATCACGTACGACCAGGGCGCCGGCAGCCGACGGGCCGCGCGCGCTCCGGCGCGGCCGGCCTCGGCCAATCGGACGGCCAGCGTCGCCGCGCCGCTCCGCCACCGGTGCATCCGCCCGCTCCCCCGATCCGCCGGCCCACCCGTCACACGGAGTGTCGTCCAACCCGTTGTACGCCGCCACACGCCACTCCGGAGCGGAATCAATCGTTGACCGAGGGTGACATTCGACGCAGAGCGGGTACGCAGGGCGCCTCAACCACGGTACGTGAGCAGGGGGCACTGCAGCATGAGCGAGCAGCACGGCACGGTGGTCATCGGCGCGGGGCCGGCGGGTCTCACCGCCGCGTACGAGCTGCTCCGGCACGGCAAGTCGGTCCGGGTCTTCGAGGCCGACGAGGTGGTCGGCGGGATCAGCCGGACCGTGGAACGCGACGGATGGCGGTTCGACATCGGCGGGCACCGGTTCTTCACGAAGGTGCCCCGGGTAGAGGCGTTCTGGCACGAGATTCTGCCGGACGAGGACTTCCTCACCCGACCCCGGATGAGCCGGATCTTCTACCGTGGCGCGTTGTTCAACTACCCGCTCAGCGCCGTGAACGCGCTGCGCAACCTGGGGCTGCCGGAGGCGGCCCGCTGCCTCGGCTCGTACGCCCGCGCCCGGCTGCGCCCACCCCAGGACCAGTCGCACTTCGAAGGCTGGGTGTCGGCCCGGTTCGGCTGGCGGTTGTATTCGATCTTCTTCAAGACGTACACCGAAAAGGTCTGGGGGATGCCGGCGGACCGGCTGCAGGCGGACTGGGCCGCGCAGCGGATCAAGAACCTGTCGCTGGCGAAGGCGATCCGCAACGCGCTGCTGCCCCGGCGTCGACGCACGGACGTGACCAGCCTGATCGAGCAGTTCCAGTACCCGAAGTACGGGCCGGGGATGATGTGGGAACGCTGCGCCGAGCAGGTGTGCCACCAGGGCGGACGGGTGTCGACCGGCACCTGGGTCACCGCGGTGCACCACGACCCGGCGCGACGGCGGGCGATCAGTGTGACGGTCAACGGCGCGGACGGGCAGCGTACCGAGCCCGCGGACCACGTGATCTCGTCGATGCCGATCTCGGAACTGGTGGCCGCGCTGCGTCCGGCGGCGCCGCCGGAGATCCTGGCCTGCGCCGCTGACCTGCGCTACCGCGACTTCCTGACGGTCGCGCTGGTGGTGCCGGCGGAGTTCTCGTTCCCCGACAACTGGATCTACGTGCACGACCCGGGGGTACGGGTGGGCCGCATCCAGAACTTCGGCTCCTGGTCGCCGTATCTCGTCAAGGACGGGCGCACCTGTCTCGGCCTGGAGTACTTCGTCTTCGCCGACGACGAGATGTGGCGTACCCCCGATGCCGACCTCGTGGCGTTGGGCACCGCGGAGCTGGAGCGGCTGGGGTTGGTCCGACCCGGCGTGGTGGAGGCCGGCTACGTCGTGCGGATGCCCAAGGCCTACCCGGTGTACGACGAGCGCTACCAGCACAACGTGGACGTCATCCGGGCGTGGCTGAGCGAGGCGGTGCCGAACGTGCACCCGGTGGGGCGCAACGGCATGCACCGCTACAACAACCAGGACCACTCGATGCTGACCGCGATGCTCACGGCCGAGAACATCGCCACCGGCAGTACGCACGACGTCTGGTCGGTCAACGTCGAGCAGGATTACCACGAGGAATCGTCGAGCAGCGACGGCCGACGGGGCACCGGCCGGGACGCGCCGGTGCTGCCCAGCCGGATCGTCGCGACGTCGATCGGTGCGCCCGAGGGTGTCGGCGCCGCGGGGAGCGGTGATCGGCCGACGCAGGTGCCGCTGGGCTGACGGCACCCGCCCGCTGGGTCGAACGCGGTGGGGGTTGAACTGCTGCCGTCTATTGCCCGCCGGTGCGCAGGCCGTCACGGACGATCGTGAGCATTCGGTCTCGGGCCGTCGGGGCGGCGCCGTCGCGCTCGCGGACCGCGCAGCCGACCAGGAACGCCTTCAGGTCGGCGGCGTCGACGTCGGGACGGACAGCTCCTGCGCGCTGAGCGGCGGTGAGCAGGTCGGCCAGCACGTGATTGAGGTCGTGGTCGCCCTTCGCTGCCGCGGCGGCGATGTCGAACCCGGTGCCGGCGAGCGCGTCGGCCAGTGCCCGGTTGTTCGCGCCCTCTTCTGCCATGCTGGCGAGGAAATCGAACAACGCCGTACCCGGGTCGCGGGTGGCCCGCAATGCCTCCGCGCGCACGATCAGCCGCTTGGCCACACTCTGCACGATCGCCTCGTAGAGCGATTCTTTCGTCGGGAAGTGTCGACTGACGGTGCCGGTGCCGACACCGGCGCGCCGGGCGATCTCGTGGATCGGCACCGACAGTCCGTCCGTGGCAAACGCGTCGATCGCGGCTTGCAGGACCTTGGCCCGGTTGCGCACGCCATCGGCGCGCGGCTTACGTCGCTCAACGATCTCGGACTCCTAAACGGGATAGACATCCCGTATCGTTAAGCGGGATGGCGGTTCCGATTATAGGCGGTGGGCGGGATGTCCGAGCGTCTGCATGCACGACGAGACCTGCGCCGGTGGCTGATCGCGCTGTACGTGGCGTTCGCCGCCGAGCACGCCTATGGCGCAGCCCGGTACGGCGCCCCGGTCCGGCTCGTCGGCATTCTGCCGCTGGGGTTGCTGCTGGCGCTGGCGCTGGGGCTGCTCGCGCGGCATGCCCGCACCGGCAGCCCTCCGGCACTCTCCGCTGGCGCGATCGTGGTTGCCGTGGCGTTCGTCGGCCTCGCCGGCCTTCTCGAGGGTGGGTTCAACCACGCCCTCAAGGTCGCGTTTCACGTCACTGGCACCTCCGACGACCGGCTGCGGCAACTGTTCGGTGGGTTGAACTTCGCGGTACCGGACGACGTGGTGTTCGAGGGAATCGGCACCGCAACGCTGGGCCTGGCCGTGCCGGTGGCCTGGCATCTGGCGCGACTGCTGCGCTCCGCCCGCTTACCGGACTCGAACGCGACGGCGCGGCGCGCCGGTGTGACCGCCCTGGTCGCGGCGGGGGCGCTGTTCGGCGCGTACGTCATCGATCCGCTCGGCCACGTCGGCCTCATCACCCTCGCGATCCTCGGGGCCGCCCTCGGGTTCGCGCTGACGGCGGTGTCGAAGGTCGTTGGACATCCGGGATGGGCGTCCCGTATCGTTCACCATAACCGGGATGCCCGTCCCGCTTATGGTGAAGGGGAGGCAACGTGAGACTGTCGCTCGCTCTGAAGGCTGTTGCGGTGCTCGACATCGTCGTCCTGGGTGCCGTGTGGCTCATCGCGCCGGCGACCGGCCTTGGGGACGACCCGGACAGCCGGTCGCTGCTGGTGGCACGGGCGCTCGGCACCGATCTGGTGGTCATCGGGATCATGAATTGGATCATCAGTCGGCGCGACACCGCGTCCATGCGGCCATTCCTGCTGCCGAACATCGTGATGCACGTTGTGCCGGCGGCGATCATCGTCACTCTGATCCTCGACGGCACCTTCGGTGCCGCGGACTGGCTCGGCGCCGGCCTGCACATCGCACCGGCCGTGGTGTTGACCTGGTACCTGGCATCGCCGACGAAACGCCGCGCAGCCCGCTCCGAAGCGCACGCGTGACCGTCGCGATCTGACGCGCATCGGAACAAACGGCACCACCGTGAGCGTGCTGCCCGGGTCGGCGTCGTCGGAACCGCCCACGCGGTGCCGGCGGTGCCGCGGGGCGTGGAGGAAATCATGCGACCGGGACGTCCGCGGCCGCCGCGACCGGCTCAGGCGCGCGAAAATGCGTCGATCCGGGCAGCAGGAGTGGGGTGGCGAGCAGGAGTACGCCGGAGGTGGTGATCGCGGCGAGCGGGCTGGTGAGTGTGGCGAGGATGCCCCAGACCACCATCAGGGCAGCCTGGAGGAGTTTGCCGGCGGCACTCCAGGTGCTGAGGATCCGGGCGGTGTGGTCCACGGGGGTCCGTTGCAGGCGTTCGGTCGCGTAGATCGGGTTGAAGACGCCCATGCAGGTGATCAGCAGGCCCTCGACGACGATCACGGTGACGAGTCCGGGGATGCCGGGTTGGACGAACGCGAGACCGAGCGGGAAGAACGACCGCAGCCAACCGAAGAGGGTCATGATCCGGTGTCGGCCGTAGCGGGCCACGAGCCGCGCGGACAGGCGGGCGCCCACGAATCCGCCGAGGGCGGGGATGCCGAACGCGAGACCGTACTGCCAGGCTGGGAAGTGGTACTGGCCCAGCAGGAGGACGGCCAGGAGCGGGGCGGTGGCCATGATGAGGCCGCCGACCAGGACCGAGTTGAGGAACAGGCCCTTCAGTACGGGGTCGCGCAGGATGAATCGCCAGCCGTCGAGAACCTCTGCCCCGCGCAACCTGGTGACCCGGTCACGAGGTGCCGCGACGTCGCCCCCTCGGACGCGGAGGACCCCGAGCGCGGACAGCAGGTAGCTGAAGGCGTCGGCCATGATCGTGACGACCGGGCCGAGCAACCCGATGAGGGCACCACCGAGGGGCGGACCCGCCGCGGTCGCCACCCAGTTCGTGCCCTCGAATCTGCCGTTCGCCACGAGGAGATGCTCACCACGGACGAGAAACTTCAGGTACGCGCCGGAGGCGGCGGCGAAGGCGATGCTCGCGGTTCCGGAGATGACCGAGACAACCAGCAGTTGGCCGTAGGACAGCAGGCCGAGGACGTACGCGATCGGGATGCTTGCCATCGCGGCGAACCGGATCAGGTCCATCGCGATCATCACCGGGCGCTTGGCCCGGTGCTCCACCCACGGTCCGAGCGTGAAGGCGACTGTCGCGGCGACGGCGAGCCCGGCCGCTTCCAGGAGCGACACGGCGACTGCCGACGCGTGCAGCACCTGGACCGCGATCAGCGGGAACGCGCCGAACGCGATCCACGTGCCGTACGTGCTGACGGCGTACGCCGACCACAGCCAACCGAAGTCGGGCCCCAACCGCACGCGCATGCGACTCCCTCGCGACAACCGATGTTCGGGTCTCCGCATCCCACTGCACGTGTCGCCGCGGGCGCAAACAACACCGTCCGGGCGAGCCACAACCATCGGTTGTGCACCTGCATAATGCTTCGGTGGATACCGAGGCGGTGCGATCGTTCGTCCGCGCGGCCGAGCTCGGGCAGCTGCAACATGCCGCCGACGAGCTCGGTGTGACGCAGCAGGCCGTGTCGAAGCGGATCGCCACTCTCGAACGCGAACTCGACGTCCGGTTGTTCACCCGCACCGCCCGAGGGGTCGAGCTGACGCTCGACGGTCAGGCCTTCCTCCCGCACGCCCGGACCATCGTCGCGGGTGTCGATCGCGCCGTCGCCGCGATCAGACCAGGCTCACGGGCCCTTCGGATCGACGTTCTCGGCCTGCGATCCGCGCAGGCCGTCGTGCTGCACGACTACTGGCGGTCGCACCCGGAAACCGACCTGGACGTGGTGACCCTCAGGGTCAACGACCCGCGCGCGGTCGTCGCCGCCGTCCAGGCCGGCGATATCGACGCCTCGTTCCGCTCGGTCACCGACCCGGCCACCCTGCCGCGCGACGTGCAGATGATCCACGCGTTCGACTCGCCGACGGAGCTGCTCGTCGGCCCGAGGCACCCGCTCGCCGCCGCACGAACACTGACACCAGCCCAACTGCGCCGGCACCGAATCTGGGTGCCGGGTATCGCGCCGCGTAGCGAATGGGCGGATTTCTACGACCAGCTCGCCGCCGACTTCGACCTCCGCATCGACGCGGCGGGCCCGAACTTCGGCAACGAGGTACTCCTCGACATCCTCGCGGACTCCACCGACGTGGCAACCCTCGTGGGCTCGCGTGACCGGTACATCTGGCCGACGAACCACGATCTACGCCGCATTCCGATCGTGAATCCGACGCTCGCGTACCCGCTCTCGCTCATCCTTCCCCGAGCGAATCCACACCCAGGGCTCCGGGCGATCATCGACCACTTCGCGAGCCTGGCACCGCCGCCCGCGGCGACCTGGCGCCCGTCCTGGGCGATGGCACCACGCCACCGCGATGCGGTGGAGGGGGACGCCTCCGCGGCGGCCTCGGCCTAATCGTTTCCGCGCAGCAGGCCCAGCAGCCCGGGAAAGCGCTGTTCCACATCGTCGTAGCGGAGCGTGACCAGTCGACGGATGCCGTCGACGCGCGTGCGGATCAGGCCGGCTTCGCGCAGCACCTTGATGTGGTGCGACAGCGTCGACTTGCCGATGGTGACGCCGGTCTCCTTGAGGACGTCACTGCCGCACGTCCAGTCCCCCGCGGCGTCGAAGGCGCGCACGAGCGTGAGCCGCACCGGGTCGGCAAGCACGCTGAGCACGACGTCGATCGTCACGGTCTCGATGGCAGGTTCGGTCACCTCGGTCACGAGACGAAGCCTAGCCAGATCTTGCAGAAAGTTCGACTCTCGTCGTACTGTTCGACGCAGCTCGAACCGTACGATGCAGATCGAACATTGGATGGATCATGAAAGCGATCGTCTACCGCGACACCGGCGGCCCCGACGTCCTCCAACTCGTCGAGCGTGACCGGCCCACGCCCAAACCCGGTGAAGTCCGCGTCCGGGTCGCCGTGTCCGGGGTCAACCCGACCGACTGGCAGGCCCGCTCCGGAAGAGCCCACCGCAAGCTGTTCCCCGAGATCACCCCACATCTCGACGGCGCCGGCGTGGTCGACGCCGTCGGTGACGGGGTCGACCCGGGCCGGGTCGGCCAGCGTGTGTGGCTGTTCATGGCCGCCGCCGGGCGGCCCACCGGCACCGCCGCCGAGTTCACCGTCGTACCCGCCGAGCAGGCCGTGCCGCTGCCAGACGAGGCCGGTTTCGACGTCGGCGCCTCGCTCGGCGTCCCCGCGCTCACCGCCCACCGCGCACTCACCGTCGCCGAGGACGGGCCACGCCGCCTGCATCCCGGCGCACTTGACGGCACGGTGGTGCTCGCGGCCGGCGGGGTCGGCGCGGTCGGGCACGCGGTGATCCAGCTCGCCCGCTGGGCCGGCGCCACCGTGATCAGCACGGTCAGCGGCCCGGAGAAGGCCAAGCTGGCCACCGCGGCCGGAGCCCACCACACCATCAACTACCGCGAGGGCGACCCAGCCGCCGCCATCCGTGCGATCGCCCCTGACGGCGTCGACATCGTCGCCGAGGTGGCGCTGGGCGCGAACCTGGCTCTGGACCTGGCCGTGCTGCGTACGCGCGGCACGATCGCGACGTACGCCAACGAGGGCGGACATGCGGTCGAGCTGAACGTGGGGCAGAACCTGGTGCTGAACACGCGCCTGCAGTTCCTGGTGCTCTTCACGGCCGGCCCGCAGGCGCGCGCCGCAGCCGTCGAGGACGTCGCCGCCGCGATCCGTGACCGCGCCCTGCCGGTCGGCGAGGAACACGGCCTGCCAATGCACCGCTTCCCGCTGCACCGCACCGCGGACGCGCACCGAGCCGTGGAGACCGGCGCGGTCGGCAAGGTACTGGTGGACGTCACGCCCTGAAGCTCAGCCAGCCACCGCATCTCCGACTCGCGTCGGTGCGGCTGGTGGATGTCCAGGCTCCCGGTCACGCCGCTCCCACACCGACGATGCCCTCGAACGCCAAGCCGGCAACGCGCAGGCCCTGGCCTCCACTGGTCAGGGCTTGCGGGCCACCGCGCCGTAAATGGAGGCGTCGGCCAGGGACGGCCGCTGCTCCGGTGGCACCTGCGGCCGCCACTCGGCGACCGGAACGATGCCCGGCTCGGCCAGCTCCAGGCCGGTGAAGAACCGGGCGAACTCGGCGCGGTCGCGGGGCACGGCGTCCTGCTTCATTCGGCCGGAGGCGAATTCGGCGTACATCCGCTCGACGATCTCGGTGGGGATGTAGTCGGTGGTGAAGTGGGTCAGCGCCAGCCAACTGCCCGACGGCAGCGCGTCGAGCAGCCGGGCGACGTGCTCGTGCGGGCGGTCGTCGTCGGTGAGGAAGTGCGTCACGGCGACCAGCACCAGGGCCACCGGCCGGGACAGGTCCAGTGTGGCGTGCAGCTGTGGATCGGCCAGGATCCGCTCCGGGTCGCGCAGGTCGGCGTCCAGGTAGGCGGTGACGCCCGCCGGGTTGCTGGTCAGCAACGCCCGGGCGTGGACCAGCACCATCGGGTCGTTGTCGACGTAGACCACGCGGGAGTCGGCGGCGACGGACTGGGCGACCTCGTGGGTGTTGTCGGCGCTCGGGATGCCGGTGCCGATGTCGAGGAACTGCCGGATGCCGGCCTCCTCGGCGAGGAACCGGACCGCCCGGCCGAGGAAGGCCCGGTTTTCCCGAGCAAGGGTGCGCACCCCCGGATAGACGGCGGCGATCTGGTCGCCGGACTCCCGGTCGACGGCGAAGTTGTCCTTGCCGCCCAACCAGTAGTTGTAGCGGCGGGCCGGGTGCACGACGCTGGTGTCGATCCGGTCCGAAGGTGATGGCGTCGTCATGTGACCTCCCCAGGTCGACCGCCACCGATCGTAGGGGAAGAACGCCGACGTGGTGGCCCCGCGCCAGCCCGGTCAGTCACCCGGCGCACACACGGCGCTGGCGCGGCATGACTATTGACCGTCATCACTGTATGTCAGTACCGTGATGCGGGCAGCGAGAAAGCGCTTTCCGACCCTCACCGTCCGACAGGGAGCGCCCCCATGCCCCGATACCTCCGCGCGTTCTGCCTCGCCCTGCTCGCCGTCGCCACCGTGGTGAGCACCACCACCGCACTGCCCGCCGAGGCCGCCCCTCGCTTCCGGGTGCTGGTCTTCTCCAAGATCACAAACTTCTACCACGACTCCATTCCGGCCGGCGTCGCCGCCATCCAGCAGCTCGGCGCCACCCACAACTTCGAGGTCGTCGCCACCACCGACGCGGCAGCGTTCACCGATGCCAACCTCGCCACCTTCGACGCGCTGGTCTTCAACAACACCAACTCCACCCCCGCCTCCGGGGACCTGCTCAACGCCAGCCAGCGGGCGGCGTTGCAGACGTTCGTGCGCAACGGCGGCGGCTGGGCCGGCCTGCACGCCGCCTCGGCCAGCGAACGCGACTGGCCGTGGTACGAGGGCCTGGTCGGCACGATCTTCGACTACCACCCCGACTTCTCCGCCACCGGCGGCACCTTCCCCGGCCGGGTCAAGGTGCTCGACCGGGCGCACCCCTCGACGCGCAACCTGCCGGAGCTCTGGGAGCAGAGTGAGGAGTGGTACAACTGGCGGACCAACCCGACCGGCAACGTGCACACTCTGGCGCAGATCAAGGTGCGGGACGGCATAAACGGGCTGGACGAGGGCGTCGACCACGCGTACTCCTGGTGTCAGCGCTACGACGGCGGCCGGTCCTGGTTCACCGCAGGTGGGCACGCCAGCTCCCAGTTCAGCACACCGACTTTCCTGGAGCACCTGCGCTACGGCATCGAGTGGGCCGCCGGCGCGGTCGCCGGTGACTGCTCCGCCACCGAGACCGGCAACTTCGAACGGGTGGGGCTGGTCACCGAGAACTTGGCCGACCCGTTCGAGCTGGCCGTGGGCCCGGACCGGAAGGTCTACTACATCCAGCGCACCGGCGCGTTGAAGGTGGTCAACTCCGACACCCTTCAGGTCACCACGCTGCTGGACTTCGCGTACACCTCGGCGATGACCGACCAGTCCGACGGGCTGCTGGGGATGACACTGGACCGCAACTTCGCCAGCAACGGCTGGGTCTACCTGCTCTGGTCGGACAAGACCCTCAAACAGCTCAACCTGTCCCGGTTCACGGTCGCCAACAACAGCGTGGCCCTCGCCTCGGAGAAGCGCCTGCTGACCATCCCCACCTACCGCGGTGAGGGCCGGGCCAACTCGCACATGGGCGGCTCGCTGGCCATGGACGCGGCCGGCCGCCTCTACGCCGCGATCGGCGACAACACCGACCCGTTCGCCTCCAGCGGCTACACCCCGATCGACGAGCGCAGCGGCCGGGCCGCCTGGGACGCCCAGGGCACCGCCGGCAACACCAACGACCTGCGCGGCAAGATCCTGCGGATCACCCCGCAGTCCGACGGCACCTACACCGTGCCCAGCGGCAACCTCTTCGCGGCCGGCACCGCGCGGACCCGGCCCGAGATCTACGCGATGGGGATGCGCAACCCGTTCCGGATCACCATCGAGCCGCAGACCAACGCGGTGCTGGTGGCCGACTACGGCCCGGACGCCCGCGCCGCCGACCCCAACCGGGGTCCGGAGGGGACGGTCGAGTTCAACCGGATCACCAGCGCGGGCAACTACGGCTGGCCGTACTGCGTGGGCAACAACATCCCCTTCAACGACTACAACTTCACCACCAGCACCTCCGGGCCGAAGTTCAACTGCTCCGCACCGGTGAACAACTCCCCCAACAACACCGGCCTCAGCACACTCCCGGGGGCCAGGTCAGCTCTGGTCTGGTACGCGTACTCCGCCTCCAGCCAGTTCCCCGAGGTGGGCACCGGCGGCGGCGGGCCGATGAGCGGGCCGGTCTACGACTACGACCCGACCAACACCCGCACCACGAAGTTCCCGGAGTACTTCGACGGCAAGTGGATCACCTACGAGCTGACCCGCAAGTGGTTCAAGACGCTCTCCGTCCACCGGACGGCCCAGACCTTCACCAACGCGCGCTTCGGCCCGACCGCCGTGGGCGACCTCCAGTCGATCAACGGGATCTTCGACAACATCAGCTGGATCCAGCCGTTCGAGGCGGAGTTCGGCCCGGACGGCTCGCTCTACGTCATCGACTTTGGCGAGGGCACCGGCAGCGGGCGCGGCGGCAGCAACGCCGGCGCCGGCATCTACCGGATCGACTACGTGGCCAACGGGCGGCCACCGACCGCGAAGATCGCCGCCACTCCGGACAGCGGGCGCACGCCGCTCACCGTGGCCTTCTCCTCGGCGGGGTCGACCGCCGGTGACGGGTCGCCGCTCGGCTACGCCTGGGACTTCACCAACGACGGCACCACCGACTCCACCGCGGCCAATCCGAGCCACACCTACTCGGCCGCCGGGAAGCACACCGCCCGGCTGACTGTGCGCAACAGCGGCAATGGGCTGACCGTCAGTGCCGTCACCGACGTGGTGGTCGGCAACACCAGGCCCACGGTGACCATCACCGTGCCCGACGGCGGGTTCTTCGACTTCGGCGACAAGATCCCGTACACCGTGACGGTCACCGACCCGGAGGACGCCACCATCGACTGCGCCAAGGTGACCGTGCAGACGCAACTCGGCCACGACTCACACGCCCACCCGCTGGACGTGTACACCGGCTGCTCGGGGCTGCTGGCCACCGAAGCGGACGCCGGCGACGGGCACGGGCCGGGGCAGAACCTCTACACGGTGGTCACCGCGCAGTACACCGACGGCGGCGCGGCCGGCGGCGTACCGGCGTTGACCGGCTCGACCCGGGCGCAGCTACAGCCCAAGAGCAAGGAGGCCGAGCACTTCAGCGCCCAGTCCGGCCTCGTCGTGAACGACCGGCCCACCGCCCGCGCCGGCAAGCGGCTCGGCGACGTCGACCACAACGACTGGGCGGCGTACGGGCCGGTGGACCTGCGCAACGTCGGCTCGGTGACGCTCGGGGTGACCAACGGCGGGCTCGGCGGCGACATCGAGCTACGTACCGGCTCACCCACCGGCACCCTGATCGGTAAGGCCACCATCGGCTCGACCGGCGGATGGGACAACCTGGTCTCCCCCACCGTCACGTTGACCAACAAACCCGCCGGCACCACCATCCTGTACGCCAGATTCGTCAACGCCGCGCAGGTCGGCGGCACCCCGGACCTGCTCTCGCTGGACTGGCTGCGGTTCAACGGGGCCGGCGTCAAGCAGGAGCCCGGCGGGACGCTGTCGCTCGCGGCCAACCCGGGCAGCGGCACCGCGCCGCGGACCACCACCCTGACCGCCACCGCAACAGCGCCGTCCGGGCAGAGCATCACCGACTACGTGTGGGACTTCGGTGACAACAGCGCCAGCACGCACGGTGCGACGCTGCGGTCGACGGCGCACACCTACAGCCGCAAGGGGACCTTCACCGCCCGGGTGACCATCACCTACACCAGCGGGGAGACCCGCTCGGCCAACCTGACCATCACGGTCACCTGACCGGTGACATGACGGTGGGGCGGTGCCCATCGGCACCGCCCCACCGCCAACACTGGTTACTGCCAGGCGCTCTGTTGCGTGTAGACGAGATTGCCGGGAATGACCGTGCCGTTGGTGCTCAGCTCGGTGTAGGCCCAGAAGTCACCCTCGGGCAGCGGCTTGTTCGGCTTCAACGTGAATCCGTGCGTCGCACCGCGCTCCGCCGTGGATGGGAGCGTCAGCGTGGCGCCCGAATACTTGGCGTTTTGGCCGATGATGGCGTGGCTCAGCTGGAAGTCGACGACCGGGCCACCGGGGAACTGTGCGAACACGTACGCGGTGTAGCGCCCCGGCTCGGGCAGGAACTTGTACGCCTGCTCCGCGCTGGTCCAGTACCTGTCACTGCTGTAGATCAGCTTGTCGCCCTTGTACAGGTAGAGGTCGAGGTTCGTGTTCGGGTCGTCGGTGTTGGTTTCGACAATGATGCCGGCGGTGTTCGCCGGCACCGTGAAGTCGACCTTCTTCACTCCGGTGGCGTTCGGGTCGAACACGCCGCCATAGACGCCGGCCGGCATCGAGTACGACTCGCGCTGCACCGGCGTGTAACCGGTGCTGCGGCCGGCAAGTGGTCCGGTGAAGCCGGGCTGGATCGAGCCGGACGCACCGTTGGCCATCCGGCCGAACTCCTCGCCGTCGTCAGCGTACGGTCGGGGCGTGATCCCCCACGGACGGGCGGCGACCGGGATCCGGGCGCTGTGGGCCTTGCCGCGCCAGCCGATCGACCCGGTCACGTACCGGTCCCAGGGCGCGCTGCCCCGGCGCAGGGTGATCGTCACCTTCGCGGACCGACCCGGCTCCAGCGTCACCGATTCCGGCGACACGGTGACCTTCATGCCGGCCAGGCCGGACACCGACGAGCGGTAGGTCTCCCGCGCCTTGCCCACGTTGGTCAGGGTGCGGGTGATTGTCACCGGGCGGGTCCCGTCGTACTCCCGCAACGAGATGGCCGGCAGGTTGAGTTCCTTGCCGTCCGGCGCTGCCGTCTCACTGAAGGCGAGCAGCTCCGCCGCCGTGGGCTCGATGACCAGGCCCGGGTCCTTGGCACCGGCCAGGTTGATGAATCCGCTGCCCTGCTCCAGAGGGCTGCTGGTGCCGACCGTGTCGGTGGCGGTGGTCCGCAGCGCCGAGGCGACACTGCCCGGTGACCAGTTCGGGTGCGTGGCCCGCAGCACCGCCGCCGCGCCGGCCACGTACGGCGAGGCCATCGAGGTGCCCGAGTACGCGTCGTACTGCCGCCCGAAGTTGCCCGCTGGTGAGACCGCGGCGATGATGTCCGCCCCCGGCGCGACCAGGTCCGGCTTGAAGACGCCGAGGGTCACCTTGTCCGGTCCGGTGGAGGAGAAGTCCGCGACGCTGGGTACGCCGGGGACGCTGGAGCCGTCACCGCCGGTGCGCAGAGACACCTTCGCGTCGGTGGGGTGGCGCATCAGGTAGTTGAACAGCGTGCCGGCCTGCTTCTCGGTCGGCAGGTAGACGACCGGGAAGTTGTAGATCGAGTTGATCCGGTAGTTGCCGACGGGGTCGAACACCAGCATCGCCGCCCCGCCCTTGGCCTTGATCTCGGCGGCGGAGTTGAACGTGTTGGACAGCGCGCAGGCGACCACCTTGCCCTTGATCTTGGCAGGGTCGAGGCTGCCCGGTTCGCAGTACACCGCGCCCAGATCCGGCGATCCGGCCTGTTCGCCGAAGACCATCGGCCGCGAGTCGCCGCCGGGCAGCGCGTCCAGTGAGCCGCCGATGAGGTTCGTGCCGTCGCCCAGCTTGACGGTCGCCTCGTCGAGGTTCGTCACCGCCGCGCCAACCGTGGTCACCCAGGGCGCCGCGTTGCTGATCGCCCCGCTCACGATGCCGGTGTTGCCGGCCGACGCCGCCACGAAGACTCCCGCCAGCGTGGCGTTGAGGAAGGCGACGCCGATGGGGGTGTTGGCTTCCCAGTCGCCGAGATCGCTGCCGATCGAGAAGTTCAGGACCTGCACGCCGTCGGCGACGGCGGCGTCGATTCCGGCGATGATGTCGGCGTCGAAGCCCATGCCGCCCCAGAGCACCTTGTAGACGGCGATCTGAGCGTCCGGCGCGACCCCGGAGACGGGATCGAAGCGCCGACCGTCGATCGTGACGTCCGAGACCGGCAGACCGGCCGCGGTGGAAGCGGTGTGCGTGCCGTGCCCGGCCATGTCGCGGGGAGAGAGCACCTCGCCCTCGGGCACCGAGCCTCCGCCCGCCAGCCACGTGTCGGCGAAGTACCTGGCGCCGACGATCTTGCCGTTGCAGTGCTCGGCCACGAAGGCCACACCGGTCTGGCAGGTGCCGTGCCAGGTCGCGGGGGCGGGCATCTTCTTGGCGAACGACGCGCTCTCCGGCCAGATGCCGGTGTCCAGAACGCCGATCACCGTGCCCGCGCCCGTGCCGGGGCCAGACTTGACCGGCTTGACCGGCTTACCGGCGGGACCTCCCGCCGGGGCCTGGGCCGGCGGGGCCGGAGTGGTGGCGGCCGGGGCACCGGCGGCCGGCGGCGCGGCCGGCGGCGGCGTCGGAGTGCCGAGGGCCCGTGCGGCGGTGACCGCGCGGACGCGCTTGTCCGCCCGCAGGGTGGTCACCTGCTGGGCGGTCAGCTTCGCCGAGAACCCGTTGAACGCGGTCGCGTACGCCGCGTTGACCTTCACCCCGGCGGCGGCGGCAACGGCTGCCCGCTGCGCGTCGAGGTGTCCGCGGTAAGCCCGCGACGGCGCCGACGTCACGTCCAGCCGGTTGCCCGACTCCGGACGGGTTCGCGCCAGCCCGGAAACACCGCCGGCGTACGAGGTCAGGGGGGCCTCGGCCAGTTCGACGATGTACTGACCCGAACCGGTCTCGTCCATCGTGGCCCGCTGGCCGGCCGAGTCCTTGCCACCGGGTCGACGGTCGGCCCCGTCGGTCAGCGTGACCCTCTTGTCGTTCTCGCCGGTGAAGTAACCGGCCGTACCGCTGCCGTTGCCCGACGGCCCGACGGGGGCCGCCGACGCCGACCCCGCGACACCGGTTGTGCCGGTGACCAGGGCGAAGACCAACGTCGGTATCGCTAGTCTTCGCAGCCTGTTTCCGCTCGTGCTTGTAGCCACGAGGCTCCTTTCGATGGCTCCATTGCGGAGCTGTTCTCCTCGATCACGACCCGCCTGTGGGAGCGCTCCCCCACCTAAGCCGCCAAGGGTTAATCCACGGTTTGGGCAGTGTTACGGATCGCTGGTGCGTATAAGATCATGTTCTGTCAGCCGCGACTAGATCGTCTTTCCCCGGCGTTGCCCAGGTGCCGTGCCCACGAGCGTCGGCCGGCCTGGTGGCACATCGGGCAGGGTCCACGACGCGGACCCGCCGTGGGTCCCGGCTATCGGGATGGCAGAACCTGTTCGAGTACGTGGCCCCGACGAACACCTGACGCGCGTGCTCTCGCCTGCCATCGCCCCTCGGTGCGCTGGACGTCGATGGGGTGCTTGAAGGCACGTGAGATCGCATCGGAGGTGATGGCGGCCTCGGCTCGACCGCTGGCAACGGCGAGACCCTCGCAGATGAGCAGCGCGTGCGTGGTCGTCGCAGGCAGCTCCTCCAGATGATGGGTGACGATGACCGAGGCAAGGTCGGGAGTTGTGCTGACCACGTACGCGATCGTCTCCAGCAGTTGCTCGCGGGCGGCGACGTCGAGACCCGTGGTCGGCTCGTCGAGCAGGAGCAGTTGTGGGTCACCGGCCAGGGCTCGGGCGATGAGGACGCGCCCTCGTTCTCCTTGAGATAGGACGGGCCATGCCGCTGAGCGGCGGTGAGCCAGGCCGACCGAGGCGATGAGCGAGTCGGCCTTCTCGACCTGTTCCGCGGTGGGTGTCCACCGCAGGGGCGTCTCGATCGTGCCGGTGATGCCGGTCAGGACAACCTCGAGCACTGAAAGCGGCGACCGGAGCGGGTGGCGGGGATCGACGTGGCCGATGTCGCGCCGCAGCGCCTGAAGTTCCACGCGCCCGAGTCGCTGCCCGAGCACCCGGACGACGCCGGAGGTTGGATGGGCCCACGCTCCGCAGAAATTGAGGAGCGTGCTCTTGCCAGCGCCGTTCGGGCCCAGGAGCGCCCAGTGCTCGCCTCGGCGGACCGTGAAACTGAGGCCGCGGATAATGAGGTCGTCGCCACGCAGGAAGGTGACGTCCTCCAACTCCAGGACGGCGTCCGTCACGGGAGGTCCTCCTGAGGTGAGAGGAGATGCATGCGGGTGAGGGTCGCGGTCTCGGCGACGTGTGCGCCGCGCGGCGGCCACGCCGCCGCCTCTCCCTCGATAGCGAGGCGGGCCTCGACCACTGCGCTGAGGTCTGCCCGACGCAGGACCAGATCCCAGTCCACGGCCATGATCATACTCCTCTGCCTGCCTGCGGAGTTGTGCTGACTGGTCCGATTGCGTACGCCCATGAGCGCGCTGCGATGATCAGCCGATGGAGTTCGTGCTCGACCCACCGCATGGGGTGGGCCCGCTTTCGCTCGGAATGACGTTCGACGAGGCCCGCGGAGCGCTCGAAACGCTCGGTCGGCTGACACCGACCACCCATGGCGAACTGTTCCTGCACCTGCCGAGCGGGCTGAGTTTCAGCGTGGGGTTCGGGGTCGGGCCGACACGGGGCCGGGTCAACGCGATCGAGGTGTGGCGTCCACATGAGCAGGACGTGGTGCGGTACCGCGACGTCGACGTCTTCGGGCTGCCCGCGCTAAAGGTCGTGGAGCGCCTACGACACCACGTCGACATCGTGCCGAACGAGGACGACGACGGGTTCACCGCGCGAAGGCTGTACCTCGCGCTGTGGCGGCCGTTCGCCGAGGACGACGATCCGGACGAGGAGCAGGGCCACTTCTTCCAATCGGTGCTCCTGGCTCGGCCCGGCTACGACGACACGCCCGCCGAGGCAGCGGCCCGGTTGGCCGCCGGCCACGAGCCGGGCTACTGATTCAGTTCGCCGACCGACTCGTGGCCTTGGCACTCGACCAAGGTGGGCACGACAACGTCACCGGCCCCCGGGGGTCAGCCGGTAAATTCGTCGACGCCGAGGGCGAAGTCCCAGTGGCCAACCCCGTTGCCGGCGAGGCCCACCGTGACCACGCCCATTCCTTCCAGCCAGTGCGCCATTTTCAGACCGCCGACGTCCAGCGGGCGCAGCCCGAGGGTCTCGATGAATGCCGCCACGCCGGCCTTGGCCTGCGCATTATCGCCAGCGATGAAGACGTTGGCCCGGCCATTCTCCAGGACATTACGGAAGATGGTGTTGAATGCCTTCACCACGCTGGCGCTCACCGGCGCCACCTTGGCGACTTCCTGCGCGACCGAGGTCTCCTCGCTGTGGGCCAGTCCGTCGAATGAGGCGTTGAAGGGGTTGCTGATGTCGACGATGACCTTGCCCGCGAGGGCTTCTCCGTACCTGGCGACGACCGGAACTACACCGTCGTACAACAGGGCCGTGATGACGATGTCCCCGGCCGGGACGGCGCCCCACTTGCCCGTCGTTGCACCGCCGCCCAGAGCCTTGGCCAGGTCATCGGCCTTGGACTGATCGCGTCCCATGACCTCGACGGTGTTGCCGCCCGCCACCGCGAGCGTGCCGATGGTACGGGCCATGTTCCCCGTACCGATGAGGGTGATGCTGCTCATGAGGTCTTCCTGTTCTCGAGATGTCGCTCTGGGGTGTGCCCGCAGCATTCCTGGCCGGCGGTTCAGATGGCGGTGGTGCCGCCGTCGGTGACCAGTTCCAGGCCGTTGACATAGCTGGAGTCGTCGGAGGCGAGGAACAGGGCGACGGAGGCGACTTCTTCGGGGCGGCCCATCTTTCCGCGTGGGATGAGGGACTCGAATGCGGCCTTGGTTGCCTCGTCGAACAGTTCTTCCTGTTTGGCGGTGGCGACCTGGCCGGGGGTCAGAACGTTGACCCGGATATTGCGGTCGCGCAGTTCGTTGAGCCAGACGCGGGCCCAGGCCTGCTGGACGGCTTTGCTTCCCGCGTAGAGGCTCCAGCCGGGGAAGGCGCCGAGGGAGGCGTTGGATCCGGTCATGAAGATCGAGCCGTTGTCGTTGATCAGCGGCAGTGCCTTCTGCACGGTGAACAGGGTGCCGCGCGCGTTGAGCCAGAAGGCGCGGTGGAACTGTTCCTCGGTGATCTCGCCGAGGACGGCGGGTTCGCCCATCCCGGCGCTGGCCCAGAGCACGTCGATCGAGCCCTTTTCCCGCTTGACGGTGTCGTACAAGCGATCCAGGTCGTCCAGTTCGGCCGCGTCACCCTGGACGGCGGTGACGTTGCGGCCGATCAGCTTGACGGCGTCGTCGAGTGCTTCCTGCCGCCGGGCCTGGATGAAGACGTGCGCTCCTTCCTCGACGAACAGTTTGGCGCCGGCCAGTGCCATGCCGGTGGATCCGCCGGTGATCACCGCTACCTTGCCATCGAGCTTTCCCACGATCACTCCGTTGCATTGATGGGTATCCGAAACAGCTCGTTGTTATGTACACCGAGCTGTGTGCGTAACGTACCCCGGTGGCTGGTGGGGGCGCAAGCTACGTACACCGATCGGTACCAGCGACCTATACTGGGGGCATGACGGAGTTGGAGAGGGGCCCCCAGGGCCAGCGCCGCGGCAGGGGCGCACGCGAGCGCATCCTCGGCGCGTCACAGCAGCTGTTCCGCGATCAAGGCATCAACCGCACCGGCATGGACCAGCTCTGCGCCGTGGCCCAAGTGTCCAAGCGCACGGCCTACCAGCACTTCACCAGCAAGGACGAACTCGTCGCCGAATACCTGCGCCGATTCGATCCCGACGTCATGCCCGGAGTGTTCGACCGCGCCGACCTCACACCCCGCGAACGACTCCTCGCCGCCTTCGAGATACCCGCGTCCACGCCCCTGTGCCCCTACATCGCGGCAGCCGTCGAACTCCACGACCCCCAACACCCCGCATCCCAGTACGCACGCGACTACAAGATCGCCATCGCCGCGCGGCTCACCGAAACCGCCCGCGAAGCTGGTGCTACCGACCCCGAACAACTCGGCGAACAACTGGCGCTGCTCATCGACGGCGCCTCGGCCCGCACCCGAGTCCTCAACAGCGAATCCTTCCCCACCGCCGCCGCCATCGCCGCCGTCCTCATCGACAACGCCATCCCCGCGTCATCTCCTCGGCAGCCCAGCGATGACCGCGGAACTACCGGGTCTGCTCCCGTTCCGGTGGGAGGCCCGCCGGCCGCCTAGGTCGCGGTTGCCCGCCGGCGCCAGAGCACCGTGCACGCCCCGGCGAGGGCCAGACCGAGCAGCGGCGCGACGCCGACCCCGGCGAGCGTGCAGGCGACCGCCAGCAGCGCCGGCGGCACCCAGCACCAGGCGGGTACGGTCCGCGGCGCACGACCGCGTCGACGGGCGGCGGCCTCCACCCCCATCGGCACCACCAGCACCGGCAGCGCGGCGGCCAGCAGTGTCAACCAGGGCAGCACCAGGCGGTCGAAGCGCGCCACCGCCAGCATCCCGCCGAGCACCGCGACGGCGAGCATCGCCGCACGGGCCGGCACCCGCGGCGCCAGGCCACGCACCGCCAACGCCCCGGAGTACGTGGTGGTCAGCGCCGCGGCGAAGACCGCCACCGCGACGAACAGATTCGCGTACGCGGCCAGCCCCGACCCGGCGGCGAGCAGCGCGACAACGTCCGCCGAGCCGGTCCGCAGCCACAGGCCGGCACCGGCGAGCACACCGAGCAGCGCCGGACCGATCAGCAGCCCCACGCACCAGGCCAGGTCCCGCCGTCGGGCCAGGCCGACGCTGAAGTCCGGTGCGCGCAGCGCGAACACCGCCGCGTAGCCGATCAGCGCGGCGGCGTCGGCGAGCCCACCGGCGGCGAGGCGGACCGGCGCGCCGGGTGGCGGCAGGACGGTCAGGCACCAGCCGACCAGGACCACCGCGCTCAGCGTGGTGAAGACCGCGACCCGGTTGCCGAGCCGGGCGGGCCCCCACGAGACGGCGAGGACCGCGACCTCCAGCAGGACCGGCCCAGCCCAGCCCGGCAGGTGCGTCAACGCGGCCAGGGAGGCGCCGCCGAGCCCGACGTTGAACCCGTTCCAGCCGATCATCGAAACGGTCAGCACAGCCGCCAGCAGCAGCCGCGAGGTGTCCCCCAGGTACGCGGGCAGCACCGCCGTCAGCGTCCCACCGTCGCCGACCGGCCGGCGCAGACCGATCCGGCCCTGCCCCCACAGCAGCGCCGCCATCAGTGCCCCGCCGACCAGCAGCCCGGCCACCGGCACCGCGCCGCCGTGCCGGGCGGCCATCGCCGCACCCAGCACCAGGGTGGCCGGCGCGGTGCCGATGCCCAGCCAGGCGCCGACCGCTGCCGGCCACCGCCGTTCGGGGACCTCAGACAACGTGACCCAGGTAGCCGGCGATCGCCGCGTCCAGCACCTCCGCACCGGGACGCGCCCACACCTCGGCGGAGAAGACCTCCACCTCGATCGGGCCGACATACCCGGCCGCGTCCACCGCCTCGCGCAGCCGTCGCAGCTCGATGCAGCCGTCGCCGGGCAGCGCCCGGCCGAGCAGCACCCCCTCCGGCAGCGGCGTCACCCAGTCACAGACCTGGAACGCGGCGATCCGTGGTCCGGCCCGCTCGATCTGCGCGTACACCGTGTCGTCCCACCACACGTGATAGGCGTCCACCACCACACCGACGACCGTCGGGTCGAACCGTTCGGCGATGTCCAGCGCCTGACCGAGGGTGGCGATCACACAGCGGTCGGCGGCGAACATCGGGTGCAGTGGCTCGATCGCCAGCCGCACCCCGGCTGCCGCCGCGTGCGGGGCCAACTCGCCGATCGCGTCGGCGACCCGGCGGCGGGCGCCGTCGATGTCCCGGCTACCGGGCGGCAGCCCCCCGGAGACCAGCACCAACTCCGGTGCGCCGAGCGTGGCCGCCTCCTCGATGGCGCGCAGATTCTCCGCCCGCCAGTCGTCGGCGGCGAAGAAGCCGCCTCGACACAGCGAGGTGACGGCGAGGCCGGCGTCGCGGACCAGCTTCGCCGACCGGGCCAGGCCGTGCTCCGCGACGGGCTCCCGCCACAATCCGATGCCCGGTACGCCGGCAGCCACACACCCGGCCACCACGTCGGGCAGGGGCCACCGCTGGGCGGTCGCCTGGTTGAACGAGAACCGGCGCAGCCCGGTCATTGCGGAACGCCCGCGACCGTGAACAGCGCCCGGGCGCGGGCGGCAGCCAGGTCGGCGTCGGGCAGCAGCCCGGCGGCGTCGGCCAGGGTGAGCAGGGTCGCCAGGTGCGCCGGGGACCGGCCGGACTGCGCGCCACCGACCATCGTGAAATGGTCCTGGTGCCCGGCCAACCAGGCCAGGAAGACGATCCCCGTCTTGTAGTGCCAGGTCGGCGCCGCGAACAGGTGCCGGGCCAGCGGCACGGTCGGCGCGAAGATCTCGTCGTACGCCGCCAGGTCGCCCCGGTCGAGGGCGGCCAGCGCGGCGGCGGCGGCCGGTGCGATGGCCGCGAACACCCCGAGCAGCGCGTCGGAGTGACCCACCTCGTCACCCCGGATCAGCTCCGGGTAGTGGAAGTCGTCGCCGGTGTAGAGACGTACCCCGGCCGGTAGTCGGCGGCGCAGCGCCACCTCGCGGCCGGCGTCCAGCAGCGACACCTTGATGCCGTCCACCTTGGCCTGGTGCGCCTTGATCAGCTCGGTGACCGTGTCGGCGGCCAGGTCCAGGTCGGCCGCACCCCAGTAGCCGGTCAACGCCGGGTCGAACATCGGGCCCAGCCAGTGCAGCACCACCGGTTCCTCGGCGGCGGTCAGCAGCTCGTCGTACACCCGCAGGTAGTCCTCCGGACCGCGGGCGGCGGAGGCCAGGTGTCGGCTGCACATCAACACCGGTTGGGCGCCGGCCGCGCGTACGTCGTCGAGCTGCTCGCTGTACGCGGCCGTGACCGCCGCCAGGGTGGCCGGCCCGGGCGGTAACTGATCGGTGCCGACACCGGCGACGATCCGCCCGCCCACCGCGCGGGCCTCGGCGGCGCTGCGACGGATCAGCTCCCGGGTGGCCGGATAGTCCAGCCCCATCCCCCGCTGGGCGGTGTCCATCGCCTCGGCGACCCCCAGCCCGTACGACCAGAGGTGCCGCCGAAAGGCGAGCGTGGTGTCCCAGTCCACCGCCGCAGGTGCACCCGGCACGTTCTCCGCCCTCGGGTCGGCGACCACGTGCGCGGCGGCGTACGCGATCCGACTGGTCGCGGGTGCGGCCGGCCGGGCGAACCCGCTCCCTGAGGCCAGCCGGTACCGCCGCCCGCCGGGCAGCACGACCTCGGCGCTCATGAGCGCAGCTCCGGCACCTCGACGCGGCAGCCCTCCCGGGCCGAGCGCAACCCCAACTCGGCAAGTTGGACGCCGCGGGCGCCGGCCAGGAAGTCCCACCGGAACGGCTCACCGGCCACGACGTGCCGCAGGAACGCCTCCCACTGCACCTTGAAGCCGTTGTCGAACTCCTCGTTGTCGGGCACCTCGGCCCACTGCGCCCGGAAGTCCTCGGTGGCCGGCAGGTCCGGGTTCCACACCGGCTTCGGGGTGACCGCCCGGTGCTGGATCCGGCAGTTGCGCAGCCCGGCCACCGCGCTGCCCTCGGTGCCGTCGACCTGGAACTCCACCAGCTCGTCGCGGTAGACCCGCACACTCCAGGCCGAGTTGATCTGCGCGATCACCCCGCCGTCGAGTTCGAAGACGGCGTACGCGGCGTCGTCGGCGGTGGCCGGATAGACCTGACCGGCCTCGTCGACCCGCTCCGGCACATGGGTGGCGGTGACGCAGGAGACGGCGTTGACCCGACCGAACAGCTCCTCCAGCACGTAGTGCCAGTGCGGGAACATGTCGACCACGATCCCGCCGCCGTCCTCGGCCCGGTAGTTCCACGACGGCCGCTGCGCGGGCTGCCAGTCGCCCTCGAACACCCAGTAGCCGAACTCGCCGCGCACCGAGAGGATCCGGCCGAAGAAGCCGCCGTCGATGAGGCGCTTGAGTTTGCGCAGACCGGGCAGGAAGAGCTTGTCCTGCACGACGCCGGTGCGTACGCCGGCCGCGTCCGCCGCCCGGGCCAGGTCGAGGGCCGCCGCGGTGTCCTCGGCCAGTGGCTTCTCCGTGTAGATGTGCTTGCCGGCCTCGATGGCCTGTCGGATCGCCTTCTCCCGCTGCTGGGTGACCTGGGCGTCGAAGTAGATCTCGACGTCGTCGCGGGCCAGCGCCGAGGTCAGGTCGGTCGTCCATTCGGTCAGCCCGTGCCGTTCGGCGAGCTCCCGGAGCTTCGTCTCGTTGCGCCCGACCAGGACCGGTTCCGGCCAGATGGTCGTGCCGTCGGCCACCGTCACACCGCCGGATTCGCGGATGGCCAGCAGCGAGCGGACGAGGTGCTGCCGGTAACCCATCCTCCCGGTCACTCCGTTGACGATGATGCCGATCGACCTGCGGGTCATGGTGTTCCTTCCGTCGTGCTGGTCGTGCCGATTCGCGCTCAGTGGTTGGCGGCCGCGCTGCCGAGCAACCCACGTAGGTCGGTGGCGAGCCGGTCGAAGCGGGAATCCGACATCACCTGCGCGTAGTCGCGGTGCGCCGGCAACTCGACCGGGAAGGTGCGGATGATCCGGCCGGGCCGGGCGCTCATCACGACGACCCGGGTGCCGAGGAAGACCGCCTCGGCGATGGAGTGGGTGACCAGCACGACCGTGGTGTCGGTCTCCCGCCAGATCCGGTGCAGTTCGGCGTTCATCTGCTCCCGGGTCAGCGCGTCCAGGGCGCCGAACGGCTCGTCCATGAGCAGCACCGGTGGGGAGTGCAGCAGCGCGCGGCAGAGCGCGACCCGCTGCTGCATGCCGCCGGACAACTCGTGTGGCAGCGCCTTCTCGAAGCCGGTCAGCCCGGTCATCTCGATCAGCTCGTCGGCCCGGCGGGCCGCCTGCGTCCGGTCCATGCCCCGCATCTCGGCCTGGAGCAGGATGTTGGCCCGCGCGCCGCGCCACTCCAGCAGCGCGGCCTTCTGAAAGACGAAGCCGATCTCCTTCTGCGGCCCGCGCACCGGGCGTCGCAGCAACGACACCGTACCGCTGGTCGGTGTGACCAACCCCGCGATGATCTTCAGCAGGGTGGACTTGCCGCAGCCGGACGGGCCGACGATCGTGACGAACTCGCCCGGCTCGATGTCCAGCGACACGTCGTCCAGCGCGGTGGTCTGCGATCGCCGGGAGGTGAATCGGACGGTCACCCCGGACATCCCGATGGCGGTGCCGGTGGCGGCCGGTGCGGCGGTCACCCGGTCACCCCTGGGCCGCGTACGAGGAGTCCCAGTACGCGTTCGGCGCACCCGGGTCCTTCAGCTCCGCGTAGCGGGACATCAGGTCGATGGTCTCGGTCCACTGAGCCTCGGTGTTCACCCCGGGCGGGCCTTCGCCGCCGAGCAGCGGCAGGTTGAGGGTGAGTTGCTTGGTGAGCACCTCGGGGGCGGGCTCGTTCTCGGCGAGCGTGACCATCGCGCTCACCGCGCCGGCCGGGTCGCGTGCGGCGTCCGCCCAGGATTTCTGGGTGGCCCGGACGAACTTGCGGGCCAGCTCCGGGTCCTTCTGCAGGGTCTGGGTGTTGGCGATCAGGCCGGTGCCGAGCAGGTTCATCCCGTAGTCGGCGAAGAGCAGCACGTCGACCTTCTTGCCGGTCTTGCTCTCGATGGTGGGCGCCTGGTCGTGGAAGAAGCCCATGATGGCGTCGACCTTGCCCTCGGCCAGAGCGGCGATCTTGCCGGCGGCGTCCACGTTGACCACCTTGACGTCGTCCTTCTTGAGGCCGTTCTTCTCCAGCCAGGCCGGGAAGGTCGCGTAGAGCGCGTCGCCGGGGGTGCCGCCGACGGTCTTGCCCTTGAGGTCCGCCGGGGTCTTGATGTTCTCCTCCGTGAAGAACTCCACCGAGGAGGGGCCTTTCTCCAGGTACGCGCCGAGGCTGCGTACCGGCATCCCGCTGGCCACCGACTTGAGCAGGACGGGGCTGTCCGCCCAGCCGAAGTCGGTCTGCTTCTGGGCGACCTGCTTGACCGTGTTGCCCGAGCCGTTGCCCGGAAGGATCTTCAGGTCGATGCCCTCGGCCGAGTAGTAGCCCTTCTGCAGGCCGTAGTAGAACGGCGCGTGCTCGCCGTAGGGCACCCAGTTGAGGGTGAGGGTGACCTGCTTGCTGCCGTCGGCGCCGGTCTTGCCGGCGGAGTCGTCCCCGCCGCAGCCGGTGGCGGCGAGCAGCAGGGCGGCGGTGACCAGGATGGTGGTGGCGGTGCGTTTCATCGGTGCCTCCGTGATGGGGTCGGTCAGGAGGTGGTGAGTGACACGCTGGCCCGACGGCTGGCGTGCCACGGGATGAGCAGTGCCTCGGCGATCTCGACCAGGACGAACAGGACGATGCCGATGGCGGACATCAGGATCAGGTCGGCGAACAGCAGCGGGGCGTCGAGGTTGCCGTTGGCCAGCAACAGGACGTAGCCGAGCCCTTCGCTGGCACCGACGAACTCACCGACCACGGCACCGACCACGGCGAGGGTGACGGCCACCTTCAGGCCGGCCATCAGATGCGGCAACGCGTTCGGGAAGCGGATCTTGCGGAAGGTGCGCCACGGTCCGGCGCCCATGGTGGCGGCGAGGTCGAGCAGCTCCGGGTCGGTGGAGCGCAGCCCGGCCACGCCGGAGATGACCACCGGGAAGAACGCGATGAGCACCGCCAGGATGATCTTCGGGGTGAGGCCGAGACCGAACCAGACCACCAGCAGCGGCGCGATGGCGATCTTCGGGATGACCTGTGCGAACAGGACGATCGGGTAGAGCGCCTTGTCCAGGGTGCGCGAGTAGGCGATGGCGACCGCGGTGGCCAGGCCCAACGCGGCGGCCAGCACGAAGCCGAGCACCGTCTCGTAGAGGGTGACCAGGGTGTGTCGGGCCAGCTCGGACCACTGACCGGTCATCGTCTCCCAGACCTGGCCGGGCGTGGGCACCAGGTAGTTCGGGACGTACTCCCGGGCGGCCACGAACCACCAGGCGGCGACGAAGGCCGCGAGCACCAGCGCCGGGCGCCAGAGGGAGTCGGCGAAGGTCACCGCCCGGCGGCCGAGCGTCGGCCGAGGCCGGCGGCCACCGGTGCCGGGCGGCGGCGCGGCCACGGTGGACGGTCCCGCGCCGTCGGTGGCCGGCGATCCGGCCCGTCGGCCCGCTGTGTCCAGAGCGTTCTCGGTCACGCGGAACCTCCTCGGGGCCCGGCCCGGCATTCGTGGAAGGGGCCGGTCGGCGGATCAGGCAAACGCTTTCCAGGAGCGTAGGCGGCCCACCAACACCAGGCAAGGCCTTTCCTCGATCTGTTTCCACCGATGCGTGCCCAGCTCGACAACCCTGCCCTGTGGACGGTCAGGCGGTCGCCGGATAGGTGTCGAGCAGCCCACACATACCCAGCCGGCCCCGCTCGACCGGCTCGTCCACCGCGTACACCCCCGCCTCGCCCAGGTGAGCGGGATCCCCCCGTTCGAGGGCATCGAGCTGCGCGCCGGTGCCGGCGGCGGCACGGCCCGCGCCGGCCTCCCACCGCTGCCGCCACCGCGCCAACAGCGGCTGACGCAGCGCGATCGCGGCGGCATGGAACTCGGCCAGCGCCGCCGGACCACCGGACCGCAACGCCTGGAAGCCGGCCACCGCAAGGTCCCTCCTGCGGTACGCGGAGCGCACGTCCGCACCCGGCGCTCCCCCGTCGGGCAGCGCCACCGCGGCCGCGTACGAGGCGGGGTCAGCCAGCACGTCGGGTGGGAACGTCAGCACCGCGTCGCCGGCCTCGGGCAGACCACTGTTCTGCATGAGCACCACAATGGTCAGACCCCCGCCGTTGACCAGGCGGTGCACGGTGCCCGGCTCGAACCAGACCACCGCGCCCGGCCGCAGCGGAGTCTCCCGGAAGCCGGCGGTGGTCAGGGTCTGCACCGCACCCGCACCGTCGGTCACCACGTAACCCTCGGTGCAGCAGAGGTGCATGTGCGGGGTGCCGCCCACCAGGCCGTCCGGAGCGACGGTGTCGTAGACGCGCAGCCGGGAGACCCCGATGCCGCCGGGCAGCGGGGCGGCGAGACGATCCGACACGGCCAGGCCTCCCTGCGGGAAAGGGCTTTCTCTGCGGTACCGTGACGCTAGCCGGCACGACGAAACGCCGTCAACAGACCGAGGGGGCGGGCCATGGCGACCCTGTCCGATGTGGCCCGCCGGGCGGGCGTCTCACCCGCCACCGCATCCCGTGTGATCAACGGCAGCAGCAAGCCGGTCACCGACGAGCTGCGCGAGCGGGTGCTCGCCGCCGTCGCCGAGCTGCAGTACGTGCCGAACGCACATGCCCAACTGCTGGCCCGCTCGCACCGCAGCGCGGTCGGCGTGATCGTGCATGACGTCTCCGACCCGTACTTCGCCGAGATCACCCGTGGCCTGCAACGCGTCGCCACCGACCAGGGTCGGCTGCTGATGATCTGCAACAGCTACCGGGACCCGGACCGTGAGCTGGAGTACGTGGAGCTGCTGCGCGGCCACCAGGTGGCGGCACTGATCCTGGCCGGCTCCGGCTACCACGACGAGGCGTTCACCCGACAACTCAACGAGAAGCTCGCCGCGTACGAGGCGACCGGCGGGCGGGTCGCGGTGATCGGTCGGCACGAGCACTCCGGCGACGCGGTGATGCCGGACAACCGCGCCGGCGGTTACCTCGCCGGGCGGGAGCTGTGCGGGCTGGGGCACCGGGCGATCGGCGTGGTCGCCGGCCCGCGCATCCTCACCACCACGACCGACCGGCTGGCCGGCCTCCGCCAGGCCCTCACCGAGCAGGGCCGCGACCTGCCCGAGCGGCGCATCCGGTACGCCGAGTTCGACCGTGACGGCGGGGCCGAGGCGACCGCCCGACTGCTCGACGCCGACCCGGAGCTGACCGCGATCGCGGCGCTCAACGACTCGATGGCCATCGGCGCGCTCGCCACCCTGCGGGCCCGTTCGCTGGCCGTGCCGCAACAGGTTTCCGTGGTGGGCTTCGACGACATGCCGATCGCCCGGGACGTGACCCCGGCGCTGACCACCGTGCGTCTGCCGCTTGTCGACATGGGAGTTCGGGCGATGTCCCTGGTGCTCGGCGCCGGGACACCGACACCCCGGGTCGAGGTGCTCCCCGCCGAGCTGGTCCGCCGCGACACCGTCGGTCCCGTCCCGCTCTCCCCTCGTGCCACGGCAGGCTCGGCGCCGCGCGCGCGAAGGGGTGACGCCGTGCCATGACCGGGGTCAGCCCGACGCAGCGTCGGATCACGAGCGACGACGTGGCGTACCTGCTCCGTGCGTCGTTCGGGTCGCAGACCCGGGTCCGCGAAGCCGGTCCGCTGGCCGGCGGCGGGTACGCGACGGTCTGGTGGGCGCTGCTCGACGACGAGCGCCGGGTGGTGGTGAAGCTGGCCCCAACGGCCGAGACGCCACTGCTGCGCTACGAACGAGGAATCTGCGCTGCCGAGGCCCGATACTTCCGACTCGTCGCCGAGCAGGCACCACGGGTGCCCGTACCCCCGGTGTTGCATCACGGCACCGACCCGGCGTACGGCGAGTGGTTGGTCACCGCGCTGCTGCCCGGCCGGTCGCTGCACGAGCTGGCCGAGGCCGGTGTCGCGGTCGACGACGGCCCGGCGCGGTACGACCTCGGGGTGGCCCTCGCCGCCCTGCATCGGGTCACCGGCGACCGGTTCGGGTACGACGGCGACCGGGCCGACGGGTCGACCTGGCGGGCGGCGTTCACGGCGATGCTCGACGCGCTGCTGGCCGACGCGACCGAGTGGAACGTCCGGCTGCCGGTGTCCCCGGAGCGCCTGCGCGCGTTGGTGGGGGCGCAGGCCGACGTGTTGGACGAGGTGCGCCGCCCGGCCCTGCTGCACTTCGACTGCTGGGACGGCAACGTGCTGGCGGCGCCCGACGCGGACGGCCGGTTGCGGCTGTGCGGGCTGGTGGACGGGGAACGGTTCCTCTACGGCGACCCGCTGCTGGATCTGGTCTCGCCGGTGCTGTTCCGACGTGTCGAGGACGACCCGGAGCAGCCCCTGCTGCGCGGTTACCGGGCCGCCGCCGTCGAGCCGCTGGTGCTGGACGCGTCCGCGCGCCGACGGCTCGGTCTCTACCGGTTGCACCTGTACCTGCTGATGACCGTCGAGATGCCCAGCCGCGGCATGACCCTGCGGAGCCACCCGCAGCGGCACGCCCGGCTCGCGGCGCTGCTGGATGCGGAGCTGGCCGCACTCGCTGACACTGAACAAAAACCCGTTGCCCGGCCGGGTCACCGCTCGTAACCTGCCCGGCGTGCAGATTCGGGAGTTCGTGGCGGAGGACTGGTCGCAGGTCTGGCCGATCGTCGAAGAGGTGATCCGGGCCCGGGAAACGTTCCCCTACGACCCGGCGATGACCGCCGACGCGGCCTTCGGCATGTGGGCGGAGACCCCGCCGGGTCGGACCGTCGTCGCCGTCGACGGCGAGCGGGTCCTCGGCACCGCGAAGATGGGCACCAACCGACCCGGACCGGGCGCGCACGTGTCCACCGCCAGTTTCATGGTCGCCGCCGACGCGCGGGGCCGGGGCGTCGGCACCGCGCTGTGCCGCGACGCGCTGGCCTGGGCCCGCCAACAGGGGTACGCGGGCATGCAGTTCAACGCCGTGGTGCAGAGCAACCGCTCGGCGGTCGACCTGTACCGGCGGGAGGGTTTCGACGTGGTCGGCACCGTGCCGGGCGCGTTTCGCCACCCCACCCTCGGCCGGGTCGGCCTGCACGTCATGTACCAGGAGTTCTGACCGGGCGAGCCAGCGTGCGGCGGACCACGGCTGGCGGGTGGGGTGTACCGGCTCACGCGGTCGACGGATGCTCCACCGGTGGCTGACCTGCCTGATCCGCCAGGATGGCGGCAGGCGGACGCTCCGGCACCACGCCGGCGCGGCGGATCGGGGTGAAGAGGCCACCGACCGCGACCAGCAGGCACCCCGCCCCCGCCACGAGAGTGACCACCTGGACGCCGTACCGGCCGGCGGCCCAGGTCAGCACGGCCGCGCCGATCGGTCCCAGGGCGTAGTGCGTGCTCCAGAACGCCGAGGTGACCCGGCCGAGCAGGTGATCGGGTGTGATCTCCTGGCGCAGCGACATCGAACAGATCCCACCGACGCTGAGGCAGCACAGATACACCGCGGTCAGCGCGGTGACCGCCGGCACGCTCGCCGCCATGCCGACGCCCGCCACCGCGAAGCCGCAAATCGTGTGCGCGCCGATCCAGGTCGGGCCGAAGCCGCGGCGACGGCGCAGCGGGGCTACCAGCAGCGCGCCGGCGACCGTGCCCAGCGCCGCCAGGCCGAGCACGATGCCGACGGTGCCCTCGGAGCCACCAAGGTCGTGGGTGACGTGGTAGATCAGCACGTCGGTGAAGCCATAGGTCAGGAAGATGAAGACCGACAACAGGACGGTCAGCGCGCGGAGCACGGGCTGTCGCCACAGGAACCGTGCCCCGGCGAGAAACTCGGCCAGCGGCCTCTCCCGGGTTGCCGGTGCGGCGTCGTCGGCCCGCACCGGTCGTAGTCGGATCAGCCACAGACCGGTCGCGGAGAGCGCGAAGCTCGCCGCGTTGACGGCGATGGCGATTGCCGGGCCGAAGCGGGCCGACACCACGCCGGCGAGCAGCGGCCCGAGGACGGCCGTCGCCGCGTACGTCGCCTGTAGCCGTCCGTTGGCCTCGGTGATCCGATCGGAGTCGACGAGGTTGCGGACCGCGGTAACCGCGGCGACCTGGAACAGCATGCCGGCCGCCTCGCAGATCGGCAGCACGACGAAGAGCAGCCAGACCTGCGGGCCGACGAGCCAGACCAGGGGCACCAGGCCGTAGAGCACCAACCGGACCAGGTCCGCCACGATCATCAGAGTGCGGCGGTCGTACCGATCGACCAGCACCCCGCCGAAGATCCCGGCGGTGACGGAGGCCGCGCCCGCCACGGCGGTGAGCAGACCCATCTGCGCCACCGACCCGGTCGCCTGGAGGACCAGCAGCGGCACCGCGAGGTAGGCGAACGAGTCGCCGGCCGCGGAGAGCGACTGCGCTGTCCAGTAGGTGCCGAAGGTGCGGTCCCGCCACAGCGCAGCCCGGCCAGCGGCGGCAGATCGGCTCATCGCGACGAGGGTAGTCGCCACGGCCACCCGACGCCGGCCGTGACGGGCGTCACATCGCTGCGATGTCACGAACCACCGGGCTCCGTGCATCTCGTGGTCGTCAACCCGATCAGAGAGGCGAAACAATGAGCACATCGCAGGGACCTGGCACGGCGGGCACGCACAACGTTCTGATCCTGGGCGCGGGCTACGCGGGCATGGCCGCGGCGACCCAGCTCGCGGCGAGGACCAGGCAGGCCAACGTGCGGGTGACCGTTGTGAACGCGCAGGAGCGGTTCACCGAGCGCCTACGGCTGCACCTGACGGCGACCGGGCAGCGGCTCGCTGAGATGGACATCCCCGAGCTGCTCGCGGGGACGGGTGCGCAGTTCGTACGCGGCTGGGTGACGGCGGTCGACGCCCACGCGCGGACCGTCCGGATCGACGACAGCCGGGTGCTGCACTACGACACCCTGGTGTACGGGTTGGGCAGCGTGACCGACACCGCGACGGTGCCGGGTGTGGAGGAGCACGCGTACACCCTGGACAGCGCGGGCGACGCGGAAGCGCTGGCGGACCGGCTGGCGCGGCTGGGCCGCGGCACCGTCGTCGTCGGCGGCAGCGGGTTGACCGGCGTCGAGGCGGCTGCGGAGATCGCGGAACGACACCCGGAGCTCGATGTCGTGCTGGTGGGCCGGCAGGAGCTCGGGGCGACCATGAACACGAAGGCCCGGGCACACCTGCGGGCCGCGCTCACTCGCCTCGGCGTCCAGGTGATCACCGGGACAGCGGTCACGACGGTGCTGCCCGACGGGGTCGAACTGGCCGGGGCGGGGACTCTGGCCGCCGACGTCGTCCTCTGGACGGGTGGTACGCGGGTGTCGCCGCTGGCCGCCGCCGCGGGATTGACCGTCGACGAACGCGGTCGCGTCGTCACCGACGCCACGTTGCGGTCGGTGTCGCACCCGGAGGTGTACGCGATCGGCGACGCGGCAGCGATCCGGCAGGGCTACGGTGTGCTGCACGGCACCTGCCAGAGCGGTATGCCGACCGGCGTGCACGCAGCGGTGTCGATCGCCCGCACGCTGAGGGGCAAACAGCCCAGGCAGTTCCGGTTCGGCTACTACCACACGCCGGTGAGCCTGGGCCGAAACGATGCGGTCGTGCAGTTCACCCGGCCCGACGACAGCCCTCGCCGAGGGTGTCTGACCGGGCGTACGGCGGTCTGGTACAAGGAGACCGTGAGCGCATCCCCCTGGCCGACCTACCGCCGCATGACGACAATGCCCTCCTCCGGCGCCTTCTGGCCGCGCGGCGGCCGCTTCACTCGCCTGCGGGACGCACGGTGACGCCCCTGGCGAACGCGGACCAGCAGGTGTTCCACCGTCATCGCAACCTGCTGTTCTCGGTGGCCTACCGCATCCTCGGCACCGCTGCCGATGCCGAGGACGCGGTGCAGGACGCCTGGATCAGATGGTCCTCGGCCGACCGCTGCCAGGTTGCCGATCCCAAGGCGTATCTCGCACGCATCGTGTCGAACCTCGCGATGCAGCGTCTGCGCTCGACGCGGCAGCAACGCGAGACCTACGTGGGGCCGTGGCTGCCCGAGCCGATCCTGACCGATGGTGACACCGCCGACGTCATCACCGACGCCGAGTCCGTGTCGATGGCGATGCTGGTGGTGCTGGAGACGCTCAGCCCGCTCGAGCGTGCGGTGTTCGTCCTGCGTGAGGTCTTCGACTTCAGCCATGCGGAGATCGCGGTGGCGGTGGAACGCTCCGAGGCCGCGGTGCGCCAGACCGCCCACCGTGCTCGCGAGCACGTCCGGGCGCAGCGGCCACGCTTCACCGCGGACCGGTCACAGCAGCGCGGCGTCACCGAGCGGTTCCTCGCCGCCGCGACCGGTGGCGACATCAACACCCTGCTGGAACTGCTGTCCCCGGACGTCACGTTGTGGACCGACGGCGGCGGTAAGGTTCGCCAGGCCCTGCGTCCGATCAGGGGCGCGGAGACGGTCGCCGCCTGGTTCGCGGCCATCGGCACCGTCACCTACCAGGGCGTCGAGCCGCACGACATGCACGCCGCCCTGGTCGAGATCAACCAAGGCCCGGGCCTGGTGTTCAGCGGAGCCGGCCGGGTGATCGCCACCATCTCCTTCGACATCGACGCTGACGGTCGCATCACGACCATCCACAACGTCGCCAACCCCGACAAGCTCCGAACCGTCGCCGACGGCACCACCCATCAGCTCGAGACGAGCTGAGCTGGCCGTCAGCCGGTCTTGGTGAGGTCAGTCGTGGCGGCGAGTTCCGTGACCACGTCCAGGAGCCGGTGCAGGGCGGGTGAGGTGTTGCCCGGCAGCCACACCATCTCGGTCTGCGCGTAGGCGCCGGTCAGCGGGACGAACACCACGCCGCTACGACGCAGGCTGGCTGCCGAACTGGCGAGCCGGGTGACGCCCAGCCCGGCGGCGACCAGGCCGAGGAGGCTCTGCACGCTGGCTTCCTCCTGGACGATGTTCGGTACGAACCCCGCTTCCCGGAACTGGTCCTCGAAGGTGCGGTGCCAGGGTTCCCAGGAACTGCGCGGCGTGGTGAGCCATGGCTCGTCCGCCAGGTCGGCGAGTTCCAGCTCGGCGCGGTCGGCGAGCGGGTGGCCCTCGGGCAGCACGGCGCACACCGGTTCGCTCGCCAGTTTCCTGGTCTCCAGGCCGGGAACGAGTGTGGTCCGGGTGAAGGCGACGTCGTAGTCGCCGCCGAGGACACCCTGCACCAGGGATGCGATGCCGGTGGACTCGGTGGCCAGGTGCAGACCGGGAAGTTGGTCGTGCACGGCCCGGACCACCGGGGGTAGGAGGTGGTTGGCGACGGTGGTCAGGAAGGCGAGTCGGAGGGTGCCGACCTCGCCGCGCAGGGCGCGTCCCACGACGGCGACGGCCTCGTCGGCGCGGTCCGTCACGGCGCGCGCCTCGGGCACGAACAGGGCGCCGATGTCGGTCAGGGTGGTGCCCCGGGAGCCGCGGTCGAACAGCTTCACTCCGAGGGTGCGTTCCAGGGCGGTGATCTGCTGGGACAGCGACTGCTGGGCGATCATCAGGCGGGCGGAGGCCCGCGTGAAGCTCAGCTCCTCCGCGAGGACCAGGAAGTATCGCAGTTGCCGCAGCTCAGGGGTGGCCACAGGGACAGACTGTAGCCATGTCAGGAAGCGTGTGTTGGCCGTCTCGCAGACCTCCGCGCACGATCGTTCGGGAGGCGGTAGCCGCCACCTGATGACACATATCGAAGGAAGTTGACCATGAGTGCAACACGCTTCACCACGCCTTTCAACGCCCGGTCCACCGCCGCTGACGTGGTGGCCGGTGTCGACCTCACCGGGCAGCGCGCGATCGTCACCGGCGCCTCGTCGGGCATCGGTGTCGAGACCGCCCGGGCGCTCGCGACCGCGGGAGCCGAGGTGACCTTGGCGGTACGGGACGTGCAGGCCGGCGAGCGGACAGCGGAGGACATTCGGAGCACCACGGCGAACGGGTCGGTCCGCGTCGCACCGTTGGACCTTTCCGACCAGGATTCGATCGCGGCCTTCGTCGCGGCCTGGGAAGGTCCCCTGCACATCCTGGTCAACAACGCCGGGGTGTCGGCGACCCCCGAGAGGCGGACGCCAGAGGGCTGGGAGTTGCAGTTCGCCACCAATCATCTCGGCCACTTCGCGCTCGCTACGGGGCTGCACCGGGCGCTCGCGGCAGCCGGCCAGGCCCGTGTGGTGTCGCTCAGTTCCATCGCCCACGTGCAGGCGCCGATGGTCTTCGAGGACGTGAACTTCCGCGAGCGCCCCTATGACCGCATGCTCGCCTACGGCGAGTCGAAGACCGCCACCGCGTTGTTCGCGGTCGAGGCGAACAGGCGCTGGGCCGGTGACGGCATCACCGTGAACGCGGCCAATCCGGGTGCGGTCGCCACGAACCTGGGCCGGCACCTCACCCCAGAGGACTACGCGAACCTTCCGGCATTCGACTTCAAGACCCCGGAGCAGGGGGCCGCGACCTCGGTGCTGTTGGCCGCCTGGCCGCAGCTCAGTGGCACCGGCGGCCGGTACTTCGAGGACTGCAACCAGGCGGTGCGCCACAGCGCTGAAACGCCGTTGCAGGGCGTCGCCGACCACGCGATCGACCCGGCGGCGGCCGAGCGACTGTGGCAGATCTCGCTCGACATGCTCGCCGAAGCTCGGCGTGCCTGACCGGCCGGGAAATGAGCAGACGGAGACGGCCGCGGGAGGTATCCCGCGGCCGTCTCCGGAAATGCTCGAAACGATCAGGCCTGGCGCAGCGGAGCCAGCGCGGTGCTCCAGGCGACCACCTGGTCGAGGGTGGTGGTCAGCGCGTCCTGCTGGAACTGGTTGGGCTTGAACACGCTGAAGTTCTCGAAGTCGGTGAAGAGCGACAGAGCGACCTGCGAACGCACATCGGCCATCTGAAGCTCACCAGAGATCAGACGCAGGTGCTCCACGGCGCGTGCGCCGCCGACCGAGCCGTAGCTGACGAAGCCGACGGCCTTGTTGTTCCACTCGGCGTACAGGAAGTCGATCGCGTTCTTCAGGGCACCCGAGGTGGAGTGGTTGTACTCGGGGGTGACGATGATGAACCCGTCGTACGACGCGATCGTCTCGGCCCACCGCAGCGTGTGCGGCTGGGAGTACTGGCCCATCGACGGCGGGTACGCCTCGTCGAGGTGCGGCAACTGGTAGTCGAGCAGGTCGATCAGCTCGTACTCCGCGTCGGAACGCTGCTTGGCGATCTCGAGCACCCAACGGGCGACGGCTTCCCCGTTACGCCCCGGGCGGGTGCTTCCGAGGATGATCCCGATCCTGGTCATTTTGGCACCTTTCAGAAGTCCTTGCCTGGCGACGTGAACGCTAATCGGTGCTTGCTTGGTCAAGCAAATACTCTCGGCGTGGTCACGATCACACTGAGAGTGGGCAGTTGCTCGGTCAAGCAACTATGATAGGGGGATGTCCGATCCCTCCGCAGAGCCGCTGCAACCCCTCACGCCCGACGAGGAGGCCCTGGTCCGCGCCCTGGGCCACGTGATGCACGTGCTGCCCCGCACGATCGACGCCGACATGGTCAACGACCGTCAGCTGCCGCTCACCGAATACACCGCCCTGATGAACCTGTCCGAGGCGCCGGGTCGGCGGATGCGGATGAACGAGCTCGCCTCGGCCTGCTACCTCTCGCTCAGCGGCATGACCCGCACCATCATCCGGCTGGAGACGCAGGGCCTGGTCATGCGGGAACGCTGCGAGGAGGACGCCCGGGGCTGGAACGCCGTCCTCACCGACGCGGGCTTCGCCCGCCTGGAGGAGTCCTGGCCCAGTCACCTGGCCGCCGTGCGCCGGCGGTTCCTGCAGCACTTCGAGGGCTTCGACCTCGCCCAGTTGGCCCGCGCGTTCCGCGGGGCGGGGACGGCCGAAACAACCGACTGAACGGCGCCCGACCGCCCCGCGCGGGCAGGCGGGTCAGCCCGGCAGCCGACCCGCCGCGACCAGCGCCCAGGCGAGCAGCCCGAACGCGGCGGTCGAGGCGACGGCCCGGACCACGTTGCCGCGTACCCAGCTGACCTCGAAGCGCGCCCGCAGAGCCGCGAGGTCCGTGACCCGGTCGACGTCGCCGGCACGGGCCAGCACGTTGTTGAGCGGCACGTTGACCACGGCGGTGACGCCGAGCACCACCACGTACAGCACCAGCGCGGCGACGATCCACGGCAGCAGCGCGCGGCGCTCGGCACCGAGATGCAGCGCCGCCGCGAGCAGCGTGAACAGCAGCGCGCCCCCGAAGCAGACGGCGAACCATCCGTTGAGGATCGACTCGTTGATCCGCTGCATGGCGAGCACCAGCGTCCGGTCGTCGGCACGCCCCAGACCCGGCAGGACCGCGTACGCGAAAGCGGCGAACAGCCCGGCGGTCAGGCCGGTGGTCAGGGTGGCGGCGAGCAGGCTTGCGGTACTCAGGAATCCCATGCTCTCCATTGCACCCGTTGGGACCCGCCCGCACCAAATTGCCGTCACCGGGCCGGGGCGTGGGCCGCCAGCGGGTTGGTGAGGGTGCCGACGAACTGGAGCGCGGCCGACGGGTCGGCCAGGTCGATCATCTGCTGGTTGTCGCGCAACTGGAGTCGGTTGAGACAGGACAGCGTGAACTCCGGTGCGAACAGGTCGTAGTGGCGAACCCGCTCGGCCAGGTGCGGCACCCGGTCGAAGTAGTCGGTGGCACAGGCCGCGACCGTGCGCCAGAAGTCGTCCTCGGCGAGCACACCGGCCTCGACCAGCACCGCGTTCAGGTGCCGCAGGAAGCAGTCCACCACGTCGGTGAAGATGGTCAGCAGCTTGGTGTCGTCGGGCACGTCGACCCGGATCCGCTCCACCGCGGCGGGCAGCTCGACCTCGGCGCTCATCACCGCGATCTCCTCGGCGATGTCCTTGAAAATCACCCGTTCGACGGTGTCCCGTTCGTCGAGGACCAGGATGACGTTCTCGCCGTGCGGCATGAAGGCCAGATCGTGGGCGTAGAAGCTGTGCAGCAGCGGGGTCAGGTAGGCGTCCAGGTAGCGGCGCAGCCACACCTCGGGCGCCAGCCCGGACCGGTCGATCAACGCCGCCGCCAGCGAGCCGCCGTCAGCGTCCACGTGCAGCAGCGCGGCCATCGTGGACAGTCGCCGTCCCGGTGCCAGGTCGGGCACCGGGCTCTCCCGCCACAGAGCGGCCAACATCTTCCGGTACGGGGAGGTGCGGTCGGTCGCCGCCTCGTACTGCTGATGCCGGTAACCCACCGCGGCCCGCTCCCGGATGACGGTCAGGCCGGTGCCGGCCAGCACCTCGTCGCCGGCGATGAGGTCGGCCAGCCAGTCGTTGATCGCCGGGGTGGCTGCCATGTACGCGGCCGACAGCCCCCGCATGAAACCCATGTTCAGCACCGACAACGCGGTCTTCACGTAGTGCCGGTTCGGCTCGGAGACGTTGAAGAAGGTGCGGATGGACTGCTGGGCGAGGTACACGTCCGGACCGGGGCCGAGGTGCACCAGCCGACGCGCGGCCAACTCCCCGGCGAAGGTGACGGCCAGCTTGTTCCACCACTGCCACGGGTGCGCCGGGATCAGGTGGTAGTCGGCGAGGTCCAGGCCGAGGGCGGCCATCGTGGCCGCGAACCGGGCCCGGGTCTGCGCGTCCAACTCGCCGTCGATCAGCGTGTCGTAGTCGAGGTCGGCGGCGCTGCTGAACGTCGAGTGGTTCCGGTGCGCGGCGAGCCACTCCAGCCGGACCGGGGCGGCGGCCTCCGGGGCGTACCTGTGGTATTCGTCGACGCCGAAGCCGAGCCGGCCGTTGTTGGCCACGAAGCAGGGGTGACCCTCGGTCATCGACGTCTCGATGGTCTGGAAGTCCGCGTCGGCCAGCTCCGCGGCGCTCGGCGCGGCCTGGGCCAGCTTGTACGCGGTGCCGGCCAGCGTCGAGGTGATCTCCTCCAGGTAGACCGGGAGCACCCGCGCGGAGAGCCCCAGGGCTCCACGCAGCTCGATGACGAGGTCCACCGCGTCCGGCGGTAGCGAGTCGCCGTCGCGGTGCCGGGTGATGCTGTCCGCGTCGATCTGCCAGTGCGCCAGGGCGAGCACCCGCGCCGCGAACCGGTACGTGACCGCGCCGTCGTCGCTGCGGACCTCGTACCACTGCCGGTCATCGGGGCCCGGCACGGGCTCCGGGGTGAGCAGCCGTTCGTGGGTGAACTCGGCGAGCGCCTTGCGGACCAGCAGCCGGTTGGCCCGGGCCCAGCGCTGCGGGGTGAGATGCCCGACCGGGTCGCCGGAAGCGGTGGGCGCGGCGAGCTGGGCGGGGACGGCGGTGGCGGTCACGCCGGGACTCCTTCGATTCGGGTGGCGGCGCGGTCGGTGGCGGCGCGATCGGTGGCGGCCTGGAACTGTGCGCGGGTACAGACGTTGAGCAGCGCGTCCTTCTCGGGCTTGGCGATCGGGCCGACGACCTCGAAGCCGACAACCGCGTTCAACGCGTGCACGGCGGTGTTGCGCACGTCCGGCTCGACCACCACCCGCCTGGTCGTCGGATCGGCGAAGAGCCAGGTCATGACCGTGCCGAGCACCGCCCGGGTGAAGCCGTGCACCGGAGTGCCGACGGGCGCACAGAGGAAGTGCATGCCCACGTCACCGGGCTGGTGGTCGTAGCGACCGACCAGCTCGACGTGGGCCGGGTCGTAGCGTTCGGCGAGGAACGCGGGCCTCCCCCGCCACAGCCCGAGGTACGCGTCGTGGTGCGGGTGCTCGGCGATGCGCTGGTACTCCTCGGTCACCTGGGCCTCGTCGGCGTCCTGCATCAGCCAGAACGCCGCCTTCGGGTGGGTCACCCAGGTGTGCAGCAGTGCGGCATCGGTGACCGGGTCGAGCGTGCGCAGCGCGAACTCGCCGAGCCGACCGTCGGCGTGGGTGAAGACGACGCTCACGACGTCACCCCGAACTCTTGGAAGGTGATGCTCTTCTCGATCGGGTAGTACTCCCGGCCGAGCAACTCGCGAATGATCCAGGAGTTGCGGTAGGCACCCATGCCCAGGTCCGGTGAGGTGATGCTGTGCGTGTGGGTGCCCGCGTTCTGCAGGAAGATGCCCCGCCCGCTGTGGTCGATGCTGTAGTTGCGGGCCACGTCGAAGCGCCCGTGCGCGTCCCAGCGGATCCGCTCGTGCACCGGCGCGAGGAACGTCGGCACCTGGTAGCGGTAGCCGGTGGCGAAGACGAGGCCCTCGGTACGCAGGGTGTAGTCCCGCTCCTGCTCGACCTGACGCAACCTGAGGGTGTACGCCCCGTCCTGGTAGCCGGCGCCGACCAGCTCGGTGTTGGTGAGCAGCCGGGTGTTCACCGGCCCGTCGACGCTCTGCGCGTACAGCAGGTCGAAGATGTCGTTGATCAGGTCGGCGTTGATCCCCTTGAACAGGCCCTTCTGCTCGGACTCCAGCCGGTAGCGGGTCGCCTCGGGCAGCGCGTGGAAGTAGTCCACGTAGTCCGGTGAGGTCATCTCCAGCGTCAGCTTGGTGTATTCGAGCGGGAAGAACCGCGGCGAACGCGTCACCCAGTTGAGCTGGTAGCCGTACCGGCCGAGGTCGCCGAGCAGGTCGTGGTAGATCTCGGCGGCGCTCTGCCCGCTGCCCACCACGGTGATGCTGCGCTTGGTGCGCAGCGCGGTGCGATGCTCCAGATAGCGGAAGTTGTGCACGGCGTCGCCCGGCAGGTCGGCGACAGCGTCGGGCAGGTGCGGCGGGGTACCGGTGCCGAGCACCAGGTGCCGGGCCCGATACTCGACGGTCTCCCCCGTGCCGGTGCTGGCCCGCACCACGTACCGCTCGTCGGCGGGGTCGTACTCCACGGTGGTCACGCTCTGACCGAAGCGCAGGTTCGGCAGCTTCGCCGCCGCCCACCGGCAGTACGCGTCGTACTCGCTGCGCAGCGGGTAGAAGCTTTCCCGGATGTAGAACGGGTAGAGCCGGCCGATCTCCTTGAGGTAGTTGAGGAAGGAGTACGGCGACGTCGGGTCGGCGAGGCTGACCAGGTCGGCGATGAACGGGGTCTGCAACCGGGCCGATTCCAGCAGCATGCCGGGGTGCCAGGCGAGGCTCGGCCGGGCCTCCAGGAACACCCCGTCCAGTTCGCCGATCGGCGCGGTGAGGCAGGCCAGTCCCAGGTTGTACGGGCCCAACCCAATGGCGATGAAGTTGTGGGTGGACATCGGGGTCTCCAGGCGCGGGTTCGTGGTCACCGGCGTCAGCCGACGGGACGGGTTGATCGGCATCAGCCGACGGGACGGGTTGATCGGCATCAGCCGACGGGGCAGGTCAGGTCGGCGGCGACGTGGTCGTGCACGTACCGGCCGGCGTGGCTGGCGATCAGGTCGAGCACGTGGCCGACGTCGTCGATGGTGGTGGCCGGGTTGAGCAGGGTGAACTTGAGGAAGTGCCGGCCGTCGACCCGGGTCCCGGCGACCACGGCGAGGCCGGACGCCGCGAGGGCCTCCCGGGCGTGCAGGTTGGCGGCGTCGGCCAACTCCCGGCCCGGGCCGGTGGGCAGGTAGCGGAAGACCACAGTGCTCAACTCGGAGCGGGTCACCACCTCGAAGCGAGGATCCTCGCTGACCAACTGCCAGGCATCGGCGGCCCGTTCGACCACCTCGTCGAAGAGCGCACCGAGCGCGTCCGGGCCCATCACCCGCAGGGTCAGCCAGAGTTTCAGCGCGTCGAAGCGGCGGGTGGTCTGCAGGCTCTTGTCGACCTGGTTGGGGATGCGCTGCTCCACCATCCGTGCCGGGTTGAGGTAGTCGGCGTGGTAGGTGGCGTGGCGCAGCGCTTGCCGGTCGCGGACCAGCAGCGCGCTGGAGCTGACCGGCTGGAAGAACGACTTGTGGAAGTCGACGGTCACCGAGTCGGCCCGCTCGATGCCGTCGAGCAGGTGCCGCCGCGTCGGCGAGACGAGCAGACCGCAGCCGTACGCGGCATCGACGTGCAGCCAGACGTCGGCTGCCGCGCAGATCCCGGCCAGGTCGGTGAGCGGGTCGATGGAGCCGAAGTCGGTGGTGCCGGCGGTGCCGACGACAGCCATCACCACCAGCCCGGCCTGCCGGCACCGTGCGATCTCCTCGCGGACGGCGGCCGGCCGGATCCGGCGCCGGGCGTCGGTGGGCACCGCGATCACCGCGTCCGGGGCGAGGCCGAGCAGCTTGGCCGACTTCTGCACGCTGAAGTGACCAGCCGCCGAGGTGAGGACGCGCAGCCTGGGCAGCAGCTCGGCGCGCGCCGCCGGGCCGATCGCCTCGGCGCACGCCTCCTCGCGGGCCAGCAGGAGCGCCTGCAGATTGGACTGACTGCCGCCGCTGGTGAAGACGCCGTCCGCGCCGGGGCCGAGACCGATCCGCTCGGCGGTCCAGTCGATCAGCCGTCGTTCGATGAGGGTGGCCCCGGCGCTCTGGTCCCAGGTGTCCAGTGACGAGTTCACGGCGGTGAGCACCGCCTCGCCGAGCAGCGCCGGGATCGCCACCGGGCAGTTGAGGTGGGCGAGGTAGCGGGGGTGGTGGAACCAGACGGCGTCGCGCAGGTAGACGTCCTCCAGCTCGTCCAGTGCCGCGCGGGCGTCGCCCAACGGCCGGTCCAGGTCCACCCGGTCGACCAGCGGGGCCAGCTCGGCGGGGGTGATCCCGGTGCCGGGGCGATCGACGGTGGCCACCCGGCGGGCAACCCGGTCGACGCCGTCGGCGATCGTCTGCCGGTATCGCTCAACCGAGCCGTCGTGCAGCAGGTGGGCCCGCGCGGCGGTTGGCACCAGGGGCGGCGCGGTCATCTCGACGGGGTACGTCGGCACAGTCATGGCGTCAGCTGACCTTCTTCGCGGCGCGGATGGCGGTGGCGAGGTTCTCCAGCAGCGGCGCGGCGCCGGCGTATGAGAAGCGGGGCACCGCGTCCCACGGGGTCACCTGGTTGGCCTTGACCGCCGGCAGTTGCAGCCAGGTCGGCTTGGCGGTGAGGTCCTTGGGCTGCAGCGCGGTGCTGCGGTTGTCCAGCAGGATCACGTCGGCCGGGAACTTGCCGGTGCTCTCCCAGCTCAGCGCCTCGAAGTAGTCGCCGGCTTCGAGCTTGGTGGGGACCACGATGTCGACGCCCAGCTCCGCGAAGTACATCAGGTCGGTGCTGACCTTCGGGTTGGAGACGTAGAAGAGGTCGGGGCTGCCGGAGCAGGCCAGCACCTTGATCCCGGGGTTGGTCCTGACCGCCTGCCGGACGGCGTCACTGGCGGCGTCGAAGCGCGCCTTCGCGTCGGTGACCTTCTTCGCGGACAGGTCCGCGCCGAGCGACTCGGCCAGCGCCGCGTACCGCTCGATGGGCTTGGTCATCGGTACGCGGGCGGTGGTGATCGCCACGCTGGGCGCGAGCGGGAGGATCTTGTCCTTGCTCTCGTCCGGCACGTACCAGAGCGCGTCCGGGTCGTACATGTGGGTGACCAGCAGTTCGGGGCGCAGCGCCGCGTACTTCTCCAGGCTGAACTCGCCCCACACGTTGCCGAGGATCTCGACGGCTTCCATGTTCAGGTCGCCGGCCTGCGGGTCGGCCGTGCCGTCGGCACGCTTGGTTTCCCCGAAAACGCCGACGAGTTGCGCGTCCAGACCGAAATCGATCAGAGCTGCCGCCACTCCGGTGAAGGCCACCACGCGGGCCGGACGGGTCGCCGCCTCGACCTTCTTGGCGCGGTCGTCAGTGAACGACCAGGGGCCACTTCCGTTGCCGGCAGAGGGCTTCGCGGTGTCGTCCTTGCCGCAGCCAGCGAGCAGGGCAGCCAGCGTGGCGACGCCACCGGCGGCCAGGAGGCCACAGCGGGAGAGGCGGCGGGCGGACAGGGCATCGGGCATGGTGTTGTCTTTCGATCAGGGTTGGTCGGGGTCGACCGGGGCGGCGGGGTTAGGTTAGCCTAACCTCGGTCATTGTCAACAGCGGTTCACCGTGTCACCACAACCCCGGAGCCCACACTGGACGCCACACCCACCGTCACCAGGCCGGCACCATCAGTGCCAGCCACGGACGCCGTACCCCCGGTGCGGCGTGGCCGTCGGGCGGCCCGCTCCGCCGGCCTGATCGCCGCCGTGGTGCACCGGATGCGCCTGCCCCGTACCCTGCTCGGGCTGCTTGCCGGCGCCGCGCTCGCGCTCGTCTACGCCGTCGGCGGCGGGCGTGGCGCCACCCCGGCCCGCCTCGCGCTTGCCGGTGCGGCGCTCAACGCCACCCTCTACTCGTACGTCAGCGCGGTGATGCTGTTGGACACGGCCTCGCTGGAGCGGCTGCGGTTCTGGACGGTCGGCTCGCTGGCCAGCGCGGACGCCGCGACCGTGACGCGGGTGCTGCCGTTCATCCTGGTGGGTCTGCTGGTGGCGCTCGCCGCCGCCCGCCCGCTGAACGCACTCGCGCTCGGCGATGACGCGGCTAGAGCGCTGGGCGCCCGACCCGCGCTGATCCGCGCCGCCGTGATCGTCGCGGTCACTCTGCTCTGCGGCGCGGCGACGGCCGCGTGCGGTCCGATCGTCTTCGTCGGGCTGCTCGTGCCGCACCTGGTACGCGCGCTGACCGGCCCGGACCTGCGCTGGCTGCTGCCGTACTGCGCGGTGCTCGCGCCGGTGGTCGTACCCGCCGCCCGGCGCCGGGCCACCGCCACCGCATCGGAGCGGGCATGAAGTCCCGGCGTTTCCGCGACCCGTGGGGCGTGCCGCACCTGCGTGCCGACGACCCGCTCGCACTGGCGGCGGCACAGGGTCGGGTGACCGCGTACGACCGGGCCTGGCAGATCGAGGTCGAACGGCACCGCGCCCAGGGCACCAGCGCCGCGTTCCTCGGCGTCGACGCACTGGGCTGGGACCGGTTCGCCCGGCAGGTCCGGCTCGACGACACCGCACGCCGCTGCCACGCGGCGCTCGATGAGGCGACCGCCGAGTGGGTGGACGCGTACGTGGACGGGGTCAACGCGGGTCTCGCCGCCGGGGCGGCCCGGGCGCCGGAGTTCGCCGCCACCGGGCTGTCCCCCGGCCGGTGGGAGCCGTGGACACCGTTGGCGGTCTGGCTGGGCCACCACATCCTGTTCGCGGGGTTTCCCGGCAAGCTCTGGCGCGAGCACGTGGCGCAGCGGCTCGGTCCCGACGCGGTCGAGGCCTTCGCCACCGACGGGCCGGCCGTCGCCGGCAGCAACGGGTGGTTGCTCGCCGCCGAGCGCACCGGCACCGGAGCCGCGCTGCTCGCCGGCGACCCGCACCGGTTCATCGAGGATCCCGGCGTCTACCAGCAGATCCGACTGGCCTGCCCGGAGTACGACGTGGTCGGGCTGGCGGTGCCGGGTGTGCCGGGCATCGCGCACTTCGGGCACACCGGCCAGGTGGCCTGGGCCATCACCAACGCGATGGCCGACTACCAGGACCTGTACGCCGAGCGGCTGCGTCGCCAGGGGCACCGCGTGCAGGCTTTCGGCCCGGACGGTTGGCGGACCGTGCACTCCCACGTCGAGACGATCGAGGTGGCCGGGGCCGACCCGGTCGACGTCGAGGTGGTGGAGACCGACCGGGGTCCGGTGATCGTCGGTGGGCCGGACGACGAGACGGCGATCAGCCTGCGTTATCCACCCCGGGTCCGCGCCGAGCTCGGCTTCGCGACGCTGCCGGAGCTGCTGCGCGCCCGCACGGTGACCGAGGTGGACCACGCGCTGCGGCATTGGGTGGAGCCGGTCAACGTGGTCCAGGCCGCGGACACCGCCGGTGGGCTGCTGCACCGGGTCGCCGGGGCGGTGCCGTTGCGGCATCCGGACAACGGCCGGCGGGTGGTTCCCGCCTGGGAGGCCGCGTACGCCTGGCAGGGCTGGTACGCGCCGCTGCCGCGGGTCGAGGTGGTCGGCCGGGCGGTGATGGCCAACGAGCGAGGGCTGGCGGCGCCGCTCGGGGTCGAGTTCGCCCCGCCGCACCGGGCGCACCGCATCGCCGAACTGCTCGACGCCGGTGCGGCCTGGACGGCCGACGAGATGGCCGCGGTGCACACCGACACCTACCTGGGCTCGGCCGGCCCACTGTTGGCGGTGCTGGCCGAGGCGACCGGGCTCAACCCGGCGGCCGCCGCGCTGCGCGAACGGCTGCTGCGCTGGGACCGGCGGATGGCCGCCGACAGCACCGACGCCGCGGACTTCGCCACCCTGCGGGCCGCTGTCGTACGCCGGATCGCCGCCCACCCGGCGTTGGCCGCGCTGGCCGAGCCGCCCGCGTACCCGGAGGTGTTCGCGCCCTGGCTGGCGCTGACGCCGCGCGTCGGTCACGCACTGGAGCACCTGCTCGGCGCGACCTCGCTGCCCGGCGTGGACGTGGCCGTGCTGGTCCGCGCGGCGGCCGACGAGGTCGCCGACGCATCTGGGCAGGTGCGCTGGGGTGACCTGCACCGGCTGGTGCCGTGGCGGGCGCTGCCCGACCCGGACGGTGGGCCCGGGCCCCGACTCGACGGTGACCACGACTGCGTGTTGGCGACCTCCAGCGTGCCCGGGGTCACCCATTGGTCCTTCCGGGGGCCGGCGGCGCGTTTCGTCTGGGACCTGGCCCGGCGCGCGGACAGCCGTTGGGTGGTGCCGCTGGGCGCCTGTGGGGTGCCCGGCGACCCACACCACGGCGACCAGAGCGCCGCGTGGTTGGCCGGTGAGCTGCTTCCGGTGAGCACCGACTGGGACCAGCTCACCGAGGAGCAGGCCTGACACCGGAAACGGAACGGCCGCCGGCCGGGATGCGCGGGGCACCCCGACCGGCGGCCGGCCACTGTGGCGTCAGCGCAGGCCGAACGCCCGGGTGATGTCCTGGCTCACGGTGTTGCCAGCCGAGTCCCGCGCGGTGGTGCGCAGGCTCACGAAGCCGGCCTTCGCCGGTGCCGACAGCGAGGTACGCCAGCCGTCGCCGTGCCGGGTCAGGCGCTGCTTCTGCCAGGTGGCGCCGTCGTCGTAGGACACCTCGACGGTCACCGGACCGACCGTGCCCGAGATGCCGGGCAGGTGGGAGGCGACCACGGTCAGCGGCGCCCGCCGCGACGCCTTACCGTCGGAGTCGATGGCCACCTGGTAGTCCAGCTGGATCATCGGCAGCGGCTCCGACGACTCCTCGCCGGTGGCCGCCGAGCTGAAGCCCCACTCGGTGCGGGTCTGCCGGGAGTACGGGTTGGTCCAGGCGGCCCGGTCGTTCTCCACCACCAACCGGTACGGCAGCCGCTGCTCGGCCAGGCCGGAGACCTGGAGGTATTCGGCGTTGCCCCAGTTCAGCTCCTTGTCGCCCTGGTAGAGGGTGGTCCGGTTGACCATGTCGTAGTTGGCGCCCGCCTCACCGATGTGGCCACCCCCGTCGCCCCAGCCGGGCGCGGGCAGGTAGACCGTGTCCAGGTAGCGGATCGGCTGGTAGCCCAGCGCACCCATCCGGGGTCGCTGGATCGGGCCGAACCACTCGACGGTGCTCCGCTTGCCGGCCGGGTACCGGACCACGTCCATCATGTGCTGGCCGGTCTCACCGGCGATGAACGCGTCGTCGAGCCACCGCTGGTCGGCGCTCACCCAGTCGGTGCGCCGCCCCTGCGCCGGGGCGGGCTCCTGGTTGCTCGACGCCATGCCCCGCCAGATGTCGGTGCGGAACTCCAACGCCTTGCCCGGCCGGTAGTTGCGGAACTCGACGTCGACCCGGGCCAACTGCCGCGCGGAGGGCCGGTAGGTGGGGTCGGCCGGCACGGTGCCGGTCCAGTGGTGCGCGACGTCGTACAGGTAGCTGGTTTCCGGATGCGACTCGACGGTCAGCCGCACCGTGCCGCGCTCCACCGCCGCGACGAGCTGGTCGCCCTCGTCGGCGGTGAGCGTCGCCACGGTCACCGGGGCCGGGCTCTCCGGGCTCCACGGCGCCTCGTCCCAGGGGTCAAGCCGGCCCACGCCATCGTTGACCACCAGCAGCAGCTTCGCCCCGGCCGCCGCGGCGGCCTGCGCCTGGGTGGCGATGTCCACCGTGTCGCTGCGCCGGACCACCACCGCCCGGTCCCGGACCGGACGCTTGGCCAGACCCGCCGCCGACGCGTCGGCGACGTAGACCGCGTCCAACTGGCGACGACCGGCCGGCAGCGCGGGGGTCGCCCGCTTCACCAACAGATCGTCGTACGAACGGCCGCCGACCGAGACCGTCAACGCTGGCTGCTCAAGCCGCCACCGGGCACCGAACTCGAACTCGCCGTCGGTGACCTCAGTGCTCGTCGGCAACGCCCACATGCTGTCGTACGAGTCGTTGGGCAGCACCTGACTCTCGGTGAGGCCGTTCGCGGTGGACCGGTGGATGTCCATCCGCAGCGCGGTGGCGGTGGACTCCTGCGGCACCTCCGCCTGCACCTGCCGAGCGGCCCGCGCGTCCAGCGTGACGGTGCGGTCCCGGTCCAGGTTGACGTCGGTGAAGCTGAGCATCGCCATCCCCTTGGAGCGCGGCCCGTTCACACCCCGCACGTCGGCGGAGATCCAACCGGTCCAGCTCGCCACCGGCAGCCGCAGCGTGGCGGTGCCACTCTCGGGCAGGTCCACAGCGGTGAACAGCCCGTCGGTGGTGAGGATGACCTTGCCGACGAGCGGCTTGCCGTCCCGGTCCTTGGCGATCAGCGTCAGGTTCTGCCGCTGGCCCTCCTTGCCAGCACCGATCAGGGTGCGACCACGGACCGTACCGGCGTCGTCAGTGGCGACGATCATGCCGCTGACCTGCTTCTCCACCGGCAGCTTGTCGTACTTCGCGGTCAGCGTCACCGTGGCGGTCCCGCCGGCGGCCACGGTGACCGTGTCAGCGGAGAGAGCGAACAGACCGGCCGGCGCGGTGGCCGCGTCGAGGGCCAGCCGCAGCGTGACCGGGGTGCTGCCGCCGTTGGTGTAGGTGACCGTGCGGTCGACGGTCATCCCCGGCTGCTGCGGCCAGGCCTGGAAGCCGGAGTAGGCGCTCGGGGTGGCGAAGACGGTGGCGTGCACGGCGGCGACCGCGTCCACCCGACCGGCACCCGCCTGGTACGGGGTGTAGTCGGGGGTGGCCTTGACCGTGCTGACCAGCGCCTCCTTGATCCGCTGACCGGTCCAGTCCGGGTGTGCGGCGGCGACCAGCGCGGCCGTGCCGGCCACGTGCGGGGTGGCCATCGACGTGCCGCTCATCAGCGTGTAGTCCCCGGAGCCACCCCGTACGAGGTGGGAACGGGCGGCCAGGATGTCCACGCCGGGGGCGGTGATCTCGGGCTTGAGCCCGCCGTCTCCGGCACGCGGGCCCTGGCTGGAGAAGTCGGCGAGATGGTCGGTGGAGTCGACCGCGCCCACGGTGAGGGCGGAGTTGGCGGCTCCCGGGCTGCCGATGGTGGCCGGGCCGCTGTTACCGGCGGCGATCACGAAGAGCGCGCCGGTCTCGGCGCTGAGCCGGTCGACCGCCTGGCTCATCGGGTCACTGCCGTCGGTGGCCTCACCGCCCAGGCTCATGCTGACGACGCGGGCCTTCTGCTCCCGGGTCGCCCACTCCATGCCGGCGATGATCCACGAGTCCTGCCCGCTGCCCTCACTGTTGAGGACCTTGCCGATGTGCAGCCGGGCACCGGGGGCGACGCCCCGCTCGACACCGCCGGACGCGGCGCCGGTCCCGGCGATCGTCGAGGCGACGTGCGTACCGTGTCCCTTGTAGTCGAGGATGTCCGGCTCTTCCGGCACGAAGCTGTTGGACTCGGCGATCTGGCCGGCCAGGTCCGGGTGCTCGGCGTCCGCACCGGAGTCGAGCACCGCGACGTCGACACCGGCGGCGGTGTTGCCCTCGGCCCACAGCTTTGGCGCACCGATCTGCGCGGTGGACTCGGACAGGTCGGCGTGCACCCGGCCGTCCAACCAGATCTTGGCGATGCCATTGGCCAGGGTCGGGGCGTCACCGCTACGGCGCGCCGCCGAGCCGGCGGTGAGCGCGGTCCAGAACCGGCCGGCGGTGGCACGCTGACGGGTCAGCGCCGCGCCCTGCACGCTGTCCAACGGCCGGACCAGCTCGGCGCCGTCCACCGTGGGGCGGGTCCGGTTGCGGGCCGCCGCGTCGGTCATGGTGACGATCAGCGGCAGCTTGTCGGTGTGGGCGTCGTCGTAGCCGTCGGCGATCAGCTCGGTGACGTTGAAGAGCTGCCGATCCAGCACGCCGCTGGTGACGTACGGCAACGCGGCGTCCGGGTACACGTACGTGTCGCCATGCAGCACGGTGCGGTGGAAGGTCGGCGTGCTGCCGTCCGGTCGACGCACGGTCGACACGGTGCTGCCGTCCGCCGCGGTGGTGACCGTGACCGTGTCACCGGTGATCAGAGTGACAGTGGACGCACGTCCGGCGGCGGCCGGCGGAAGGCCCACCGGACGGTCGGGGGTGTTCGGCGGGGCGGCGGACGCCCCCGCGGCGGGTGGGGTGAACCCGGCCGCCAGGGTGAGGGCGGTGCCGAGGGCGATCAGCCCGGATCGACGACGCCGGTGGGACAGAGCCAAGATGACCTCTTTGTGTCGAGAAGTGGTACGCAGCACAGCATCGGTGCAACGCCCACTCTCACCAGCCACCCAACCCCGGCGCATAAACGACATGGCACAAACCCGCCACCGCTGGCTCAGGTCGCGGGCTTGGTCAGCTCGGCTAGTTGGTCCAGCTGGTCTGGGTCGGACAGCGCTGAGCCGACCGCCACCACCCGTACGCCGGCTTGCAGGAACGCGGCGGCGTTGCTCGCGTCCAGGCCGCCGGTCGCGACGAAGCGCAGCTGCGGCAGCGGGCCGGCGACGGCCTTGAACCAGGCCGGCCCGAGGGAGATCGCGGGGAACGCCTTGAGCCAGGTGAGGCCGTGCCGCAGCGCCTGCTGGGCCTCGGTCGGGGTGGCCACACCGGGCAGGTGCGGCAGGCCACGCGCGGCGGCCGCGTCGGCGACCGCGAGGTCCAGGCCGGGCGCGACGGTGAACGCGGCACCCGCGTCGGCGGCCGCATCGACCTGTGCGACGTCGAGCACGGTGCCCGCGCCGACGATCCGGCCGCGCTCGGTGCCCGCCTCGACGGCGGCGCGCAGCGACGGCACGGCATCGGGGGTGGCCACCGGGACCTCCACCACGTCGATGCCGAGGTCCCAGGCACGCTCGGCGAGCCGGACGGTCTCGGCGACCGGCAGGCCGCGCAGGATCGCCATCACCCGGGCGCCGCCGAAGATGTGGTCGAAGTCCGCTGTGGTCATGCTGCACTCCATCTGAGGTAGCGGTGAATCTGTTACCCGGTGGTCCGGTCGGACCACGACGTTGCCCGGTGGTCCGGTCGGACCACGACGACACGACTCAGGTCGTCGCCCGCGTGCCGGTCAGGTCGAGCGGCGACCAGGCGTCGGCGGGGGCGGCGATCAGCCTCTCGAACCAGGCCCACGGCGGGACCGGGGCATTGTCACCGCTGCTGGTCAACGCCTGCGCCGCGACCAGGTGACCGAGGCGCAACCGCCGAACCGGGTCAAGCCCGCGCAGCAGACCGGCCAGGTAGCCGGCCGCGAACGCGTCTCCGGCGCCGACCGGCTCCACCACCGTCACCCGCGGCGCCGGGACGAAGATCGGCTCGGCGTCACGGCACAGCACGGTGGCACCCACCGCGCCGTCCTTGACCACCACCGTCTCCGGTCCGGGCAACAGTTCGCGTACGGCCATCGGGGTGGCGCTGCCCCACAGCGTCTCCGCCTCGTCCTGGCCGACGAAAACCAGGTCGCAGCGGTCGGCGAGGTCACGCAGCACCGGCGCGGCCTGCTCGGCGGGCCACAGCCGGGCCCGGTGGTTGACGTCGAAACTGATCAGCGCCCCCACCAGCGGTCGGTTGGTCACCGCGTGCTCGACCAGCGCCCGGCAGGAGGCGGAGAGCGCCGGGGTGATCCCGGACAGGTGCAGCACACGGGCACCGGCCAGCCCCGGGGCGGCCAGCGTGGCAGGGTCCATACGGGAAGCCGCCGATCCCGCCCGGTAGTAGTGCACGGCGGTCCCGTCCGGGCCCGGGTCCTTGACGTACATCCCGGTCGGGGCGCCCGGGTCCACGCTGACCTGGTCGACGCGGACGCCCGCGGCGGCGACGTGCCGGACGACGGCCCGGCCGAAGGGGTCGTCCCCGACCCTGCTCACCCAGGCCGCCTGGTGCCCCAGGCGGGCCAGGTATCCGGCCACGTTGGACTCCGCGCCGCCGACCGAGACGGCGACCTGTTCGGCGTGCTCCAGCGGCTCACCGGGGGCGGGGCAGAGCACCACCATCGTCTCCCCCACTGCTGCCACCTCGACCGGCGGGGGAACCGCCGGGACGGTCACCCGGTCAGGTCGAGGGTTGGTCGGCATCGGGGCACACGTCCTCGCGGCGGGGGTCCTGGGCGTCGCCGAGCCTAGGTCCCCCGCGCGAGACGAGCAACCCGCTGCGGGGGGTGCTTCCCGAGGGTCAGGGCAGCGTCAGCCCGTACGCGGCCAGCACCTCCGCGATCGGCTGGTAGTAGTAGTGGTGCCGCCGGCGGTGCAGTTGCCGGCGCCGTAGAGCCTGCTGCCGCGGCAACCACAGGCCGCCCTCTTCCCCGACTCGCGGGAAACGCCGATCCGGGGACGAGCCACTCCGGCACCGCCGATAATCCTCGGAGACACGGCGGGAGGCCGGGCATGACCACCGGAGAAAATGCGGCGCTGGTACGCCGGATGGAGGGGTCGGCCCGGGCCACGCTGCTGGAGTTGCTCTTCGACGTGGTCTTCGTGGCCGCCCTCGCGCTGATATCGACGCTGTTGACCGAAGAGCGCACCTGGTCCGGCATCGCCAAGGTGCTGCTGATGCTGACAGCCATCTGGTGGACCTGGTCGCTCACCGCGACCACGACCGAGTTCTACAACCCGCGGCAGCGCCCGATCCAGGCCGTCCTGATGATCGCCATGGTCGGTTCGGTGGGGATGGCAGTAGCGCTGCCGATGGTCAGCGTCGGGCACCTGCTGCTCTTCGTGTTCTCGTACGTCGGCACGCATTTGCTTCGCTGCATCATCCTGGTCGCCGCCCTGCACCGGCAGGGGCACCACACGGCCAGGCAGCGGGCTACCCGGTTTCTCTTCTGGTTCACGGTGTCCGGCGTCTTCTGGGTCACCGGCGCGCTGTCAAACAGTCCCAACTGGGGGCTCTGGACCATCGCCATCGCGATCGACCTGGTCGCCTCGGCGGCCCGCTACCCCACGCCCCGGCTGGGCCAGGTGCCCATCGACCAGTACAAGCGGATCACCGGGCACCTGGGTGAGAGGTACCAGCAGTTCGTCATCCTGGCCCTCGGCGACATCGTCCTGTTGCCGACGCTGCAGGTCAGCCGGGGCGACCTCGAATTTCTCCGGGTCGTCGCCCTGCTCTGCGCGTTCGCCACAATGCTGCTGCTCTGGCAGATCTACGTCTTCCGCGCGAGCGAGTTGTTGGCGGCGGCCGAGGCCAAGGCGCACCGGCCGGTGCGGCTGGCTCCGTACACTCATCTGGTGCTGTTGGCCGGCGTGGTCGCCACGGCGGCCTCGTTCGAGTTGGTCGTCGGCCATCCGACCGGAACGACACCGGTGCGGTGGCTCATGTTGATCGTCGGCGGCCCGGCGCTGTTCGTGCTCGGTCGCGTCCTGTTAGCCCTGCTGGTGTCCTGGGTCGTGCCGTGGCGGCGAGTGGCCTGGCAGCTCGCGCCACTGCTGGTGCTGCCGTGGGCCGGCGGCTGGCCGCCGCTGTTGGTCGCCGCCGTCGTGGCGCTCGCGCTGGCCGCTCACATCTTCGTCCCCGCCGGCGACCGGGAGACCACGCCGGGGCTGAACGTACGGCGAACCGACAACGACTGACCTCAGGCGAGGTGCACCCAGCGACGGCGAACGCCGTGGCAACCTCCGGCCGCCCTCTTCCCCGGCCCGCCGGAATCGCCGATCCGGGGACGGGCCCACCCGGCACCGCCGATAATCCTCGGAGACACGGCGGGAGGCCGGGCATGACCACCGGAGGCACCGCGGCACTGGTACGCCGGCCGGACGGGTCAACCCGGGCCACGCTGCTGGAATTGCTCTTCGACGTGGTCTTCGTGGCCTCGCTCGCGCTGACCTCGACACTGCTCGCCGGACGCCACACCTGGTCCGGCGCCGCGATGGTCCTGCTGATGCTGACGGCGATCTGGTGGACCTGGTCGGTCACCTCCACCACCACCGAGTTCTACGATCCGCAGCAGCGCCCGATCCAGGCCATCCTGATGGTCGCCATGGTCGGGTCGGTGGGGATGGCCGCGTCGCTGCCGAAGATCTCCAGCGGGCACGCGCTGGTCTTCGCCATCGCGTACGTCGGCACGCACGTGATTCGCGGCATCATCCTGATCACGAGTTTGCACAAACAACATCACCGGTCGGCCATGATCCGCGCCGCCCGGTTCCTCTTCTGGTTCCTGGTGTCCGGCGTCTTCTGGATCACCGGCGCGCTGTCCGGCACGGTGAGCTGGACCCTCTGGACCATCGCCATCACGATCGACCTGCTCTCCGCGGCGGCCCGCTACCCCACGCCCTGGCTGGGCCGGGTGCCCCTCGACCAGTACGAGCGCACCACCGCGCATCTGGGCGAGCGGTACCAGCAGTTCGTCATCCTGGCCCTCGGCGACATCATCCTGGTGCCCACCCTGCAGGTCAGCCGGGGCGATTTCGGCGGGCTCCGGGTCGCCGCGTTGATCTGCGCGTTCGCGGTCATGCTGCTGCTCTGGCAGGTCTACGTGTTCCGGGCCGGCGAACTGCTGGAGGCCGGGGCCCGGGCGGGGCGGCCGGCGCGGGTGGCTCCGTACACCCATCTGGTGATGCTGGCCGGGGTGGTCGGCACGGCGGCCTCGTTCGACCTGATCGTCACCCGGCCGACCGGCACGACGCCGGTGGGGTGGCTCCTACTGATCCTGGGCGGCCCGGCACTGTTCGTGATCGGGCGTGTCCTGTTCACCCTGCTGGTGTCCATGGTCGTGCCGTGGCGGCGAACGCTCTGCCTCCCCCTGCCGCTGCTGACGCTGCCGTGGGCCGGCAGATGGCCGCCGCTGCTGGTCGCCACGATCGTGGCGCTCGGGCTGCTCAGTCACATCCTGATTCCCGGAGCGACCCGGGAGACCACGCCGGGCCTGCGGCTGCGGCGATCCGACGACTGACCCTGCGCAGTCAGGCGAAGTGTCGAGCGGCCCACGCGGCGAGATCCCGGGCGCACGCGTCCACCGACTCCCGCCAGGTTCGGGCCGCACCCTCCCCCGCCTCGTCGCTGACCTGCTTGACCAGCCGGCACGGCACACCGGCCTGCGCGGCGGCCCACGCCACCGCGTACCCCTCCATGTCGACCAGGTCGGCACGCTGCGCCAACCGGTCCCGCGCCGCGTCGTCGGCCACGAACGTGTCGCCGGTGGCCAGCACCGCGCCCTCGGTGGCCAGCGACAGCGGCGCCCCGTAGGTCTCGCCGGTGAGGGTACGCAGCAGGGCGGTGTCCAGGTCGTGCTGGAGCACGGTCGCGACCTCGTGGATGCCGGCCCACCCGGGGCGCAACGCGCCGGCCGTGCCGAGGTTGAGCAACAGCGAGGGGCGCGGCCCGGCGGCCAGCACCGCGGCCACCGCGCTGGCCGCGTTCACCTTGCCCATGCCGGTGAGCAGCACCGGCAGCTCGGGAGGCAGATAGCTGGCTTCCTCCCCGACGGCGAGCACCACCAGCGGACGATCGGCCCGGACCGTACCCCGAAGATTCACCGGAGCATCGTACGAGTCGGCCCGGCGGCGGTACTCGGCCGGCTCGGCGGCGACGCTCAGCCTCCGGCGGTGACCGTGGTGGCGGTGACAGTGCCGTCGGCCGCCGGGCCGCCCTGCACGGTGACGCTCTGCCCGGCCTTGAGTGCGGTCAGCTTGCTGACCTCGGCGATGCGGACCGCGGTGTCGTCGGTGGTACGGACGGTGACCACGGTGCCGTCGGCGGTCTCCACGTAGAGTGTTCCACCGTCGACCAGCTTCACCTTCCCGCTGGTGGTGGCCGGCGCGGTCGCGCTGCCGGGGGCACCCGCGCCGTTGTGGCCCGCGCCGTTCTGGCCACGCCCGGCGGCACCGGGGAAGGCGGTGGGGAAACCGCCCGGGAAGCCGGCCCTCCCCGACCCGGCAGTGTTCGGCGGCTCGCCCCAGCGCTGCTGCACGTGCACCCCGCCCAGGAAACCGGCCAGCACCAGCACCAGGGTGCCGAGCACGGCAGTGGCCCGGTTCCACCAGCGCTGCGGCGCCGCCGCAGCGAGCGCGCCGGTCAGGTCGCGATCCGGGGCCCCCGCCGCTGTGGGCGTCTGCGGGTGATCGTCGACCCGGTCGAAGGTGACGGTGTCGCTGCTGTCCATGTCGTGTCCTCGCATGTCGGCCTACTCGTAGCGCAGGGCATCGATGGGACGCAGCCGGGCCGCCCGGGCCGCTGGCAGGCCACCGAAGAACAGGCCGATCGCCACCGAGACGCCGAGGGCCAGCCCCACCGAGCTGGGCACGATCACCGGGTGGACGCCGACAATGGTGAACTGTGCACCGATCAGCGCCGCCGCCACCCCGAGCGCCCCGCCGAGGAGGCTCAGCATCGTCGCCTCCACCAGGAACTGGGTCAGCACGGTACGTCGGCTGGCGCCGAGCGCCTTACGGATGCCGATCTCGCGGGTCCGCTCGGTCACCGTGACCAGCATGATGTTGGTGATGCCGATGCCACCGACCAGCAGGCTGATCGCGGCCACCGCGCCCAGCAGCACCGTGAACGTGTCGGCCGTCTCGGACTGGGTCTGCAGGAGCTGCGCGGCGTTCTGAATCCGGTACGGGGCGTTGCCCGAGGTGGACGCCGGCAGGCGCTGGGCGAGCACCGTGGAAACCTGCCCCTGGGCCGCCGGCACCCGGCCCGCATCGGTCGCCTCCACCAGGATCGAGTTGAGCGGCCCGTACCCGGTGAGCACCTCGCGTACCGCCCGCAGCGGGGCGATCACGGTGTCGTTGGCGTCCTGGAAGCCGGTCGAGGACTTCGCCGCCAGCACCCCGACCACGGTGAACAGCGCGCCCCCCACGGTGACCTGCCGACCCACCGGATCCCTGCCCCCGAACAGTTCGTCGGCCACGGTGCGGCCGAGGACGACCACCCGACGGCCCTGCGCCTCGTCGTCGGCGCTGAAGGCGGCACCACTGTTCACCGGCGAATTGGCCGCGGTGAACCAGCTCGGCCGGGTGCCAACGAACTGTGGCACTTCGTGATCGGTGCCCTCGAAGGTGAGGGTGGTGCTGGTGGTGACCAGCGGCGAGACCGACCGTACGTCGGGCGCGAGCAGCGGGTCGACGAGCGCGTCGGCGACCTCAAGGGTCAACCCTCCACCGCCGCCGCCCCGGTTCGCGCCGGTCACCGTCAGCGTGTTGGTGCCCAAGGCCTCGATCCGATTCGTGATCACCTGAGCGGAGCCGTTGCCGACCGCGACCAGCAGGATCACCGCGGCGACCCCGATCAGGATGCCCAGCATGGTCAGCGCCGAGCGCAGCTTGTTGGCGGCGACCCCGCGCAGCGCGAACCGGACGATCTCGGCGAGGTTCATCGCCCCGCCGCCGCTGCGGAGTGCCGCCCGCCCTGCCGGACGTCCGAGCGGATCTGCCCGTCGAGCAGCCGGATCAGCCGCCCCGCGCGGGTGCCCACCTCCGGCTCGTGGGTGATCAGCACGATGGTCCGGCCCGCTGCGTTGAGCTGGTCGAAGACCGCCAGGATGTCCTCGGTAGAGCGGCTGTCCAGGTTGCCGGTCGGCTCGTCGGCGAGCACCAACGCCGGCTCGGTGACCAACGCCCTGGCCACCGCGACCCGCTGCTGCTGGCCGCCGGAGAGCTGGTTGGGCTGGTGGCCGGCCCGGTCGGCCAGCCCCACGGCGTCCAGCGCGGCGAGCGCCCGCCGCCGCCGCTGACCGGCCCGCACTCCGGCGTACGCCAGCGGCAGCTCGACATTGGCCAGCGCGGAGGTCCGCGGGATCAGGTTGAACGACTGGAAGACGAAACCGATGAGCCGGTTTCGGACCAGGGCGAGCTGGCGGTCGGCGAGGCGGCCGACATCCACCCCGTCCAGCAGATACTGCCCGTTCGACGGCACGTCGAGACAGCCGAGGATGTTCATCAGAGTGGACTTGCCGGAGCCGGAGGAGCCCATGATCGCCACATAGTCGCCGGCCGCGACGGTGAGCGAGATTCCGCGCAGGGCATGCACCGCCGCCGGGCCCTCGCCGTACACCTTGCTCAGTGCGCGGACGTCCAGAACCGGTGGTCGTGCCGCGTTTCCTGGAGCCATCAACGAGTCCCGTTCCCGCCTCGGCCACCGCCGTTGGGGAAGCCGCCCCCACCCCGGAAACCACCGCCGCCCGGGAAGCCACCGCCGCCCGGAGGGCCACCCCCGGCGCGCGGAGCGCCGCCGGTGCCACCCGTGCTGTCGCCCTGCGGCAGCACCACCCGGTCTCCCTCGGTCAGCCCGGCGGTGACCTCGTACGCCTGATCACCGACGAGACCCACGGTGACCCGCCGGCTCTCCTGCCCGGCCTCGGTGAGCACCGTGACGGTGTGCCGATCGCCGGCGCCGGAGACCGCGGCCGAGTTGACCAGTAGGACGTCCTTGGCGGTCCCGGTGACCACGCTGACCCGGACGGTCTGCCCCGGTTTGGCGCCGGCCGGCAGTTTGGTCACGCTGACCGACACCCCGTACGTGACCACGTTGTTGGTGGTGCTGGCCTGCGGATCGACCGCGACCACCGCGCCGACGGCCTGCGCGCTCTGCAGCGCGTTCCAGGTGATGGTGGCGGGCTGTCCGACCTTCAGCTTCGTCGCGTCCGCCTCGGCGAAGCCGGCCGTAACCTGGAGCTTCGTCAGGTCGGCCAGCTCGACGAACCCGCCGCTGGAATTGGAACCGGAACTGCTGGAGCCGGAGCCGCCCTTCGGCCCGCCGGTCGAGCCGCCAGTCGCGCTGGCGGCCGAGCCGTTGCCCGCGGACCCGCCGGCAGAGCTGCCGACGGTGCCGTTGACCGCGACCACCGTGCCGGCCATCGGCGCGGTCAGTCGGGTGCCGCCCACCCCGGCCTGCGCCTCGTCCACCGCCAGCTCGGCCTGGGTGACCGAGTTCTCCGCCGACGAGGTGTCCGAACCGCCCTCCTCGGCGCGGTCCAGGGCATCCCGCGCGGCGGTCAGGTTCGCCTTCGCCACATCGAGGTCGCGCTGTGCGGCAGCTGGATCGACGGCGGCCAGCAGTTGCCCTTTCTTCACCACCTGGCCGACCCGCACAGAGATCGAAGTGACGGTACCGGCGGTGGCAAAGCTGGCGCTGGCCGTCGACGCGCTGCTCACCGAGCCGTCGGCGGTGACGGTAGCGGTCACCGTGCCCCGGGAGACACTGACGGTCCGCGCGCCGGTGGGCCGGCCTGCCTGCGCCGAGTCGCCGCGCACGGACAGCCAGGCCCAGCAGCCACCGCCGGCCAGCAACAGGACCAGGGCGGCGTTGACCGCGACGGGAGGCTGGCGCAGGACGGCCGGCAGGCGCACTCGCATGCCGGTCAGCCTCGCCGGCGCGCCTGGGAGGATCTTCGACGCAAGCTCAGAGCTGGCTCGGAATCGGCGCCGCCGGGTCGTCGTCCGGCGACGTCGACCGTGAAGGTACGGCGGGCAGCAGCACTCGGAAGGTCGTCCCCGCGCTGGCGGAAGTCTCCAGCTCGATCCAGCCGCCGTGCGCGTGCACGATCGACGCGGCGATGGACAATCCCAGCCCGGAGCCGCCCCCGCTGCCCCGGCCCCGGCTCTCCTCGACGCGGTACAGCCGCTCGAAGACCCGACCGGCATGGTCGGCGGGGATTCCCGGCCCGTCGTCGTGCACCTCCAACACGGCGAGCCCGTCGGCGGTCACCGCGGTCGCCGGGCCGGACCGGACCACCGGCCCGGCCGGCGCGGTGGCCAGCCAACCGATCCGCACGGTCACCGCTGCCGCCGCAGGGGTGTGCTGCACCGCGTTGCCGACCAGGTTCGCGGCAACCTGACGCAGCCGGTGCTCGTCGCCGAGCACGGTCGGCGTCGCGAAGGTCGGGTCGTGTTCGGCGAGGGTGCTCAGCCGGATCGGCCGACCGGGCGTACGGGCGTGCGTGTCCCGGATGGTGTCGGCGGCTATCTCCAGCAGATCCACCGGACGCAACGTCGGCGTACGCTGCCGGTCCAGTCGGGCCAGCAGCAGCAGATCCTCCACCAGCACGCCCATCCGGGCCGCCTCGCTCTCGATCCGGCCCATCGTCTCGTCCAGTGCGGGGCCGGCCGGGGCACCGCCCCGCCGGTACAACTCGGCGAAGCCGCGGATCGAGGTCAGCGGCGTCCGCAGCTCGTGCGAGGCGTCCGCGACGAACTGCCGTAGCCGGCGTTCGGTGGCTGCGCGGGCGCTCATCTCAGTGCCTATCCGGTCCAGCATCAGGTTCACCGCGGCACCCAATCGGCCCGGCTCGGTGTGCGGGTCGGTGTCGTCCACCCGGTGCACGAGGTCGCCGCCGGTGATGCCGGCGACGACCCGCTCCATCCGCGTCAGCGGGCGCAAGCCGAGCCGAACCACCGAGGCGGCCAGCAGCCCGAGGCCGAGCAGCACCCCGCCGGTGACCGCGACGTCGATGAGCAGCAACCGGTCGGCAGTCTCGGTCGTCTCGGCCAGAGAGGCCCCGACCACCACGACCGCGCCGGTGCTGCCGGCCGGCACGGCGTACAGCCGCCAGTCCGCGCCGCCGTCGCCGCCGGGTGCGGTGTACGGGCGACCGGCACGGGCGCGGGCGGTCACCTCGGTCAGCGGACCCGGGTCAGGCGCGGCCTCGCTGGGGGTGCTGCTGTGCTCGGCGTCGCGGGTGCCGTCGGCCCGGTAGTACAGGAACAGTTGGTCCGGCCCGAGGCGGGCGAGCCGGCCGGGTTGCGCGCCGGGAGGCCCGTTGCCCGGCCAGGTGCCCGCCGATTCTGGCGAGGCGGTCGACGTGGTGGACGGTGTCGGGGCGGGCACGGCCGACGGGTAGATCGTGGCCAGGGCCGGGCGGGGCCCGCCGGTGAACGGGCGGACCTGCGCGGCGAGCTGCTCGTCCACGCGATCCAACAGGTAGCCACGCAGCAGCATCAGGCCGGCCGCGTTCGCCCCGATCAGGCCCAGCGTGGCGAGCGCCCCGACGACCAGGACCAGCCGGGACCGCAGCGTCCAGTGCGACCACGGACGCACCCGGGGCAGCCCGCTCACTCGTCGCCGCGCGGCAGACGCAGGGTGTAGCCCACCCCGCGTACCGTGTGGATCAGCGGCGGACCGGTCCGGTCCACCTTGCGCCGCAGGTAGTAGACGTACGACTCGACGATCCGCCCGTCGCCACCGAAGTCGTAGTTCCATACCCGGTCCAGGATCTGCGCCTTGCTGACCACTCGACCGGCGTTGAGCAGCAGATACCGCAGCAGCCGGAACTCGGTGGGCGACAGGTCGACCGGTCGGCCGCCGCGGCGTACCTCGTGGGCGTCCTCGTCCAACTCCAGGTCCGTGTAGCGCAGCGACCGGCTGTCCGAGGTGGAGGGCAACTCCGAGCGGGTACGCCGCAGGATCGCCCTGATCCGCAGCACCACCTCCTCCAGGCTGAACGGCTTGGCCACGTAGTCGTCCGCACCGGCCACCAGGCCGGCAACCCGATCTTCGACGGTGTCCCGGGCGGTCAGGAACAGCACCGGCACCGGCCGGCCAGCGGCCCGCAAACGCCGAGCCACCTCGAAGCCGTCCAGGTCAGGCAACATCACGTCCAGGATGACCAGGTCCGGGGCGAACTCCTCCACGACGGTCAGCGCGGCCCGCCCGGACCCCGCCACGCGCACGTCGTACGCGACCAGCCGCAAGGTAGCGGCCAGCAAGGTGGAGATGTTCGGCTCGTCGTCGACCACCAGCAGGCGGGCGGCGGCGGGTTCGCCCTCGGCAGTCGGGGTGGGGCCGGCCGTGGCAGGCCGGAGGATGTCGGTGTGCACGGGAGATGACTACCGGACCAGCCTCCGCGAAAACTGTGCCGAACCTGTGCGTGGGCTGTCACCAGGAGCGCAGCACCAGCTCACCGGGGGCGAGCCCGGAGGTTATCTCGGCGTACTGGTTGCCGCGCAGTCCCAGGGTGACGGTGCGGGCCGGCCCGCCGCCGGCCGGCAGTACGGTGCCGGTGTGGTCGGGGCCGTCGTGCACGGCGGTCGACAGCACGCGCAGCACGTCTGACACGGCACCGGTCCGCACCGTCACCGCGGCGCTCTGCCCGACCAGCAGGTTCTCCGGGGCGACAGCGAAGGACAGCACCACGCCGTAGCGGACCATCGTGCCGTCGACCGCGCCGACCGGGTCGACCTGCACCACGGTCGCCGGGAACGTCTGCCCCGGCCGGTCAGCCAGGGACAGCGTCGCGCTCTGCCCCACCGCGAGCGCCCCGGCGTCGGCCTCCGGGAACTTCGCCGACACCTGCATGGAGTACGTGTCGGCCAGGGTGATGAAGGTGGCTCCGCGGGTGACCTGGCTGCCCACCGGTCCGGCGATGGAGAGCACGGTGCCTGCCATCGGCGCGGTGATGGTGGCGCCAGCGACTGTTTGCCGCGCCTCGCTGAGGGTGGCCTCGGCCTGGTTGACCCGGCGTTGGGCGGCCAGAATCTGATCCGTACCCCCGGTGGTGCCTCCGCGGTCCGCGCCGCAGCGCGGGCCGCTCTGCCCAGGGGCGGTCGGCGTCCGGGGAGCGCTGGGTACGCCGGTGACACTCGGCGCGGGCCGGCCAGGCATGCTGGTCGGCGTGGCGGAGCTTGCCGTGGGTCGGGGCGTCGGGCTGTCACTGGCGGTGGGTGTGGCAGTCGACGGCGTCGTCGTGGCCTGCGCAGAGCGCCACACCACCGGCCGCATCCCGGAGCCGGCGCCGGCCGGGCAGCTCACCACCGGGTCGTCGTCGACGGAGTCCCGGGCCATGGTCAGGGCGGCTCGGGCCTCGGCCAGGTTGTCCTCGGCGTCCTGGACGGCATCCGCCGCCCCGGCGGCGTCCGCGTCGGCGATCGCAGCAAGCCGCTGGCCCACCTTGACCACGCTGCCCGGCCGGACGCCGACCGTTTGCACGGTGCCCGCGACGCTGAAGCCGAGGCTGCGGGTGGTGGCCGGCCGGACGGTGCCCGAGGTGGCCACCTCAACCGCGACCGGCCCCCGGTCGACGGCCACGGTCACCGGCCGGGCCGGCGCGTCCTCGGCGTCTGCGGCCCAGACGCGCACCCCAGCCACGCCGAGCAGCAGCACGCCGACGGCACCGGCCGCCCACCAACGGGCCTGCCGGGTACGCCAGCGTCGCTTCAGGCCGATCCCCATGGTCGGCCAGTCTGCGCACCGCGCCTCGCGGTCGGCTCGACCCCACCTCAGAGTTGGCTCGGAGCCGGTAACACCGGCGCCGCTCGCCTGCGGGCTCCGAGCGCACGGCCGACCCGGTCGGCACCTGGGCCGGCACCTCCGGGCCGGCAACTCGCGCCGACGTCCCGGACCGACGTCCCGGACCGACGTCCCGGACCGCTCCGAGGGAACTCCGAGCCGGATCTGAGCCGCCGACGAGGTACGACCGGTTCGCTGAGCAGGTCCCGGAGAAGGCCTGAGGAGTCCCTGTGCCGTTGACTGCAAGATACCGCCGGCTCGCGGCCGTACTGACCACCACCGCCTCGGCCGTTCTGCTGCTGGCGGCCTGCGGCGGCGGATCGGACGACGGCGACACGTCGAGCGCCGCAGGTGGGGCGGGGAACGCGTTCGCCGCGTACCAGGAGTGCCTACGGGACAACGGCGTGACGCTTCCGACGTTGGACCCGTCCCGCGTCCCGGGCCGTGCGCACGGCACCGCCCGCCCGTCGGGCTTCCCGACTGCCCGCCCGTCCGGCTTTCCCACTGCCCGCCCGTCCGGCTTCCCGACCGCCCGCGCGTCGGGCAGTGCGGACCCGTCGCGCGGCCCGGGGCGGGGCTTTCCGGGCGGCGGCCGGCCGGAGGGGGTCGACGAGCAGACCTGGCAAAAGGCACAGCAGACCTGCGCGTCGGTCCGACCCAGCGGCCGGCCGAACGGCTTCGGCCGACCGGGCGGGTCGGGCTCGCCGGACGGCCGACCGGGCGGGTCGGGCGATGGGCGGGCGACCGCGTACCGCACCTGCCTGAGCAATCGCGGCCTCGATCCGGACCGGCTCGACAGCGGCGACGCGAAGACCCGCGAGGCGGTGACCGCCTGCGCGGTGCTCAGCCCGTCACCGACGCCCTGACCGTCGCGGCTGCACTCTCACCCTCGATCAAATGATGAAAAGTAGGTCCCGGGAACGGCACTGACCTACTTTTCATCATCTGATCACCGCACCCGCCGTGCGACGGGCGACCGTGTCGGGCGCTCGGGCGTCCAGCCAACGTCCAGCCTCGTCGCATCGCGCGCTCAGGCTGGTGGGGCACGCTGAGCCGGCGAGCCACCGGACCCGTACGGTGTGCCGACGAAAGAGGTGACCAGGATGTACGACGGGCAGGAGTTCCTCCGCGACAACCGCTGGTGCGTGAGCCGGCGCGGGTTGCTGACCGGGGTGGGTGCCCTCGGCGCCGCCGGGCTGCTCAGCGCCTGCGGTGCCGGCGAGAGCTCGACCGCCAGTCAGGCGGCTGCCCCGCCCGGCACCGTACTGGCCCGCACCGGAGACGTCCCGGTCGGCGGCGGCACCGTCACCGCCGGTGTGCTGGTCGTCCAGCCGGAGGCGGGCACCTTCAGGGCGTACGACGCGAGCTGCCCACATCAGGGCGTCCGGGTCGGCGCACCCCGTGACGGGGTCGTCACCTGCCCCGCGCACAACTCCACCTTCTCGCCCAGCGACGGCGCTCGCCTGGGTGGCCCCGCCCCGAAAGGCCTCACGGAAATCCCCATCAAGGTCGAAGGCGAAAACATCACCCACGCCTGACCAGCGCAGGGCAGGGGGCAGCGGGGGCAGCGGGGGGTTAGTCGTTGGCGAAGCGGTACAGGACGAAGTCCTTCTCTGCGCCGCAGGCGATCACGTGGGTGTTCCACGAACAGGACTCACTGCGGACGTCCTTCAGCTCGCCCAGGTCGTCGACCTCACCGGACTCCGCCCACACACCAGCCAGCACGCGATTGTCCACGGCAATGCTGGGCGCCTTGGCGAAGAACAGCAGGTTGCCCTCGTCCAGTCGGACCGCCACGCCGTCACGGTCGCGCAGCACCGGTTCGCCGGCGACGTCGAAGAGGGTCGCCTTCGGCTCCGAGGACTCCCGCTGGGCGAGCACCTGCTCACCCAACGGGACCAGGTCGGTCACGCCCGGCGCCGGCCAGGTGATCGCGCGTTCTCCCTCCCTGGCCGCCACCACCTCGGCGCGCTGGACGTCGTTGTTCGGCACCTGCAACAGGCAGGCCCGCCGTTCCCCGCAGGCCACCAGTTCCGTCGGGCGGTACGAGTCGTTTCCGGAGCGGTGCAGCACCACCGGTTCCGCGTCGGACCCCAGGTCGTACGCCAGCAACTGGTAGCCGCCCTCGTTGGCCGCCACGTACAGGCGGTCCTCGTGTGCGACCACCAGGTCGTCGAGGTCGGCGACGCTGCCCCACGTGCGCAGCACAGTGCCGGTTGCCATGTCGAGCAGCCGCACCGACCGGTCCGCACCCACCTGGACGAGTCGCCGCCCCTTGGTGGTCCACGGGTTGCGGGGCGTGCCGTCGAGGAAGGCCGGTCCACCCGCCGCCGCATCGGTGCCCACCGGCCGGACCACGGTACGGCTGCCGTCGTACTGGTCGCGGGGGTTCGGCTCGGTCCACTTCGTCGAGCCATCGGTCAGGCGCAGGCCGACCAGCCGGGCCTCGCCCCGGTCCACCAGCACCGCCGTGTCATCGGCGAAGTAGACGTCGTCGTCACCACGGACCGCGCGTTGCCAGCGTTGGGTGCCCGAACGACCGTCGAGGACGGCCAGCGGGCGGAGCGTGCTGTCGCCCGGCGCGTCGGCGAGGACCGCAACCGCCCCCGGGACAGCGATGATCCGCTCCCAGTCGTCGGCCCGCACGTCGGTCGCCTTGCGCCACAGCTCGTCGCCGGTGCTGGCGTCGACCGCCACCACCTCCAGACGGTCGTCGGGTAGGGGGTACCCGAGGTAGGCCCGGTCGCCGAGCATCGCCGTCCACATGTCGGTCGGGCGCTCCGGGCCGGCCCCTGGCCGGGACAGCTCACCCAGCGACCGGAACTCCAGATCCGGGTAGCGGTCACGGGTGAGGTAGAGCGTCGCCGCGGTAGCCACCCCGACCAGGGCCACCACCGCACCGAGCACCACCCAGCGCGCCCGCCGCCAGCGACCCGCACCCGCCGCCGACGGCGGGGTCGAGCCGACCCAGCCCGGCCCGCCCGGGCCTGCCGGCGGAGTCGCCCCCGGCCAGGGCTGCGACGGTACGGTCGGCGGTATCGCCCCCGGCCAGGGCTGCGACGGCACGGTCGGCCCGGCCCCAGCCGGCACCGTCGGCGCAGCCCCAGCCGGCGCGGCCGGCGCAGCCCCATTCGGCACCGTCGGCGCGGATGGTGCGGCCGACCCGGGCGGTGCCGGCGGACTCACGGGGGTGGGCGCGGGTGGAGCGGGTGCGGCGATGTGCGGCCCGGCGTAGGCCGGAGCGGGCTGCGGTCGGCGCAGCGGCAGGTCGGTCAGCGCGCCCTCGGCCACCGGCAGCTCCGGCTGGTCCAGCACGGTCGGCGCGATTCCCAGTTCGGTGTGCAGCATCCGGGCCACCAGCGGAATCCGCGACGAGCCGCCGACGAGGAACAGCCCGGCGAGTTGGTCGGGGGTGAGCCCGGCGGCCGCGATCACCTCCCGGGCCCGGTCCACCGCGCGGCGTAGCAGCGGTGTGGCCACCCGCTCGACGTCGGCCCGGGTCAGTCGGACAGCTTCGGCCACCCCCGGCACCGCGACCGGTGCCGTCGTGGACCGGGACAGGGTTTCCTTTGCACCTCGTACCTCGTCCCAGAGCCGCACCTGGTCGCGGCGCTGCGCCGGGTCCGCCGGTCGGGTCAGCCGGGCCCACTGCGCGGCGTGCCGGTCACCGATCAGCTCGCCAACCCGCCGCACCAGTGCGGCGTCGAGATCAAGGCCGCCCAGGTCGGGCAAACCACCGTCGGCGACCACGGTGAAGCCGGAGTCACCCCAGGGGTCCGCGCCCTCGTTGCGCAGCACCGCGACGTCGAGCGTTCCGCCACCGAAGTCGAAGACCGCGATCGCGTCGCCGACCGGCACCGGGCGGTGCAGCACCTGCGCGTAGTAGCGGGCGGCGGCCACCGGCTCCCGCAGCAGACGGGTGCCCGGCGGCGTCGGCCCGGCAAGGGTGTGCTCGGCCGCCTGCGGCCAGCCCGCCTGCAGCAGCGCGTCGGCGAGGACCTGCCGCCGCGTGGCGTCCCAGGCGGCCGGGCAGGTCAGCACAGCCGGGGGCAGGAAGCCCACGGTGCCCACCGCGGCCCGCGCGACCGCCGCCAGCACTGCGGCGAGCAGGTCCGACGGTGGGTACGAACGGTCGCCGAGCAGCACGGTCGGCTCATCCACCCGACGCTTCGGGTTCGCCTCGAACCGCGCCGGGTCCGCCTGCGCCAACCGTCGGGCGTCCCAGCCGGTGTGCAGAGTGCCGTCCGGGTCGGCGTACACGGCCGACGGGCTGACCGGCTGACCGTCCATCAGCAACGGACGGGTCCGCCCGTCCGGCCAGCGCAACACGGCGACGGTGTTGGACGTACCGAGGTCGACGCCGAGGGCGAAACCCTCGTGCTGGCCTGCCATCTACCCGATACCTCCGCCGTGACGAGGGAACTCGACCCCGCATCGTACGCAGACCGCGCCGCCCTGCTGATCAGTCGGTCAGGGGGCGGGCGGTGACGCGCGCTCAGTCGGCGGAGCGGGCGCCGACGACCTCACCTCCACTGGTTTCCCCGGTCGGTCGGAACCCGAGCTTCAGGTAGAACTGCTCCGGGCCGTCCGCCCCCGGTTTCCACGTCGTGTAGACGCGCTCGTGCCCACGTCGGCGCGCCTCGTCCCGGACGGCCTGCACCGCGAAGCGGCCGTACCCCCGGCCCTGATGCTCGGCGGCGATGTTCAGCCGCCACAGGCCCGAGCGGAGGTCGTCGGGTCGGTCCGGGTGCCACACGATGTCGAAGAAGCCCATCAGGAAGCCGACGATCTCGTCGTCCTCGACGATCAGCCGTGGCCACGCGACCTCGGGCTGCGCGTACGCCTCAGCGAGGGACCAGGCGACCGGAGAGGAGAACTTCTCCTGGTCCGGCCGCACATTCACCCGGCACGCGGCCTCGACGTTGTCCGGGGTGATCTTCACCAGGCGTGGCATGGCGGCCACCTTACCGAGCGGGGCCAAGTTGGAGGCCGTCGAGCAGTCGTCGCAGACAGCGGGCTGCGCGCCCCCGCTCGACCCGGTCCGGGTGTGCAGGACGCCCGAGTCAACCACGCGCTCCTGATCGACTCCATATCGGCGACATCGCGGCATCCGAGCGGCTGGATACCGCAATGTCGGCGATATGGAGTGGATCGTCCGCGGACCACGCCGGACCCCGTCGCGCCAGTGCGGAACGGACGGCAGGACGTAAGAGGATCGCAAGATCTGCCCGATCGCCGACTGCAACGGCGCTGGCTAGGCTGGCCGGGGAGGTGGCCGGTGGCGCAGCGGGTGCTCGTGGTCGACGACGACCGGACCGTCAGCGATGTGGTCTGCCGGTACCTGGAACACGCCGGCTACGACGTGAGCCACGTCGGGGACGGTCTGGCCGCGCTGGACGCCGTGCGGGATCGGGCACCGCACCTGGTGGTGCTGGATCTGATGCTGCCCGGGCTGGACGGGTTGCAGGTGTGCCGACGGCTGCGGGAAGGGCCGGACGGCGTACCCATCATCATGTTGACCGCGCGTGGTGACGAGGCGGATCGGGTGCTCGGCCTGCAGTTGGGCGCCGATGACTACCTGGGTAAGCCGTTCTCCCCGCGTGAGCTGGTGTTGCGGGTCGGTTCGGTGTTGCGCCGGGTCGGGGAGCCAGCGGAGCCGGCGGCCGAGTTGCTGGTCGACGTGGGGCTGGAGGTGGCCACGGGGCCGCGGATCGCCCGGCTGCACGGCACTGAGCTGGCCCTGACGCTGCGTGAGTTCGACCTGTTGGCGCACCTGATGCGGCACCCGAGGCGGGCATTTCGCCGCTCCGAGCTGCTGGAGCGGGTGTGGGGTTGGAACTTCGGCGACCAGTCCACCGTGACGGTCCACGTGCGGCGGTTGCGGGAGAAGATCGAGGACGACCCGGCCGAGCCGCGTCGGATCGTCACGGTCTGGGGCGTCGGCTACCGGTACGAGCCGACCGATGCGTGACCTTGCGCTGATCTTCGGGTTGGCGCTGGCGGCGGCGCTCGGCGTGGGCCTGCTCGGGGCGTTGGCGCTGCGGCTGCTGCGCGCCCGATCGATCACCGTGCACGTGTGCGTCCTGCTCACGGTCACCGTGACCGCCGTGGTGGCTGGTGTGGTGGTGGTCGCGCAAGCGATGTTCCTCTCCCCACACGATCTCCAGGTCGTGCTGCTCACGGTGGCCGCGGCGGCGACGGTGAGCCTCGGCGTGGGCTGGTATTTCGGGCGCCGGTTGGCGACGGCCGCGGTCTGGGCGGACCAGGCCCGGGAGCGGGAACGGCGGGTCGAGAAGGGTCGCCGCGACCTGGTCGCCTGGGTGTCGCACGACCTGCGAACGCCGCTGGCCGGCCTGCGGGCGATGGCCGAGGCGCTGGAGGACCGGGTGGTCGACGATCCGGCGACGGTCGCCGAGTACCACCGGCGGATCCGCGGGCAGACCGACCGGATGACCCGGCTCGTCGACGACCTGTTCGAGCTGTCCCGGATCAACGCCGGGGCACTGCGGCTGACACTGTCGGCGGTGCCGCTCGGCGAGGTGGTCTCCGACGCCCTGGCCGGCACCGCACCGCTGGCCGAAGCCCGACGTGTCCGGCTGGTCGCCGCCGAGTCGGGCTGGCCGACCGTGCTGGCCAGCGAGCCCGAGCTGGCCCGGGTGGTGGGCAACCTGCTGCTCAACGCCGTGCACTACACCCCGAGCGACGGCACCGTCCGGGTCGAGGCCGGGCGTGAGCACGACGCCGCGTGGCTGGCGGTCGCCGACACCTGTGGCGGCATCCCGGAGGGCGACCTGCCCCGCCTGTTCGACGTGGCGTTCCGAGGGGAACCGGCTCGCACACCCCGCTCGGGCGGCGAGGGCTCCGGCGGGTTGGGCCTGGCGATCGTGCGGGGCCTCGTCGAGGCGCACGGTGGCCGGGTGGACGTGCAGAACGTCGTCGGCGGCTGCCGCTTCGTGGTGCAACTCCCGGCGGCCTGAGCCGTCACCGACCCGGCCCCAGCTCACCGAACCAGCGCCGGTCACGGCGGAACACCTCCCGCACGGACAGGCCCGCGGCCTCGGCGACCGGGTGGACGGCGCGTACGTCGAGCCGCGCCCAGCGGAACGCCGGCCCCAGCAGCAACCTGCCGGCGTGGTGCGCGGACGCTACCCGCGCCTGGCCCTGCCAGAGCCCGGCGCCGGGCGGCTCCAGCTCCACCAGCACCGTGCCGTCGGGTACGAGCAGCTCCCGGCACCGGCGCAGCAGCGCGACCGGCTCACCGCCGATGCCGATGTTGCCGTCGATCAGCACGGCGTGCGCCCACCGCCCCTCGCCGGGCAGCGCGGCGAACAGGTCCCGGTGCAGCGCCACCGCACCCCGGGCGCGCGTCAGCCGCACCGCCACCGCCGAGACGTCCACACCGACCGCCGTCAACCCGGCCTGCGCCAGCGCGACGGTGAATCGGCCCGGCCCGCAGCCGAGGTCGAGCGTCGGCCCGCCACAGCGGTCGATCAGCCCTGCGACCGCCGGCTCGGCACGGCCGTGCCAGCGGTCCACCGGCAGCGGGCTGCGGACGCCGTCGCCGTACATCAGCCAGCGCCCGCCGACTGTGCGCTGCGCGAGTGCGGCAGCGAACCCGTCCGCCCCGCCGTTCTCGGACGGCCCGTCGGGGACGGCGACCCGCAGCGGCGTGTCGACCGGATTCACCAGCGGCCCCGCGGCACCAGGGTGCGGTGGACCGCCGCGACCTGCCGGGCGAACCGGCTGTCGGGCACCTCGGCCGCCACCGCGAGCGCGTCGGGCCACTCGTCGACGTCGCGCAGCACCGGCAGCGGCGCGGCGTGCAGCCCTCGCCCGGTCAACGCCTCCCAGGTGTCCCGGCCGGTGTCGTGCGTCGACATCCGCACCGCACGCAGCACACTCGCGTGCCGGGCGTCGCGCAGGCCCAGCGCCCACCAGCCTCCGTCGTGCGCCCGGCCGAGGACCGCGTCGGCGGTGCGCAGCCGGCGGGCCGCGGCGGCCAGCCCGGTCGGGGTCACCTGCGGGGTGTCCATCCCGATCTGCAGCACCGGGCGGCCCGGGTACGCGGCTGCCACCTCGGCGTACGCGTTGGCGAGCCGGTCGCCGAGGCCCACGCCCCGCTGCTCGAACAGCGGCCAACCGACCAGCGCGGCGGTCAACTCGGTGACGTCCTCGGCCTCGGTCAACTGGCCCGCGCAGGCCAGCACGGGGGTCACCCCGGGGGTCGCACGGACCGCGTCGAGGGTGTCGCGTAGCGCCGCGGCGGCGATCCGGGCCGCCTGCGCAGGGGTGGCCGGCGGACAGAGGCGGGTCTTCACCGCTCCGGGTACCGGCGCTTTGGCGACGACCAGCAGGACGGTCACCGGGGGCCGTCCACGGTGCGCAGCACGCCGGCGAAGTCGCGGGTGGCGCGCAGGGTGCCCCGCACCGAGCCGGACACCTTGGAGCGGGTGCCGGCGGCCCGGGGCGCGTAGGTGACGTCCAGTTCGTGGATCCGCCAACCGGCGGCGGCGGCGCGGATCAGCAGTTCGAGCGGGTAGCCGAAGGCCCGGTCGGCAACGCCGAGGTCCAGCAGCGCGTCACGGCGGGCCACCCGGATCGGGCTGAGGTCCCACAGGGGTACGCCCCGACGGCGCAGCAACGCCGCCACCAGCGCCGTGCCGGCGCGGGCATGCCATGGCCACACTCCCGCCCCGACCGGCCGTCGCCGGCCCACGCTGAGATCCGCCGCGCCATCCAGTACCGGGGCTACCAGGGCCGGCAGTTCGGCGGGGTCGAACGAGCCGTCGGCGTCGAGGACGCAGACCAGCTCACCGTCAGCGGCCTCCAGCCCAGCGTGCACCGCCGCGCCGTAACCACGGCGGGGCTCGTGGACCACCCGGGCACCGTGCCGGGCCGCCACCTCGGGCGAGCCGTCCCGGGACCCGTTGTCCACCACGATGGCGCGGTAGCCGGGTGGCAGGGCGGTGAGTACGCCGGGCAGGGCGGCCGCCTCGTCCAGGCAGGGCAGCACCACGTCGATCTGAGTCGGCATACCGCCGACGCTAGGACGACGCTCGGGCCTCGGAGGCCAGAATGTGCTTACCGAACCCTTACCACCTGCGCATTTCTTACCGTCCGGTGACGGGCCGGCGGTTCCGCTCCGCGCAGGCCTGCGGCCGCCGTACCGTCCGGTGGTCATGACCTCGACCACCGCTCCCCCTGCCACCCCCGGACGGGCGCCGACCCGCCGCGTTCGTGGCGACCTGCTGGTGCTGGGTGTGGAGGTGGCGCTGCTCGCGGTGGCCGTGCTGGTGGGGGCGCTGCTCAACGCGCGCGGCGCCGGCCTGCACGCCGACGCCGCCCCGCTCTACGCGACCTGGCGACCGCACCTCGGCTGGGGCAGTCCACTCGCGCTGCTGGTCGCGGTCGCGGTGGTCGGCTGGGGGGCGCGGTGGGCCCGGACCGCCCGGTGGGGCCTGCTGCTGGTCTCCGCCTGGCTGGCAGCCGTGGCGTGGACGGTGTCGTTGGCCCTGGTGGACGGCTGGACGGCGGGACTGACCCGGCGGCTCACCTCGCAGGCCGAGTATCTGCACGAGGTTCCCGGGGTCACCGACATCCCGGCGATGCTGGCCGGGTTCACCGACCGGATCCTGGACTTCCAGCCCGCCGCCTGGTCCACCCACACCGCGGGTCATCCGCCGGGCGCACTGCTGATCTTCGTATGGCTGGACCGGGTCGGCCTGGCCGGGGGTGCCGCCGCGGGGTTGGCCTGCGTGCTGCTCGGGGCCACGGTCGCGATGTCGGTGCCGGTGACCCTGCGAGCGCTCGGCGCGGCCGACGCGGCCCGCGCGGTCATCCCGTTCCTGGTGCTGCTGCCCGGCGCGGTGTGGGTGGGCGCCTCCGCGGACGGGATCTTCGCCGCCGTGGTCGCCGCCGGCCTGGCTCTGCTGGCGGTACGTGGCCGGGCCGTCGCCGCGCTCGGCGGCGCGCTGCTCGGCTTCGCGCTGCACCTGTCGTACGGATTCCTGCTGGTCGGGGTGCTGGCGCTGGCCGTGCTGGCGCTGCGCCGTACCCATCGGTGGGGCGCGCTGTTCGCCGCGTGCGCCGGGGTGGCGGCCGTGACGGGAGTCTTCGTCGCCGCTGGGTTCCAGTGGTGGGTCGGCTACCACCTGGTGGTCGAGCGGTACTACCAGGGTTGGGCGGCGGACCGGCCGTACGGCTACTGGGTGTGGGCCAACCTGGCCGCGCTGCTGCTCAGCGCCGGGCCGGTGCTCGGGCCGGCACTGCGCCGGGCGCTGGTCGCCGCCGGGCGGCGACCCCCGGTGCTCGCGATGCCCGCGGCGGTGGGCTGGTGGCGGGCCGGCCGCCGGCTGGTCGGGCCGGAGGCGGTACGCGGCGCCGGCCCGACGGTGTTACTGCCTCTGGCCGCCGCGCTGGCGGTGCTCGGCGCGGACCTGTCCGGTCTGAGCAAGGCCGAGGTGGAGCGGATCTGGCTGCCGTTCACGGTCTGGCTGCTGGTGGCGACCGCCTGGTTGCCGGCGGGGTCGCGGCGCTGGTGGCTGGCCGCGCAGGCGGCCACCGCACTGGCGGTGAACCACCTGCTCTGGACGGTGTCCTAGACGAGTAAGTCCTAACCCTGGCCCGGGCTGTGGGCGCAGCCGGCAGCCGACGGTGACCGTCGGTCACCTCCGTCAGGGCGGATGCGGTAATGAGCGGTATACCTCAGAGTCATATTCATACCTCTGAGGTATACCGCTCAACAGCACATCGACATGGCAGGCAGCCAAAGCGGATGGCGGGCGTCCCTCTCCCGGACCCGTTAACTGCACGGAAGGGACAACCAGCCACTATGCGCGACGCCAACCGGGAAGTGCTGCGCACGACGTTCGGCCAGGACGCCGAACTCTACGACCAGTGCCGTCCGACCTATCCACCCCAGCTGTTCACCGACCTCGCCACCCTCGCCGGTCTCGGTCGACACGCTCGGGTGCTGGAGATCGGATGCGGCACCGGCCAAGCGACCCTGCCCTTAGCGGGACGAACGCCTTCTTCGACGACGCACAACGATGCTACGAACGCTTCGATCCGACAACACCGCCCGGCATGCGCCTGACCACCGATGACGAGACCGCCGAGGAGGCGGCGGAGTTTGAGCGATCGGCACGATTCGGGCCGGTCGAGTTCCGGCGCTACGAGTGGCAACAGACCTACACGGCCCACGAGTACCTGAACCTGCTCATGACCTACTCCGGGCATCGGGCCATGGCACCGCCCGGCTCGCCATCGCACACAAGACACCGTGACTCGCCTCGGCACGCGATCCAAGCCGACCCACGACCACGCCGCGAGGTCCGGTCGGTCAGCGGGCGAGAGCGGCCGGCTCCCGCAACGGGTCGGTGGCGAAGCCGGCCACGCCCTCGGCGAAGCCGACCCGGGCGGTGTAGCCGAGCAGTTCGGCGGCTCGGCGCGGATCGGCCACCACGTGCCGCACATCGGCCGCCCGGGCACCGCCGACCACCTGCGGGGCCGGCCCGCCCATCGCCTCGGCCAGGGTGACCGCCAGCTCCCCGACGGTGTGCGGCTCGCCCGAGCAGACGTTCACCGGCATCAGCGTGGCCGGCGACGCGGTGCGGGTCAGAGCCAGCAGGTTGGCGCGCGCCACGTCGCTGACGTGTACGAAGTCACGCCGTTGCCGGCCGTCCTCCAACACCCGGGGGGCCGCACCGGCGGCCAGCGCGGACCGGAAGATCGACGCTACCCCGGCGTACGGGGTGTCGCGGGGCATCCGCGGGCCGTAGACGTTGTGGTAGCGCAGCGCCCAGACCGCGCCACCGGTCTGCCGGGCCCACGCCGCGGCCAGGTGTTCCTGGGCGAGCTTGCTCGCCGCGTACGTGCTGCGGGGCTCGAGTGGAGCGTCCTCGGGGACGAGCGCCGGGTCGAGGCCGAGGCCGCAGCGCGGGCAGGTCGGGTCGTACCGGCCGGCGGCCACATCCTCGGGCCGCCGGGGCGCCGGACGCACCGTGCCGTGACCGGGACAGGTGTAGTGGCCCTCGCCGTAGACCACCATCGAGCTGGCCAGCACCAGCCGGCCGATCCCGGCCCGGTGCAACGCTGCCAGCAGCACCGCCGTGCCGAAGTCGTTGTGCGTGACGTAGTCGGGCCCGTCCGACGGGTCCAGGCCGTGCCCGACCATCGCCGCCTGGTGGCAGACCGCGTCCACCCCGGTCAACAACCGGTCCAACAGTGGGCCGTCGCGGACGTCGCCGCGTACCACGTCGTGCCGGCGCGACCAGGCGGGCAGCTCCCCGCCGTGTGCCTGGGGCAGCAGCGCGTCCAGCGCCACCACCTCGTGCCCCTGCTCGACGAGCAGGTCGACGACCTGCGATCCGATGAACCCGGCCGCGCCGGTGACCAGTACCCGCATTCCCGTCACGGTAGGGCGGTTCGGATGCCCGGCGGGCCGGTTCGGGTGACCCGTAAGGAGTTCACAACAGCTGGCGGCCCGGTAAGCGTTCGGTAATGCGGCAAACCCGTCCGGGCCGTACCTGCGCGGTCTAGCCTGCCGGCAGTGCACCCGCCGCCGGCCCACGGCAGCGAGGAAGGAGCCGCGGTGTCCCCGAGCAGATCCGGTCGACGCGACAGCGCGTGGAGACCACCCGGGGCGGACGCGGTGGAGCGGAGCTGGCGCAGCCCCCTGCGCGGGCCCCGGCTCACCGCCGTCTACGGGTCGGTGCTGCTGATCGCACTGCCCCTGGTCATCATCACCGGGCTGCTCGACTACGCCGCCTACGGCCCCCGGTTCGACCAGGCGTTTCCGACGAACGTGGGCTGGTTGCGGCTGCCCACGTTCGACTGGCCGACCCGGCCGTCCTGGCTCTTCCGGGTCACCCAGGGCCTGCACGTGACGCTCGGGATCGTCCTCATCCCGGTGGTGCTGGGCAAACTCTGGTCGGTGATCCCGAAGCTGTTCGCCTGGCCGCCGGTCCGCTCGCCGGCGCAGGCGTTGGAGCGGCTCACCCTGCTGTTGCTGGTCGGCGGGATCCTGTTCCAGATCGCCACCGGCCTGCTGAACATCCAGTACGCGTACCTCTTCGGCTTCGACTTCTACACCGCCCACTTCTTCGGGGCCTGGGTCTTCACCGGCGCGTTCGTGGCGCACGTGGTCATCAAGTTGCCCCGGCTGGTGACCGCGCTGCGGTCGCGCCCGCTCGGCGCGGAGCTGCGTACCCCGCGCGCGGCGACCCGACCCGAGCCGCCCGACCCGGACGGCCTGGTCGCCGCCGACCCCGGGCCGGCCACCCTCAGCCGACGCGGCGCCGTCGGCCTTGTCGGCGGCGGTGCGCTGCTGCTGGGTGCGCTGACCATCGGGCAGAGCCTGGACGGCCCGCTGCGCCACACCGCGCTGCTGCTGCCCCGGGGACGGCAGCCCGGCCCCGGACCGAACGGCTTCCCGGTCAACCGCACCGTCGCGGCCGCCGGCGTACGCCCCGAGCAGACCGGCGTCGGCTGGCGGCTGACCCTGCGCGGCGGCGGCCGGACGGTGACCCTGGACCGGCCCGGACTGCTGGCCATGGCCCAGCACACCGCCGCGCTGCCGATCGCCTGCGTGGAGGGCTGGTCGACCCGGCAGACCTGGACCGGCGTGCGGCTACGTGACCTGGCCGCGCTCGCCGGGGTGGCCGACCCGGCCAGCGCGCGGGTGTCGTCGCTGGAGCAGGCCGGGCTGTTCCGGACGGCGGTGCTCGCCGCCAACCAGGTCGTCGATCCGGATTCGCTGCTCGCCCTGCGGGTCAACGGCGTCGACCTCTCCCCCGACCACGGCTATCCGGCCCGGGTCATCGTGCCGGCCCTGCCCGGAGTGCACTGCACGAAGTGGGTCGCCGAGATCGACTTTCAGGGTCGGGCCGATGGCTGACCGGTTGCGCGCCGGCTACGGCGCCGCGCCCTGGCATCTCGTCGTGGTGACGGCCGCCATCGTGCTCGCCGGCTGGGTGGCGCTGCGGCTGGCGGGGGAGGCGACGTTCGGTCGGATGCTGCTCTGGTTCGTCGGGGCCGCCATCGCCCACGACCTGGTGCTCTTCCCGGTGTACGCGAGTGCCGACCGCGTGCTGCGCGCGCTGGTGCGCGGACGGGTGGCCCTGCTCAACCACCTGCGGGTCCCCGCGCTCGGCAGCGCCCTGCTGTTCCTGGTCTACTCCCCCGGCATTCTCCGCCTGGGCGAGACCACCCACCTCGCGGCGACCGGCCAGGACCAGCGGCCCTACCTGATGCGCTGGCTCCTGCTCAGCGCGGCGCTGTTCCTGGCCAGCGGCGTGACGTACCTCCTGCGCCGTCGTCAGGTTTCGGTGCAGCGGTCGGACAGCGCGTAACGGAGGAGCACCACGTCGCCGATCTGGCGGGCCTCGGCCAGCCGGGCGCGACGGCCCGGGTGCCACGGGAAGTTTCCCTCGCCGACGAACCGGGGCGCCCGACCGTCGCCGACGAAGAACGGGGCGACCACCAGGTGCAACTCGTCGGCGAGGCCGGCGGCGAGGAACTGGGCGTGCACCGTCCCGCCGCCCTCCACCATCAACCGCCGTACGCCTCGCGCGGCCAGGTCGGTCAGCAGCCAACCGGGGTCGACCGGGTCGCCCGCGTCCACCACGGTGGCCAGTCGGCCGACGCGTTCCTGAGTCTTCTCCAGCGCGCCGGTGGCGCAGTAGACGAGCCGAGCCGGATCGCCGGCGGTGAAGAACCGGGCGGTCGGGTCGAGGTCACCGCGGGCGGTCAGGGTGACCTTGGTGGGCGAGGCGGGCCGGCCACCCGCCACCCGCTCGGCCCGGCGGTTCGCCGAGCGCACCAGCAGCCGCGGATCGTCACGGCGGACGGTGCCGGCGCCGACCAGGATCGCGTCGCAGCTGGCCCGAACCCCGTCGACCCGGTCCAGGTCGTCCGCATTGGACAACAGCAACCGTTGGTCGGAGGCGTCGTCGATGTACCCGTCGATCGAGGCGGCGCAACTGAGCAGCACGTACGGCCGCGTCGAGCAGCTCATTGGGCGACGGGCCGGTCAGGGGTACGCCCCGCGAGCGCCTCCGCTACCTCGGTCTGCGCCGCCTTGGCGGCCTTCGCCGCCAGGTAGTCGGCGTTGGCCGGGGAGAGGAAGACGCCGGTGGGCACCCGTTCGGCCACGTCCACGCCGAGGCGGGTCAACTGCTCGGCCTTGTCCGGGTTGCTGCTCAGCAGTCGAATCCGCGGCACGCCCAGCGTGGCCAGCATCTGCGCGGCGGCGCTGTAGTCCCGCTCGTCCTCGCCCCGGCCCAGCGCGACGTTGGCCTGGTAGGTGTCCAACCCGGCGTCCTGCAGCGCGTACGCGTCGAGCTTGGCGTACAGGCCGATGCCACGGCCCTCCTGCCGCAGGTACAGCAGAAAACCGCCGAACTCGGCGATCCGCTGCACCGCCTCGCGCAACTGGGGCCCGCAGTCGCAGCGTTGGCTGCCGAACACGTCGCCGGTCAGGCACTCGCTGTGCGGGCGGACCAGTGGAGGGTCGCCGCCGGCGGCGAGCCGATCCAGGGCGCCCGCCCAGTCGCCGAGGCCGAGAGCGAGGTGCTCCCGACCGTCGACCAGGCCCTTGAACGAGAACACCCGGACGGTCGTGGCATAGCCGTCGGGAAAGGACAACGGCACCGTGACCTGCGTACGGATCGTGGCGACCGGCAATGCTTCGGGCATGGGACTCCTTTGTCCAGCGCCACCGCCGCGCGGCGACGCGTAGCGTTCCACAACCGACTCAACAACCGCCGCCGGAGGCGGCTTCCCGGCCGGCGGCAGGAGCTCGGCTCCGCCGGGCCAGCAGCACGGCGGCACCGGGCAGACTGGCCACCAACACCAGTGCCCCGTACACGGTGGCGGTGGCGACACCCTGAGCCGCGCTGAGCCCCGCCGCGCCGAACACCCATGCTGCCACCCCCTCGCGCGGCCCGAAACCCGCGACGTTCAACGGCAGGCCCATGGCGAGCAGGGCGAGCAGCGTCAGCGGCAGTAACCGCGACAGTGGAGCGTCCGCACCGGCGGTGCGCGCCGCCACCAGGAAGGTGGCCAGGTGACCGGCGACCATCACGGCGGAGGCGATCAGCACGCCGAGCCAGGTGCGCCGGGCCAACAGCCCGGACCGCACGTCTGCCACGGCGGTCCGCACCGCTCTCGCCCAGCGCGAACGCCCGGCGTTCGGAACGGCCCGGGCCAGCAGCACCGCGACCAGCCCGCCCACGACGAGCAGCGCGGCGGCGACCGGCAGGTACGGCCGCACCGGCGACGGGAAGGCCGCGAGCACCACCAGCGCGACTCCGACCAGGACGACCTGCCCGGCGGTACGCTCCCAGATCACCGCACGGATGCCCCGGCTGACGTCACCGGCGTCGCGGCCGTGGCGTACCGCCCGGTGCACGTCGCCGAGCACCCCGCCGGGCAGTGTGGCGTTGAGGAACACGGCCCGGTAGCAGTGCGCCACCGCGGTCGCCAGTGGCAGCCGCACGCCCAGGCCACCGGCGACCAGGCTCCACCGCCAGGCCGCGCAGACCGTGGTGACCACGCCGATCAGCAGCGCCGCGGTCAGCGCCGGAGCGTCGATCAGTCGCACTCCGGCGAGGAACGGGCCGCCCCCCACCTGCCACAGCAGGACGGCGAGCAGACCCACCCCGCCGACCATTCGTGCCCAGGCCCAGAACATCGGCGCCGGCCCTCCCCTGAAGATCGTCCACTTGCCCTAGTGCACGTACCCAGGGCGTGAACGGTTCATCCACCCGCGAGGAGGTCGCGATGCTCGACCCGCACGGTGAGCCGCCCGGCCGCTGCGTCGGCCAGCCGACGCTGGGCGTACGCGTGGGCGGGTCCGGCGAGGTCGGGGCGCTGCTCGCACGCCGCACCCAGCCAGCCGCGGAACCACTCGGCGGCCAGGTCGGCCTGCTCCGGGCCGAGGTGCCACGGGCTGGGCCGTTCGCGCACGTCCACGCCGTGGCGGGCGAACGCGGCGGCGGTGGCGGCGACCGCGTCCGGGCCGAGCAGCCGACGGCCGTCGACGGTACGCCGCTGGTGGTCGTTGAACGCGGCCTCGACCGCCGCGTCCAGCGGGTCGGCCGGGGTGAGCCGGACCCGACCGGTCACCGAGACGGCGAACAGGGCGGGACGGCCGACGCAGGCCGCCACCACCCGCTCGATCTCCTCGGCGCTGAGCATGTCCAGCAACGCGGACGCGGTGACCAGGGAACCGTCGGCCAGGTCGGTGGCGCTCAGCCGGGTGAGATCGCCGCACCGGGTGCTCACGGTGACCGGGGCGCCGTCGGCGGCGGTCACCCCGGTCATGCCCTCGGCGGCGCGGGCCAGCAGGTCGGCGTCCCGGTCGTGCAGCACCCAGTGCTGCGGGCCGGGCAACCGGGTGGCCAGCCAGCGGCTCATCGAGCCGGTGCCGCTGCCCAGGTCGTGGATCACCGTCGGGGCGGCACCGGTCAACCGGGGGCGGACGGCGTCGAGCAGGTCCTCGGCGCGGGCCGCCGCGTCGGCCGGCTCGCGCAACCGCAGCCAGTCCGCGAACGGCAGGGTCTCCTCGACGGTCATTCCGCCACCTCCTTCAGCACGGCGGCCAGCAACCCGACGGTCACCGGCCAGTCGGTCAGGGTGTCGCGCCGGGCGAGGGCAGCATGCCGCAGCCGGTCCCGCAGCGCGTCGTCGCCCAGCCACCAGCTCAGCGCGCCGGCCAGTGCGGCCGGGTCGTCCGGCGGGACGAGCAGCCCCGGCAGGTCACCGTCGGGGCTACGGCCGAGAGCCTCCGGTACGCCGCCCACCCGGGTGCCCAGCACCGGCAGGCCGCGGGCCAACGCCTCGGTGACGACCATGCCGTACGTCTCGCCCCGTGACGGCAGCACCAGCAGGTCGGCGGCGGCGTACGCGGAGTCCAGCGCCGCACCGGTCAGCGGGCCGGCCAACCGGACCCGATCGGCGAGGCCCGCACCGGCAAGCTGGTCGCGCAGCCGGCGCACCAGCTCGGGCTCCCGGTTCAGCGTGCCGACGCAGACCAGCGTCCAGGGCGCCTCGGCCAGGACGGTCAGGGCGTCGACCAGCACGTCGTGACCCTTGTGGCGGGTGACCGCGGCGACGCAGAGCAGTCGGCCGCCGGTGGCCGAGCTGGGGGGCACCGGTGGTGCCGGCGTCACCCCCGGCGGCGCGACCCGGATCCGGTCGGCGGGCAGTGGATGGCGCAGCAGCAGGCGGCGGCGGGTCCACTCGCTGGTGGTGACGACGGCCCGGGCGGTGGCGAGGGCTCGGGCCTCGGCCTCGTCGTCCAGGGGCATGTGCACCAGGACGACCAGCCGCAACCGGCGGGCGTGCGGGGCGAGCAGGTCCGGCACGGTCGAGGCGATCAGACCGTCGAGCAGCACCACGGCGTCGTCGGGCGCGGCGGCGAGCACCTCGGCCAGCGTCGCCCGCTCGGCCGGCGCGGGGTGCGGCCACGCGCCGGGCACCGCGTGCTCGTGCACCGCCCAGCCGCATTCGGCGAGCCCCGCGCAGATCCGCCGGTCATAGGTGTTGCCGCCGCTGGGCGTTGCCGGGTCGTCGATGTCACCGGGCAGGACGACGTGCACCGCCCGGCCCGCATCGATCACAGCGACCGCTCGTAGCTGGCCCAGGCGACGTGCGACTCGTGCAGGGTGACGGTGATGCCGGCCAGCTCGCGTGCGCCGGCGCCCAACCCGCCGGCGTGTACGCGCTCCGCCAACCGGTCCGCAACCGTGCGGGCCAGCACCTCGGTGGTGGTGTTCACCCCGGCGAAGGCCGGCTCGTCGTCGAGGTTGCGGTACGTCAGCTCGGCCAGCACGGCCCGCAGCTGCTCGGTGGCCAGGCCGATGTCGACAACGATGCCGTCGGCGTCCAGGTCGGCACGACGGAACGTCGCGTCCACCACGAACGTCGCCCCGTGCAGGCGTTGGGCCGGGCCGAACACCTCGCCCCGGAAACTGTGGGCGATCATCATGTGATCCCGAACGGTCACGCTGAACACGGTCACTCCCCGTCGTCGTAGGTGATGAGGTGGCAGAGCGCGGACAGGTCCCCCGCGCTCAGTCTGGCAAGCACGTCAGGCAACTCCGCGAACCGGGACGCACCGGTGATCAACGCGTCGAAGGCCGGATCGTCGAGCAGATCCAGGGCGAGCGCCAGCCGGTCGGTGTAACTGCGCCGCCCCCGCCGGGCGGGTGCGACCATGCCGACCTGACTACTGCGGACGGTGAGTCGACCGGAGTGGAACGCCCCGCCCAGCGACACCTGCACCGGGCGGTCGCCGTACCAGCTCAGCTCGACGACCGTGCCCTCCGGTGCGAGCAGGTCCAGCGAGCTTTGCAGGCCGGCACCGGTGGCGCTGGCGTGCACGACCAGGTCCCGGTCGCCGGTCGCGTCGGCTGGTTGGGCGAACTCGACGCCGAGCGCGCCGGCCACCCCGGCCCGGCGGGCGTCGGTGTCGACCAGCTCGACCTCGACGCCGGGGAACCGGGCGAGCAGCGCCGCGACGCAGCAGCCCACCATGCCCGCGCCGACCACGCTGACCCGGTCGCCGACCAACGGCGCGGCGTCCCACAGCGCGTTGACCGCGGTCTCCACCGTGCCGGCGAGGACCGCCCGGGCCGGTGGCACCCCGTCGGGCACCGGCACCACGGCGGTGGCCGGCACGACGTACGCGCTCTGGTGCGGGTGCAGGCAGAACACCGTGCGCCCGAGCAGCTCCGGCGGGCCCTGCTCGACCACGCCGACGCTGAGGTAGCCGTACTTCACCGGGCCGGGGAAGTCACCCTCCTGAAACGGCGCGCGCATCGCGGCGTGCTGGTCGGCAGGCACCCGACCGGCGAAGACCAGCGTTTCGGTGCCCCGGCTGACCCCGGAATAGCGGGTACGGACCAGCACCTCGTCGGGCCCCGGCGTCGGCAGCGACACCGGCCGGATCTCCGCCGCGCCGGGCTCGCGCACCCAGCAGGCGTACGCCTCGCGGATCACCGTCGCGCACCTCACCTTTGCTCCGGGCCGAACCGAACGGCCGCCGTTTCCGTGTTCCCTGTCGGGGTCGTCGATCATAAACACGGAGGTACGGTGCCCACAGTTCGAAGTGGTCCGAGGATCGGGCTGACCGCGCAACTGGGCGTGCTGGCCGCGCTGGCCGTCACGGTGGGGCTGAGCCCGGCGGGTTGGCTGGTCGGGGTCGGCTACGGGGTGGTCACCTGCCTCGCGTTGAGCCAGGGTCTGCACCGGGCCGACGCGGCCCGGTTGGGCCCCGCCGACCGGGTGACACTGACCCGGGCGATCCTCGTCGGCGCGGTCACCGCGCTGGTGGTGGACTCGTTCGACCGGCCAGCGCCGGTTGGGCTGCTGGTCACGGTGAGCGCCGTGGCGTTGCTGCTGGACGCGGTGGACGGCCAGGTGGCCCGGCGTACCCGCACGGTCAGCGCGCTGGGAGCCCGCTTCGACATGGAGGTCGACGCGTTCCTCATCCTGGTGCTCAGTGTGTACGTCGCGCCGACCGCTGGTGCGTGGGTGCTGGTCATCGGTGGGATGCGGTACGCGTTCGTCGCGGCGATGGTGGTCCTGCCGTGGCTGGACGGGCCACTGCCGCCGCGCTACTGGCGCAAGGTGGTGGCCGCCGCGCAGGGAGTCCTGTTGGCGGTGGCCGCCGCGCGGGTGCTGCCCGAGCCGTGGACCACGCTGGTGCTGGTGGCGGCGCTCGCGATGCTCGTCGAGTCGTTCGGCCGCGACGTCGCGTGGCGGTGGCGACACCGTCCCGCCGTCGCGCCGGAACCCGTCACCGTGCCGCCTCGGCTGCCGGTGCGTGCGTTGGCGGCCAGTTCGGGCGGTAGCGTCCACTCCGACTGGAGGCCGTGATGACCGTTCCCACTCGGGTGCGCCGACTGGCCGGCCTGTTCCGCTCGCACCGCCCGGGGGTTGACGCGTCCCCGCGTACCCCCGGGGTTTCCGCTGCCCGGGCCCGGCGGACGGCGAGGGCGGTGGGCAGCGGGCTGGCCGCTCTCCTGGTGTTCGCCGTGTTGGTGGGCCCGGACCGGCTCGGCCTGCTGACACCCGGCGCGTTCCTGCGCATCCCGCTGGAGGGGTTGCTCGTCGCCGCGCTGCTGCTGGCCCTGCCGGCGCGACCCCGGCGCGTCGCGGTGACCGTGGTCGGTCCGCTGCTCGGCCTGTTGGCCATCGTGAAGCTCGCCGACCTGGGCTTCCGGACGGCCCTCGACCGGCCGTTCGACCTGGTGCTGGACTGGTTGCTGCTCGACGACGCGTACGGCTTCGTGCGGGACTCGGCCGGCCGGGCCGGCGCGGTCGGTGCGGCGGTGGGTGTCGTGCTGCTCGTCGGCGCGCTGCTGCTGACGCTGACGCTGGCACTGCGCCGGCTGGCGTCGCTGCTGGTCCGTCACGAACGTGCCGCGACCCGGGCGGTGGCCGCGCTGACCGTCGTCTGGGTGGCATGTGCCGTCGTCGGGGTGCGGGTCGTGCCGGGCGTGCCGGTGGCCGACACTCAGATCACCGCGCTGGTCGGCGCGCACGCCGCTCAGATGGACGAACGGCTGCGTGACCGGGAGGTGTTCACCGCCAAGATCGAGGCCGACCCGTTCCGCGAGGTGCCGGGTGACCAACTCCTGACCGGGCTGCGTCGCAAGGACGTCATCCTCGCCTTCGTGGAGAGCTACGGGCGCGACGCGGTGGAGGACCCGGAGTTGGCGCCGCAGGTCAATGCGGTGTTGGACGCCGGGACCGAGCGGCTGCGCGCGGCCGGTTACGAGGCCCGCAGCGGCTTCCTCACCTCCCCCACCTTCGGCGGCGGCAGCTGGTTGGCGCACGACACGTTGCTGTCGGGTCTGTGGACGGACAACGAGCAGCGGCACCGCAGGCTGCTGGCCAGCGACCGGCTCACCCTCAACGGTGCGTTCCGCCGGGCCGGCTGGCAGACCGTCGGGGTGCTGCCGGCCGCCACCCAGCCCTGGCCGGAGAAGGGCTTCTTCTCCTTCGACAGGTACTACGACGCCGAGGCCCTCGGCTATCGGGGGCCGAAGTTCAGTTACGCGCCGATGCCCGACCAGTACACGATGCAGTTCTTCCAGCAACGGGTACGGGCCGACACGGACCGTCCGCTGATGGCGGAGATCCCACTGATCTCCAGCCACTCACCGTGGACGGCCGTGCCTCGGATGATCGGCTGGGACGAGGTTGGCGACGGTTCGGTCTACGGTAATGCCGCCACCGGCGAGGACGGTGGCGACGCTGACGACCGGGACACCAGCCAGATCCGGGCCGGTTACCGGCAGGCCATCGGTTACTCGCTGGAGACGCTGATCTCGTACGTGCAGACCTACGGGGACGACGACCTGGTGCTGGTCTTCCTCGGTGACCACCAGCCCGCCCCGGTGGTCACCGGCGAGGGCGCCAGCCGGGACGTCCCGATCACCATCGTGGCTCGTGACCCGGGGGTGCTGGACCGGGTGTCGGGCTGGGGCTGGCAGCGGGGGCTGCGGCCCGGGCCGGACGCTCCGGTGTGGCCGATGGACAGCTTCCGGGACCGGTTCCTGACCGCCTTCGGTCCGTCGACACCACCGATCGCCGCGCCACGCTGACGGCAGCCGGACGTTGTTTCGAACTGGGACTCTAGGGGCGGCTTTCCCTTTCAGACGTGCTGTCGCCGCGCAGACAGACGACGAAGGCGCCCGATCGCTCCGCGCTCCAGCGTTTGCGGGCCGGGTATCCATACCGACGGAGCTCTGCCATTTCGAAGCGCCAACGCAGGATGAACCCGGGACGATAGGCGACGAGGTTGATGCCCCACTGCCTCGCCAGCCCCTCCGCGCTGCTGATCATGCGATCGATGTCGCCGGGCTTGAGCTCGAGATCACGCACGGCGGTGATGACCACCGCCAACTCCGCCAGGCCAGGATGGGCAGGGCTGGCGTCTTCGTCGCCGGCCGCTTCGCCCAACTCCCAACGAATGGCCCGCGACACCTCGTCCGCGGTGACTCCGTGCGCCGCACGGGTGTGCTCGGTGGCAGCCGCGGCATCGAGGAGGGCTAACCATTCCTTGGTCACCCGCTCAGCGAACAGACGAATCTCGGCCGGGTTGTGCCGGTCGGGGCTCAGCCAGCGGACCGCGACGCTGAACATTCCCAGCAGCACGCCCCCCAAGGCTCTTCGGTCGAGGAATGCCCGCCGTTGCAGGCGACGCACCAACGAGCGATCTCCGAGCAGGTAGGCGTGCCAGTAGTAGCCCTGCGCCGTACTCAGGCCACTCGCCCGCCCCGTGGTCATGCCAGGAGGGTACGAACGGTCCACAAACGCACATGCCCGGTCTGCGCAGCGAAGAGTGACTAGGGCGCCTACGCGGCGAGGACTCGGGTGAAGAACGCCAGGCTGTCGCGGATCAGGGGCTCCACCGGCACTCCGGCGAAACAGTGGTCGGCCCCCGGCACCACCGACAACTCGACCTCAGCACCCGCCGCGGCCAAGGCTGCGGCAAGCTCCTCGCTCTGTCCGACCGGTACGACCAGGTCCTGGTCGCCGTGGATCAGCAGCATGGGTGGGGCCTGGGCGGTGACGTAGGTGATCGGACTGGCCGCCCGGCCCCGCCCCGGGTTCTCGGCCAACGGGGCGCCGATCAGGAGGGACTCGGGTGAGTCCGTGGCGTCGTGGTCGATCGTCGCCAACGGGTGTGCCTGCGACTGCATGGTCACCAGGTTTGACGGCGCGTACCAGCAGACCGCCGCTCCGACGCCGCTGTCGTCCTGGTCATCCCCCGTCAGTGCGACCATCGAGGCCAGGTGCCCGCCGGCCGACTCGCCCCACACCCCGATCCGCTCGCGGTCCACGCCCACACTGTCGCCCTCCCGGTGCAGCCAGCGCACCGCCGCCTTGACGTCGTCGAGTTGCGCGGGGAAAGGCGCCTCGCCGCTGAGCCGGTACTGCGCGGAGGCGACCGCGAATCCCGCACGTATCGCCGCGGTGAACGGGTCCGCTTCCATGAGCCATTCCGCCGGCTGCTTGGGCGAGCCGAACCGCCACGCGCCGCCATGGATCCACACCAGGACCGGGGCCGGGGAGGGGGCCTCCGCCGGCACGACGAGATCCAACGTCAGCGGACGGAAGCCCGGGACCTCGTGCACGACGATGTCTCGGTGCTCGACCCGGTCGCGCCGGTGTGCCGCATCGATCATCGTGCCATCCTCGCACCGCCGACCCTGGAGTGTCTGTCCACGAAACGCAGCCGGTCGTCACATGTCGATGAGTTCGACGGTCACGGTTTCGATGTCGCCCACGTCGAACGCCTCGGCCTTGCGGACGGCGCGCTTGATCGGCAGCACGAACACGCCGCCACCACCGCCCGGGAAGATCGAGGTCGCCCACGTGCTGCCACCGACCGTCGCCCGGACCCGCACCGAACCGAAGCCCCGACGCGATCCGTCGGTGAGCTCACGGATCTGCTGCGACGCCTCGGCTGGCAGGCTGACGAACGTCCAGGTTTCAGCGCGCCGGGCATCCCACAGCCACAACTCGGCATCGAAGACGAAGACCACGGCCGCAGGATCACACGCCGGTCCGACATTCCTGTGGTGGCGCTGCCTGGGTCCCGTGACCGTGGCGGTCCGGCCCGCTCGGCTATCCAGCCCCGGCTGCGGGTGATCGACTCCAGATCGGCGATGTGGGGGTTTCCAAGCGCCGGGATACCGCCACGTCGCCGATCTCGTGTTGATCAGTGGTCGATCGGAGGGTCTGGCGCGGCGGGGCGGGCCCGGACGTGCAGGCGCTCCCCCTGCGGGCCGAAGAGGCTGAGGACCTCGGCGGTGCCGGGGCCGGGGTTGAGCACGAGGTGCGGGATGCGGGTGTCGAACTCGGCGACCTCGCCCGGGTTCAGGGTCAGGTCGCGGTCGCCGAGCAGCAGGCGCAGCCGGCCCGAGAGCACGTAGAGCCACTCGTACCCCTCGTGGGTCTGCGGGGTCCGCTCCCCGGCGGACGGGTCCGGCGGGAAGATCTGTTTGAACGCCTGCAGCCCGCCCGGTCGGCGGGTCAGCGGCAGGAACGTGATGCCGTGCTTGACGATCGGTTTGGGGCGTACGCGAGGGTCGCCGGTGGCCGGCGCGTCGACCAGTTCGTCCAGCGCCACCTGGTAGGCCCGGGCCAGTGGCAGCAGCAGCTCCAGGGTGGGCCGGCGACTGCCGGATTCCAGCCGGGACAGGGTGCTCACGGAGATGCCGGTCAGGTCGGCGAGCTGGGTCAGCGTGGTTCCGCGCTTCTGGCGCAGGGCGCGCAGCCGGGGGCCGACGGCCGCCAGCGCGGCAGCGTCCTCGTTTGCCATAACAGCAAGGATAGTTGCTACCTGGCCGGCGGCGACGGATGGTGGGCTCAGCCGACAGACAGAGGGAGATACCGGTGGACGAGACATACGACGTCGTGGTGGTGGGCGGCGGTGCCGCAGGCCTCAGCGGAGCCCTGGCACTGAGCCGGGCCCGACGGTCGGTCCTGGTGATCGACGCCGGCGAGCCGCGCAACGCTGCGGCCGACCACGTGCACAACTACCTGGGACGGGAGGGGTCACCGCCGGGCGAGCTGTACGCGGTCGGGCGGGCCGAGGTCGCCGGGTACGGCGGGCAGTTCCGTACCGGGCGGGTGGAGGCCGCCACGCGGCACGACGACGGGTTCCAGCTCAGCCTCGACGACGGGAGCCTGGTGCGGGCACGTCGGCTACTGGTGGCCACCGGGCTGACCGACGAACTGCCCGACGTGCCCGGGCTCGCCAAGCGGTGGGGGCGCGATGTGCTGCACTGCCCGTACTGCCACGGCTGGGAGGTGCGGGACCGGCGGATCGGCGTGCTGGCGACCGGGCCGCTGGCCGTGCACCAGGCCGAGATGTGGCGACAGTGGAGCTCCGACGTGCTGCTCCTGCTGCACGACGCCCCCGCACCGGACGAGGAGACCGCCGAGCGCCTCGCCGCCCGGAGCATCGCGGTGGTGCCGGGTCCGGTCGCCGAGGTGGAGGTGACCGGGGACGCGCTGACCGGCGTACGGCTGGCTGACGGCCGGTCGGTGGCGCTGGACGCGGTCGTGGTCGCAACGCGGCTGACCCCCCGCGCGGATCTGCTGGTGGGGCTGGGCCTGGCCCCGGAGGAGGTGACGATGGGTGGGTACGTGATCGGTGCCCAGATCCCGGCGGACGCCACCGGGGCGACAACCGTCCCGGGTGTCTGGGTGGCCGGCAACGTCACCGACCTGCGCGGTCAGGTCATCACGTCCGCTGCTGCCGGCCTGACCGCCGGGGCGGCGATCAACGCCGACCTCATCGCCGAGGAGACCCGCGCCGCGGTGGACGCGTACCGGCAACTGGTGGCGACGGCATTCGAGGAGCCGGCGTGGGAGGAGCGCTACCAGTCCCGGCCCGCGGTCTGGAGTGGTCGGCCGAACCCGCAGTTGGTCGCCGAGGTCGCGGACCTGCCCCCGGGACGCGCACTGGATGTGGGTAGCGGCGAGGGCGCCGACGCGGTGTGGCTGGCCGAGCGCGGCTGGCAGGTGACCGGGGTGGACATCTCCACCGTCGCGGTGGGCCGGGCAGCCGCGCACGCCGACAGTGCCGGCGTCGGGGACCGGATCGAGTTCACGCACGCCGACCTGCGCGAGAAGCCGCCGGCCGAGGAGGCCTACGACCTGGTGTCGGCGCAGTTCATGCACCTGCCTCCGGTGCAGCGGCGGGAGTTGTTCGCCCGGCTGGCCGCGGCGGTGGCGCCGGGTGGCGTCCTGCTGATCGTCGGGCACCACCCGTCGGATCTGTGGACGTCGGCGCATCGGATGCACATGCCGGAGATGATGTACACCGCGCAGGACGTGGCCGCCGCTCTGGACCCGGCCCGCTGGGAGGTGCTGGTCGCCGAGGCCCGCCCCCGCTCGGCCACCGACCCGAACGGTCAGCACATCACCCTCCACGACGCGGTGCTGCTCGCCAGGCGGCGCTGAGCGCGGGTGCCGGTGGCGGCTCACCCGCTGTGTAGGCAATGTCATTGGCGCGTCAGCCATCCGCCACCTGATTCACCCCACCCGGTCGTCCGGCCTGTGCAGGCTGCCCGGCGTGACAGCTCCAACTCTGCTCGCGGCCAGTCCCGCCGCCCGCACCGATCGGCCACCCGGCCGGACCCGCCGGGCCGCCGCGCCGGCGCGGGCACGCGAGACGGCACTCGGCCTGCTGTTCGCCCTTCCCGGCCTGGCGGGCCTGGGCATCTTCGTGATCTTCCCGCTGTTCCAGGCGGTTTACCTGGCCACCCGGGGCAACGACATCCTCGGCAACCCGACCCGGTCGGTGGGGTTGGCGCACTTCCAGGAGTTGCTGACGCCGGAGTTCGGCCAGGTGCTCTGGCAGACGCTGGTCTTCACCGTGCTGGTGGTGGTGCCCGGCGTGCTGCTGCCGCTCGCGCTCGCCGCGCCGATGACCCAACGACTGCCCGGCATGCGGGTCTTCCGGACCGCCTTCGCTCTGCCGTTCGCCTACTCGGTCTCAGCGGCCAGCGTGGTCTGGCTGATCATGCTGAACCCCGGGATCTCGCCGGTGAACTGGGCGCTGGGTCTGCTCGGCGTTCCCGCGCCGAACTGGACCACCGAGCCGGGTTGGGCGATGGCCACGGTCGTCGGCGTCACCGTGTGGATGGTGTCCGGGTTCAACCTGCTCGTGCTCGCCGCCGGCCTGGCCGGCGTCGACGAGGAGGTGTTGGAGGCGGCCCGGATGGACGGTGCGACCGGCCCTCGGCAGTTCGTCAGCATCGTGCTGCCGATGATCTCGCCGAGCCTGTTCTTCGCCGTGGTGACCACCACGCTGGCCGCACTTCAAGCGCTCGGCCAGGTGCAGATCATGACCGATGGCGGGCCCAACGGGCACACCCGCACGCTGGTCTATTCGATCTTCGACAACGCGTTCCACAACAACAACAGCAACTTCGGGCTGGCCAGCGCGCAGGGCCTGGTGCTGCTGGTGATCGGCGTGCTGATCGCCGTGGTGCAGTTCGGCGTCCTCGAGAGGCGGGTGCACTACCGGTGAAAAGGAGCGTGAACCGACCCGGTCCGGTACCGACCGTCCTGACCTACCTGTGGCTGGGCATCGCCGCGGTGGTGCTGCTCTTCCCGGTGCTGCTCACCGTGCTCGGTGGCTTCCTGCCGTCGAACGCGCTGCTGCACCAGCCGCCGCAGCTCTTCGACGGCGACTGGACGCTGGAGAACTACCGGGCCGCCTGGCGCCAACCGGTGGTGCCGCTGGCCCCGGCCTTCGTGAACTCGCTCTTCGTCGGGCTCAGCGTGATGCTCGGACACCTGATCACGTCGTGCCTCGCCGCGTACGCCCTGGTCTTCATGCGCAGCCCGCTGCGCAGGCCGATCTTCTGGCTGTTCCTCGCCACGATCATGGTGCCCTACGAGTCGATCGTGGTGCCGAACGCGCTCTTCATCCGCTCGCTGGGCATCAACGACAGCCGGCTCAGCCTGATCCTGCCGTTCCTGGCCACCGGCTTCGGCGTGTTCATGCTGCGTCAGGCGTTCGCCCAGTTCCCCCGGGAACTGCGCGAGGCGGCCGTCATCGACGGCTGCGGCCACCTGCGGTTCCTGGTCACCATCCTGTTGCCGGCGAGCCGGCCGGCACTGATCGGCATCGCCGTGTGGTCGTTCCTGCAGGGCTGGAACATGTACTTCTGGCCGTTGATCATCTCGTCCAGCAACAACTCCCTGAACACTCTGCAGACCGCCGTCTTCGCCCTCAAGGACAACGAGGGCGGCAGCCCCGCCGTGCTCTTGGCCGGCATCACCATCACGTTGGTGCCGACGCTGCTGCTGGTCATCTTCGGCCAGCGCTGGCTCGTCCGGGGCTTCACGGCCGGCGCGGTCAAGTAATTCCCCCAACCCAGTAGTAGGAGGAAACAGTGCGTACCACTCTGCGCCGGGTGGCGGTCGGGCTCTCGCTCGCCGCCCTCACGGCCACCGCCGCGGCCTGCGGTTCGGCCACGGCGGACAGCAGCGACGCCAGCAGCGGCACGGACGCCCCGGCCGCCAGCGCCCTGGACGGCAAGGGCGAGGTGTCGATCGACTTCTGGCACGCGATGACCGGCAAGAACGGCGAGGCGCTCACGCAGCTCGCCGACCAGTTCAACGCGAAGAACAAGGGTCGCGTCAAGGTCAACCTCCAGTTCAAGAACACCTACGACGACACGCTGTCGGCGTACAAGGCCGCGCTGAACAGTGGTCAGGCGCCGGACGTGGTGCAGGTGTACGACATCGGCACCCGCTTCATGATCGACTCCAAGTCGACGGTGCCGGTGCAGTCGTTCGTGGATGCCGACAAGACCACCACCGCCGACATCCAGCCGAACATCGCCGGCTACTACTCGGTCGACAACAAGCTCTACTCGATGCCGTTCAACACGTCGATGCCGCTGCTCTACCTGAACAAGACGGCATTCACCAAGGCGGGCCTCGACCCGGCGAACCCGCCGAAGACGCTCGACGAGATCACCGAGGCGGCCCGCAAGCTGACCGTGAAGGACGCCAACGGCCGCGTCACCCAGTACGGCTTCGGCGCCGCGCTCTACGGCTGGTTCCTGGAGCAGTGGACCGCCGTCGGCAACCAGGAGTACTGCGACCAGGGCAACGGCCGCGACGGCCGGGGCACCACCGTCAAGCTGGCCACCGACGACCACGTCAAGCTGCTCGCCTGGTGGAAAAAGATGGTGGACGAGGGCCTGGCGCCCAAGCTGGACAGCAACACCACCACCGCGGACAACGCGTTCACCGCCGGCACGGTCGCGATGACGCTGGAGTCGACCGGCTCGCTGAGCGGGTTCCTGAAGAGCTCCGAGGGCAAGTTCGACATCGCCACCGGCAACTACCCGAAGATCAACACCACCGACGCGGGTGGCCCGATCATCGGCGGCGCCTCGCTCTGGGTGGTCGGCAAGGGCAAGGACGACGCGCACAAGCGCGCCTCCTGGGAGTTCGTGAAGTTCCTGTCCGACAAGGACTCCCAGGCCACCTGGCACACCTCGACCGGGTACTTCCCGATCAGCAAGGGTGCGCTGGAGACCGAGATCGACAAGCAGTGGGTCGCCCAGCGGCCGCAGTTCCAGACCGCGATCACCCAGCTGCAGAACACCCCGCTGAGCAAGGCGACCCAGGGCTGCCTGCTCGGTGCGATGCCGCAGGCCCGTAAGGCCGCAGAGCAGGCCATGCAGGCCGCCGTGCTCAGCGGCACCGAGCCACGCGCCGCGCTGGAGCAGCAGCAGGAGGCCCTCGCCGGCCCCGTCAAGGACTACAACCAGTCCGTAGCGGGCTGACCCCGTACCCCGAAACCACGTCGGCCGGTCGCCCAGCGCGACCGGCCGACGTGGTGTCCAACGCGCCCCTCGATCCTGACAACGCGCCGGGGGGACAAGAGCCGCGGATCGGGGCCACCCGGGCACCGCGACTCCATCGTCGACGCCGGGCCTGGCCTGGCGTGCGAACCGGGGGTGGGTGTTCGAGCGAGCAGCGGTGGGAGGGGCCTACGCTCGGCGCGGGCTCGGCGGTAGCGTTGCGCCACACTGACGGCCCGCGGGGCAGGCGACCGCCGACCCTGACGCCCCGATCGTACGGAGGATGGTGCATGTCCATCGGCGCTGAGCCGCACGCAGTACGCGACGATGCGGCCTCGCGGCCGAGCTTCGAGCTCGCCCTGCGCGGCTATGACAAACGCCAGGTGGACCGGCACCTGGAGCAGCTCGACGGTCAGATCACGATGCTGAGCGGGGAGCACGGGCGCTCCGCCGTCCGGGTCCGTGAGCTGACCGCGGAGGTGCAACGACTGCGTACCGAACTGGCCGAACTACGGGAGCAACCAGTGCAGGTGGACCGCGCCTCGATCCACGACCTGGGCCCGATGGTCGCCGAGATCATGACGCTCGCCGACAAGCAGGCCGCAATGATCATCGAGTCGGCCACCGACCGGGCGAACGAACTGCGCAGCGAGTCGGAGCGGATTCTGCTCGACACCCGCGAGCGGTCCGCACAGGCACGGCAGGACCTGGCCGAGGAGCTGGCGACCCGGCGTTCCGAGCAGGAACAGGCGCACGAGGAGCGGCGCACCCTGGCCGAGGCCGAGTTGACCGCCATCCGCGAGCACGCGGAGCAGTTGCGTGCCGACGGTGAGGCAGCGCACGAGCGCGCCCAGCACGAGGCGAAGCGGATCACCGAGCAGAGCGCGCAGCAGCTCAACCAGACCCGGGTCGCCGCCGACGCGTTGATGAAGTCGGCCCGTACCCAGATCCAGCAGGAGCTCCAGTCGGCCCGCTCCAAGAACCAGCAGGAGATGGCCCAGTGGCAGGCCAGCGTGGAGCGGGAGGTCAACGAGCGGCGGACCGCCGCCGAGCAGGACATCGCCGAGCAGCAGGCCGCCGCCGAGCAGGAACTCGCTGAGCAGCGCAACGCGACCGAGCAGCAGATCGCTGAGCTGCTGGCCGAGGCACAGCAGCACGTGACCGAGCTGCGCAACCGGGCCGACGAGCAGGCTGCCAGCCACCAGGAGCAGCTCACCGCCCTGCAACAGGAGATCGAGGAGCGCCAGCAGGAGGCCACCGAACTGCGAGCCGAGCTGGACACCGCCGGTCAGCAGCTGGCCGAGATCCGCCAAGAGGGCGAGACGCTGGAGAACGAGCTGTCGCGGATGCAGCAGCGACTCGGCGAGGTCCGCCGCGACCTCACCGCCGAGAGTGCCCGGCTGGACGAGGCCCGCCGGGCCGGGGACGCCGCCGAGCGGCACGCCAAGGAGGTACGCGCCCGGGTGCAGCGGGAGGCGAAGCGGGTGGCGGACCTCGCCGCCGCCGCGGTCATGGCCGCGGCAGCCGGTGGTCCGGAGACCGCCGAGTACCCGATGGTGGGTGCCCGCTCCAGCGCCGACCGGTCCCCCGTCGATCGGGACGGGGGTGCGCGGGCCGAGGGCGACCGACCCGGCGACGACCAGTTTGTTGCTGATCGGTCGAGAGCCGACCAGTCCGGTGCCGACCGGGCCAGTGCCGATCAGTCCGGTGCCGACCGGGCCAGTGCCGATCAGTCCGGTGCCGACCAGTCCGGCGGTGAGCGCTCGGACGGGCCGACCGACGTGGACGAGCCGGCGGCCGCAGCCGCCGAGCGGACGGCCTCCCCGGCCGGGCCCACCGACGGTGCTGTGCGGATCTTCACCCAACCCGAGGCCCCGACGCCCGTGCCGTTCCTGGCCTTCGGGCAGCCCGTCAGCGAGAACGGCGCCGCCCGGCACTGAACGCAGCAGTGGTCGAACCGGGCCCGGAGCGAATCCGCACGGGCCCGGGGAGACCCTCCGATCGAAAGGCTGCGGGCTGGGCCAGCCGCCGGGTCGACCTGCACCGAAACCACACAACCTCTTCGCAGGACGTACGCGACTTTGTGTTTGGGTTGGCGGATGAGCCACTTCGCGACGGCAACCACCGCCCCGGATCAGATCGCGTACCTCGACGCAGCCGCTGCCACCGCGGTGGGTGTCGAGTACAAGCAGCGCTTCGTCGACGCTCTCGGCGTACAGCCCGGGCACACCGTGGTGGACATCGGCTGCGGCCCTGGGACCGATCTCGGACGGCTCGCCGACGCGGTTCAGGCCAGCGGCCGAGTGGTCGGAGTCGACCGCGACCCGCAGATGGTGGCGGAGGCCGGTCGGCGGCTGGCCGACAGACCAACCGTCGAGGTGCGCGCGGGCGACGCCCACGAGCTTCCGCTCGCCGACGCCACCGTGGATCGGGCCAGGATGGATCGGGTCCTGATGCACGTGCGGAGTCCCGCACACGTGCTGGCGGAGGTCCGTCGGGTGCTGCGTCCGGGTGGCGTGTTCGGGATGGCGGAGCCGGACTGGGACACCCTGGCGGTCGCGGATGAGGACGTGCGGACGAGTCGCCGCTTCGCTCGGTTCGTAGCGGGACGGGTACGGCATCCGACGATTGGTCGCGAGCTTGTCCGGTTGTCGGCCCAGGCCGGCTTGCAGGTGAGGTCGGTCGAGGCGATCGCCGTGGTGTTCCGGGACTTCGACACGGCGGACCAGATCCTGGGCCTGCGGCGCAACTCCGCTCGCGCGGTGCTGGCCGGAGAGTTGACTGATGCGGATGTCCAGCCCTGGCTTCAGCGTCTCGCCGAGTGCCCCATGCTGGCGGGCTTCACCTTCTATCTGGTCACCGCCCAAGCCTGACCCGGGAAACAACTCCGCCGCGTGATCAACTCCATCTCGCCGATGTGGCGGTATCCCCGGGTATGGATACCCCCACCTCGGCGATGCGGTGACTCGCACCTGCACCGCGACGGCGGATCGCACCTGGACCGTGACGGCGGCGCGGCCCGGGCGATTCTGCGCCGAACCGGGTCGACGGTCCCGTCGGACCTGGCAGGCTGGGCTGGCCGCCGCGCACCAGCGGCGGACGCCGGCGGTTGCCCGGTGACCGAGAGGAGCGCCCGGTGACCGACCGACCGGAGGAGTTCGACCTGCTCGTCGTGGGCGGCGGCAAGGCCGGAAAGACGTTGAGCATGGACGTCGCCCGGTCCGGGCAGCGGGTCGCGATGGTCGAACGCGGCATGATCGGCGGCAGCTGCATCAACGTCGCGTGTATCCCGACGAAGGCGCTGGTGACCAGCGCGCGGGCGGCACGTCACCTGCGGGGCGCGTCCGCGCTCGGCCTGGCGGTCGAGGGCGGCCGGGTCGACGTGGACCTGTTGCGTGCGCACAAGCAGGACGTCGTCGAGGGGATGGTGGCCGCCAACCGGCAACAGTTCCTCGACTCCGGCCTGCACCTGGTGATCGGCCAGGCCCGGTTCGTCGGCCCGCGGACCGTACGGGTGTCGCTCGCCAACGGCGGCGAGCGGTTGTTGAGCGGCGCCGACGTGGTGATCAACACGGGTACCCGCCCGCATCTGCCGGCGGTGCCCGGGATGGCCGAGGCGGGGGTGCTGACCAGCGAGACGCTGCTGCGCCTGGACCGGCTGCCGGCCCGACTGGTGGTGCTCGGCGGCGGCACCGTCGGGGTCGAGTTCGCGCAGATGTTCGCGTCGTTCGGCAGCATGGTGACGCTGATCGAGGGTGGCCCACGACTGCTCACCCGCGAGGATCCCGACGTGAGCGACGCGGTGCTGCGCCTCTTCCTCGACGACGGCATCGACGTACGCGTCGGCGTCGCGGTCGCCCGCATCGACCGTGACGTCGCCGGCACGGTCCGGGTGACGCTGGACGACGGCAGCCTGGTGACCGGAGATGACGTGCTGGTGGCGGTCGGTCGGGAACCGGTGACCGACGGGCTCGGCCTCGACGTGGCCGGCGTACGGCTCAACGAGCGTGGCTTCGTGGTGGTCGACGAGCACCTGCGCACCAGCGCCGAGCGCACCTGGGCGGCCGGGGACGTCGCCGGCAGCCCCCAGTTCACCCACGTCGCGCTGGACGACTACCGGATCATCCGGGAGAACCTCGCGGGGGGACAGCGCAGCACCGTCGACCGACTGATCCCGTACACCGTCTTCACCACCCCGGAGCTGGCCCGGGTCGGCCTCACCGAGACCGAGGCGCGCCGCGCCGGGCACGACATCCAGGTGGCCCACCTGCCGGTCGCCGCAATCCCCCGGGCGCGCACCCTGCGCCAGACCGAGGGCATGTGGAAGGCGATCGTCGACACCCGCACCGACCGGATCCTCGGCGCCGCGCTGCTCGGCGCCGAAGCCGGTGAGGTGATCACCTCGGTGCAACTGGCCATGCTCGCCGGGATGCCGTGGACCGCCCTGCGCGATGCGATCATCACCCACCCGACCATGACCGAGGGTCTCAACCTGCTCTTCGCCTCGCTGCGGTCCCGTCCGGTCCGCTGAGCGCCGCGCGGGCCGCCTCAGGCGGTAGCGCCACCGTCGATGACGAGGTCGTGGCCGACGACGAAGCTGGAGTCGCCCGAGGCGAGCCAGACCACGGCGGCCGCCACCTCGGCGGGGTCGCTGACGCGTTTGGCGGGGACGGCGTCGCTGATGCGGGCGTCGCGGTCGCTCTGGCTCTCGCCGCGACCTACGCGGCGATCTCGTCGCGTACCCGTTGCTGGAAGGCGCGCGCCTGCGCCCCGGTGGGCGGCGGTGCACCGTGCCGCGCGGCGACCGCCCGACGGATCACCTCGGCCGGGTCACCCGCGTCGATCAGACGCTGACCGGCCGCGACCTTGGCCAGCCACACGCCGTCGCGGTGCCGCACCAGCGACCGGCACGCACCGAGCACCGCGTCCTCCGTACCGGGTGCGGGCTGATCGTCCGGCGGTGTCGGCAGGGCCAGCCACCACGAGAGCGCCTCGGTGAGCAGGCGACGCAGGTCGGCCGGGGCGAGGTCGGCGAAGACCTCCCCCGCTGGCGGGCCGAGCAGCGGCAGCCCACTCTGGTGCAGGATGCTGCGATCCAGCCCGTACCAGAAGCGGCCGTCGGCGGCCGGCCGGTCGGCGGGGTCGAGGGTGCACCGGAACGGCATTCGTGGCCCGCTGTTCAGCTCGACCTCGAAGGCGGGCTCCGGGGTTCCGGAGGCGGCCACCCCACGCCGGTACGCGACCAGCTCCAGCCCGCGCGCCGGGCAGGGCAGGGCCTCGTGTCGTAGCCGCGCCACCAACGCCCGCTTGGTGGTGTCGGTGAGTGTCCCGGCACTGACCAGCGCGACGTCCACGTCGCTGCGGCCGGCCTGGTACGCGCCGAGCCCCACCGAGCCGGCCGCGTACGCGCCGACGAGGTCGGCCCCGAGTACGTCCCGGGCGGCGGTGACCAGGTCGTCGAGGTAACGCTGAAGATCGGAGTCCACGAGCCATCTTGACTCAGGAGTCAAGACCGGTCGGAACTACCCCGCGTAGAGCAGCAACAGACCGGCGACGGTGTACGCGACCATCAGCGCCAGCAGCGGCAGTTGCCCGGCCACCGCCCGGGCCCGGGGGAACAGGTACAGGGCGCGGTCGTGGGCGAGCAGGGTGCCGAGCAGGTGCCCGAGGATGATGACGGTGATCTGGAGGGTGGCCACCCCGGAGGGCGTGACCAGCCCGGTGTGCGGCTCCCAGTCGGCGGTGCCGAGCCAGTTGGCGCCGGTGCCCAGGGGGTCGGAGAGCAGCGCGACGGTGCGCTGGCCTTCCAGGATCAGCAGCGAGTAGTAGTGCGCCACCACGTAACCGACCGCGATCGGCACGATCGAGTGGGCGATCTCGCCCGGCACCGCTCGGGCGTCGACCGGGTCGGCCCGGCCGATGCGGGCCGCGGCTGCGGTGGCGAGCAGGTACGCGACCGCGACGGCGGCGATGACCAGGACCAGTCCGGCGCTGCCGGTGACCGCCGGATGCAAACCGTTTTCCTGGCTGAAGCGCAGCCAGCCCGGCGCGTTGGACAGGCTGTCGTACATGGTCGAGCCGAGCAGCACGATCACCACGGCGACCAGCCCGGGGCGGGGCCGCAGCCCGGCGATCCCGTCGAGCGGGTTGCGCCACACCAGCACGCCGTCCGCGGCCCGGCCGAGCGGGGCGAGCTGACCGATCAGGGCGCTGTAGACCTCGAACGGGTCCGCGCGGTCGAACCAGTCGGCGCCGAACAACGCCGCCCCGGCCAGCATGACCACCGCGTACACGGCGAGCCAGGCGGTGATGACCGGCAGGGTGGCCCGTTCGGGTGCGACCAGTTCCAGCCAGACGAACCCGAACAGCGTGGCGGCGGCCGGCCACATCCCCACGCCGACCGGCAGCTCCCGGACCCCACGGTTGGGGTCGCGCCGAGCGGCCAGCGCCGCGAGCAGGTGCACCGTACGCAGCGGGTTGACTGCCCGCCAGACCGGGCCGAGCAGCAGCGACAGCGGTGCCAGCCCGACCCAGAGCAGCACGTAGAGCGCGCCGGCCGTCGGGTTGTCGGCGGTGTCCGGCCCGCCCAGCAGGCCCAGGCAGAACCAGGCGGCGGCGAGCAGACCGAGCCCGCGCAGCGCCCACCGGAAGGGCGACGCGTCGACGAGCCGGGCCAGCCACTGCGGCACCGGGCGGCCACCGGTCGCCTCCCGGTCGAGTCGGGGTTCGCGCCAGAGCAGACCCAGCGCGAGGAACGTGACGACGAGGGTCAGGGCGGCGGCGACGACCAGCTGCGGCAGCGTGATCGGCAGGTCCTGGCGGCCACCGACGCCGTGCGCCAGCAGCGTTGCGGGGGTGGTCATCTCGTTCAGCGGACGACGAGCTGGAACAGCACCAGCTCGGTCTCGTGCGTCTCCACCTCGAACAACCCGGTCTTGTCGGCCCGGAACTCCACCGAGCCGGGCGTGCCGGCCGGCAGTCGAGCGCCCAGGTCGTAGCCGTGCACGTGCAGCTCGTCCGACACGTCCGAGGTGACCGTGATCCGGACCAGCTTGCCCTTGTCCACGGTGATCCGCCCGGTCGGCGGATCAACCCGCCGCTTCGCGATCGTCACGATGATCTCGCGGTCCACGGCCGGGGTGCTGGCGCTGGCGCTGGGCGTGGGGCTGGCCGCCGAGGCCGGCGCGGTGGTGGCGGCGCTCGGTAAAGCGGCGGACGTGGGTGCCGTGGAGGGAGTCGCCCCGGACGGGTCGTCGCCCTGCCCGCAACCCGTGACGAGCAGGGCGGTGAGGACACCGGCGGCGAGGGCGCTGGAGGTGCGGGTACGGACGGACACGGGAGGACTCCGAACGACGCGTGGGGACGGGTGTGGAGTTGATCGTCGGGGAGGAGAACTCTACGTCTTGTTCGGCGGAGAGGAAATGACCATGATGAACGAATGCGATCGAGGCTCGTCACTGTCGGTAATACCCTGAGTCGTGCCGTGGCGGCGCTGGCCGCGACGCTGATGGTGTCGCTGCTGCTGCCCGCCGCTCCGGCGTCCGCACACGGCCAGTTGGCGACCTCCACCCCGCTGACCGGTACCGTCGTCCGCCAGCCACTGACGCAGGTGGCCCTGTACTTCACCGAGAAGCCGGCCGCCAACGCGCACTTCGCCATCAGCGGGCCGAACGGCTCGCGTGTGGACAGTGGCTGGTCCTTCGGCGAGCCCAAGCGACTGGACAAGCCGGTCACGGAATATTTCAAGGTCAATGGTGTGTTCGAGCCCCGGCTGTACCACACCGGTTTCCCGGCCATGGTGACCGTCGCGCACTGGCCGGCGAAGGGCCGTTACACCGCCAGCTACCTCTCCGTCGCCTCGGACGGTGAGGCGGTGCGGGGCGACGTCACCTTCGACTACCAGGGGCCGAGTACACCGGCGCCGGCCGGTTGGGTGGCGCCCACGGCGGGGCCGGACGCGACACTGCTCGCCCAGGCCGAGGGCGAGGGGTCGGCGGACCCCGGGGCGACCGGCAGCCCGGCGGACGCCACCGGGGCCCCGCCGAGCGACCCGGCTGGCGCCGCCGAAGAGCAGCGGGACGGCGGGTTCCCGGCCTGGCTGGTGCCGGCCCTGATCGTCGTGGTGGTCACCGCGATCGTGCTGGTGGCGGCCCGCCGCCGACCCGCCACGCGTGGGGCCTCCGCGCCGAGTCGCCGACCCGCCGGCCCCGCACGCAAGGCCGGCGCCCCGGCCCGTAAGGCGGCCACCCCGGCCCCCCGCAAGCCCGGCAACCGGGCCGGTGGTCCGGCTCGGCGCGGGCGACGGTAGGCCGCCCCTACACCCGGCATTTCTCGCGTACCATCGCGAACTTTCGCACGGACATCGGGAACTTTTGATGTATCGACGTGAAGCCATGGACAGTTCAATCGAAACGCCTTAATGTCTCGACCCATCATCCCGGTGTTTCCGCATCGTCACTCGTCGGCGTCGAGGACGTTTCGGAGCCGGGCCGGCGGCCACCCCCACCACTGCACCGTGCCGGCCGTCGGAAACTCCGCTCCCTCCTGGAGGAACGATGGGCACACGCCTGCTACGCCGACTCCGCAATCCCGTCCTGGGTGCGCTGGCACTCGTCCTCACCACCGGCCTCTGGGCCGCCCCGGCCACCGCCGCCGCCGAGCAGGAACCGGGCGTCACGCTGCGCGTCTTCGACGTGCAGGTGCCGCTCTCCGAGATCTGCACACTCAAACCCGCGCAGACCCCGAACGTGGACAAGCTGATGTCCACGATCAACTGGACCTCGGCGGCCGACTTCGGCTTCGAGGACAACTTCGTCTCGCAGGTGCTCGGCAACATCACCACCACCCAGGCCGGCAGTTACACGTTCCGGCTCAGCAGCGACGACGGGTCCAAGTTGTCGATCGACAACGCCGTGGTGATCAACCACGACGGGCTGCACGGCGCCACCCCACCCAAGGAGGGCACGGTCACCCTCACCGCCGGGCTGCACCCGCTGCGCATCGACCACTTCGAGCGCGGAGGTGGTCAACAGATCACCCTGGAGTGGAGGACGCCCGGCTCGTCGTCCTTCGTCGTCGTACCGAACTCGGCGCTGAGCACCGATGCCGGCGTGGTCCGCGTGACCGCACCGGGCCGCAAGGAGTGCGAAGGGATCACCGACTCCCCCGGCGACGGTCTTCCACTGAACGGCGTGCACCCCGGCTACACGCTGACCAACCTGCGGCCCAGCGGCTTCCAGCCGAAGGTCACGGGCATGGACTGGCTGGCCGACGGCCGGCTGGTCATCTGCACCTGGGGAGGCAGCGACCAGTCCGGTACCTCCCAGGACGGTGAGGTCTGGATCCTCGGCAACACCGGCGGATCGACCAGTCCGGGCAACGTGACCACCAAGAAGATCGCCGGAGGGCTCAAGGAACCAATGGGCCTGAAGGTCGTCGACGGGGTGGTCTACGTCTCGGAGAAGCAGCGGCTGACCCGACTGGTGAACACCGGCGGCGACGAGGTGGCCGAGCGCCTGGACACCGTCGCCACCTGGCCGTACGGCGGCAAGTTCCATGAGTTCGCGTTCGGCCTGCTCTACCAGGACGGGTTCTTCTACGTGAACCTCTCGGTGTCGATCGACTACGGCGGCGCCACCACGGTCCCGCAGCCCGCCCCCAACCGCGGCACCACCATCAAGGTCAGCAAGGACACCGGCGCGGTCAGCTACGTCGCCGGCGGCCTGCGTACCCCGCACGGCATCGGTTGGGGCCCGGAGGGCGGCATCTTCGTCACCGACAACCAGGGCGGCTGGCTGCCCTCGTCGAAGCTGTTGCACGTCAAGCAGAGCCGGTTCTTCAACCACTACATGACCCCGGCCGGCCCGTTCGACAGCAACCCGGTCACCCCGCCGGTGCTGTGGATGCCGCAGAACGAGATCGCCAACTCGCCCAGCACGCCGCTCTACCTGACCAGCGGCCGTTACGCCGGCCAGTTCGTCATCGGCGACGTGACGTACGGGGGGCTGCAGCGGGCCTCCGTGGAGAAGGTCAACGGCGAGTACCAGGGCGCCCTGTTCCGGCTCACCCAGGGCCTGGAGGCGGGCGTCTCGGAGGTCAACATCGGCCCGGACGGCGCGATCTACGTCGGCGGGCTCGGTGCGGACGGCAACTGGGGCCAGGCCGGCAAGCTGTCGTACGGCCTGCAGAAGCTCACCCCGAACAGCACCACTGCGTTCGAGATGCTCGCCATGCGGGCCACCACGGCCGGTTTCGAGGTGGAGTACACCCAGCCCGTCTCGGCGGAGACCGCCGCCGACCTGGCGGCGCACTACAAAATCAAGCAGTGGCGGTACGAGGCGACCTCGAACTACGGCGGCCCGAAGATCGACGAGGAGACGCTGACCGTCACCTCGGCGACCCTCTCTGCGGACGGCAAGAAGGTCATGCTCGCGGTCGCGGGTCGCAAGGCCGGGCGGGTGGTCCACCTGCGTTCGCCTCGCCCGTTCACCTCGACGAGTGGCCAGTCACTGTGGAGCACCGAGGCGTGGTACACGCTCAACGCCATCCCGGGCGTCACCCCACCGCCGACCGGCGGAACCAACCTGGCACTCAACAAGCCGGCCGTCGCGGACAGCTCCTGCTCGACGACCGAGACCCCGGCCAAGGCCGTCAACGGCAGCGTGACCGGCGGCAACAGCGACAAGTGGTGCTCGAAGGGCACCACGAAGTTCCTCCAGGTGGACCTGGGGGCCAGCCACACGGTGAACCGGGTGGTGGTCAAGCACGCCGGTGCGGGTGGTGAGGACACCGCCTGGAACACCCGGGACTTCACCGTCGCGTCCAGCGCCGACGGCACGACCTGGACCACCCGCGCCACCGTGACGGGCAACACGGCGAGCACCACCACGCACGACGTCGTCGCGCCGGGCACCCGTCACGTTCGACTGGCGATCACGGCACCGACCAGCAACAGCGACACCGCCGCCCGTATCTACGAGCTGGAGGTGTACGCGAGCGCCAGCGGCGTCCCGGGCAGCATCACCGGCGTCGGCGGTAAGTGCCTGGACATCGACAACGCGGGCACCGCCGACGGCACGAAGGTGCAGCTGTGGACCTGCAACAGCACCGCCGCGCAGTCGTGGACCCGGGTCGGGGACACCTACCGCGTCCTGGGCAAGTGCCTGGACGTGGACAACGCGGGCACCGCCGACGGCACGAAGGTGCAGCTGTGGACGTGCAACGGGACCGGTTCCCAGGTGTGGCAGCCGCAGTCCGACGGCTCGATCCGCAACCCGCAGTCGGGCAAGGTCCTGGAGGCCGCTGGCGCGGGCACCGCCAACGGCACGCAGATCCAGATCGGCACCAACTCCGGTGCCGCCGCCCACCAGAAGTGGGTGGTCAACGCCGGCTGACGACGGACGGGGCCTGACCCGGGTGACCGGGCGGGCCCCGCTCCGGGCCGGCCGAGGCCGGGTGCCGGCGAGCAGGGCGTACCGCGCGGTCGAGTCCTGCGTCGGCGCTCCGTCAGGGGCCGTGGGGCAGCGGCTGCGCCAGCGCCCGCAGATCCGACGGGAGTTGGGACAGGGCTTCCTCGAACTCCCGGTGCCCGACCACCCGGTGCATGGTCTGGAGGACGGCCCGCGCACCCCGCTCGGCAGCGGGCCGGTCGATCCCGGCGCGGTCGCCCACCCGGCGCAGGAACTCGTCGTAGCCGAACGCTTCCGGCGGCTCCGCGGCCTTGACCAACAGCGGGCTCAGCTCGTCGGCCAGGTGAGGGGCGAGCGCGCCCGCCTCACCGCCGCTGAGCCGCTCGGTGAGGGTCCGCAGAACCGCCTCGGTCAGTGGACGCGCCTGCTCCGGCGAGACGCCCGCCCGCGCCGCAACCTTGTCGATGAATGCCAGCTCGGCCATGCCCCCGCCCTTCGTTCCGGAAACGCGTGGCTACCCGGGCCAACCGGCGGCAAACCCGGCAGTCGGTGCGGGTGTCCGCTTTGGCGATTCCTGGTCTGTCCGGGCATGATCGTCACCTGTGTCTTCCTCACCCCCGAGCGGAAGGACGTCGATGACAGCAGCCACCCCCCTCCCTGCCACCGAACCCACCAAGATCGACACGAGCGTGCCGCACTCCGCCCGGATCTGGAACTACTGGCTGGGCGGCAAGGACAACTTCGAGGTCGACCGACTCGCCGGCGAGCAGGTCCGCGAACTCTTCCCCGCGATGATCGAGACGGCGCGGGAGTCCCGGGCGTTCCTGTCCCGCGCGGTTCGGTTCCTCGCTGGTGAAGCCGGTATCCGACAGTTCCTCGACGTCGGCACCGGGTTGCCCACCGCCGACAACACCCACCAGGTGGCCCAACGGGTCAACCCGCAGAGCCGGGTCGTGTACGTCGACAACGACCCGATGGTGCTGGCCCACGCGCGGGCGCTGCTGGTGGGCAGCCCGGAAGGCATGACCCAGTACGTCCACGCCGACCTGCGTGACCCGCAGGCGGTGCTCCGGCAGGCCGGCGACCACCTCGATCTCAGCCAGCCCGTCGCGGTCCTGCTGTTCGGTGTGCTGGGGCACGTCGGCGACGACGACGAGGCGATCGGCATCATCCGCGCACTGCTCGACGCGGTCCCGTCCGGCAGCTACCTGGCGCTCTCCGACGGCACCGACACCAGCGAGGCCGTGGTCGAGTCGCACCGGCAGTACAACGAGAGTGGCGCGCTGCCGTACCACCTGCGCAGCCCGGAGCGGATCGCCCGCTTCTTCGACGGCCTGGAGCTGGTCGAGCCGGGCCTGGTGCCGTTCACCCACTGGCGACCCGAGCAGGACGGCCCGCCGGCCGACCTGGACGGCTACTGCGCCGTGGCCCGCAAGCCCTGATCGCGCGACGGGACGACCGGGCCGGTGGGCGGATCGTCCACCGGCCCGTCCGTTCTGTTGGTTGCTCCGCGCGGTGCCGCCCGCTTCTCGTACGGTGAGGTCGGACCGGGAACCCGACGGCTGCCCACGGCGGCCCGTGCCGCAGGAGGAGCAGATGGCGGTCGACCTGCCCGACGTGATCGACAGGTACTTCCGGGCCGGTGACGAGCGGGACCTGGATGCCTTCGTCGCCTGCTTCGCGGACAATGCGAGCGTCGCCGACGAGAACCGGGTGTATGACGGACGGGCGGCGATCCGCGCCTGGCGGCAGAAGACGATGGAGGCCACCTCGTACACGGCCGAGCCGCTGCGGGTCACACCGCAGGCGGGCGACTCCTACCTGGTCCTCAGCCGGGTGTCCGGCGACTTTCCCGGCAGTCCGATCGAGCTGCGGTACCGGTTCACCCTGCGGGACGACCTGATCGGCGCCCTGGACATCCGTCCGTAGCGGCTGGAGACCGCCCGGCAGAGGAGGCGACGTGCCGCGAGTCTGGCTCATCACCGGTTGTTCCCGAGGGCTCGGCCGGGCGCTCGCCGAGGCCGTGCTGGCCGACGGCGACCAGGTGGTCGCCACCGCCCGCAACCCGGCCCAGCTCGACAACCTGGTCGACCAGTACGGCGACCAGGTCCGGACGATCGCCCTCGACGTCACCGACCCGGCCGCCGCCCACACCGCCGTACGCACCGCCGTGGACACCTTCGGAAGTCTGGAGGTGTTGGTCAACAACGCCGGGTACGCCGATGTCGCCTCGATCGAGGACATGCCGGAGGACGCCTTCCGGGCGCAGATCGAGGCCAACTTCTACGGGGTGGTCAACCTGTCCCGCGCCGCCCTGCCCACGATGCGCGATCAGCGGCGCGGGCACATCCTGCAGATCTCCAGCGTCGGCAGCCGGGTCGCCAGCACCGGTCTGGGCGCGTACCAGTCGGCCAAGTGGGCGGTCAGCGGCTTCTCCGGGGTGCTCGCCAAGGAGGTCGCGACGTTCGGGATCCGGATCACCAGCGTCGAGCCGGGCGCGCTGCGCACCGACTGGGCCGGCTCGTCGATGACCATGTTGCCGATCAGTGACCCGTACCAGCCGGTCATCGACCCGGCCGTGCAGCGGCTGCGCCAGGCCAGCGGCAACCAACCGGGCGACCCGGTCCGCGCCGCCCAGGCGATCATCCGGATCACCCGGGTCGACGACCCGCCCCTGCGGTTGCTGCTCGGCGCCGACGCTGTGGCGGCCGCCGCGGCTGCCGCCGAGGCCCTCGCCGCATCCGACGCGCGGTGGCGCGAGCTGAGCGAGTCCATCGTCTTCGATGCGGCCCCCTGACCGGCCCCGGCACCAGGCCGACCGCGCGCGATCGGGCCGGCCCACGGCTGATCGACCCTCGAACGGGCGGGACCGCCCGCGGGCCGGCGGATGACATGATGTGCCCGACAACAGCTGTCGCTACGAGAAGGGTTGCTGCTGCCCGATGGCGTACTTCGAGGCTCGAACGTCCACGGCACCCGGGCCTATCGTGGTGACGCTCACTGACGACCCGCGGCGGGCGGGCTGATGCCGGCCGAGCGACCGGAGACCGTGACCGAGCAGAGCGTCCCCGCCCACCTCGCGGACACCATGTCGTACCGGGTGGCGACCGACGTCCGAGCGCTGCGCGGGTTCGTCAGCGCCGGGGCGCTGGCCCGGGGGTTGCCGGCCGATCGGGTGGAGCTGCTGACGCTGGCGGTCAGCGAGTTGGCCACCAACACGTTGCAGCACACCACCGGCGGTGGCCGGGTCCGGCTCTGGGCCGAGTCGGGCCAGCTGTTCTGCGACGTCGTCGACCAGGGGCCGACGCGGGCGTTGGGCCGGGGCATGCCGGCCGCCGACGCGATACGGGGTCGGGGGCTGGCGATCGTGGAACGGATCTGCGACGAGGTCGCGGTGCTCACCCACCCCGGAGAGACCGTCGTACGTATTCGCCTGAGCCTGTGACGTCGGCGGCGATCCACGCCCGCGTAGGCCGCGTCGGCTGCCACAATGCGGACAGCCCGGGCCGACGGTGACACCGGGTCGAGCCCGATCGGGAGGACGGCACGATGCCGGACAGCGCACGCGAGGCAGAGCTGCTCGATGCCGAGCGCACCCTGCAAGCCGCCCAGCGGGCCGGCGACGTGGCCGCCCTCGATCAGCTGCTCGTCGACCAGCTGCTCGCCATCGGCCCCGACGGCCGTACGTATACGAAGCAGGATGACCTGGCCGCGTACCGGGACCGCCGCTCCGTGGTGGAGGACCTGGTCGAGGAGGAGCTGGACCTGCTCGTCGTCGGGTCGACCGGGGTGACGTTCTTCCTGGGCAGGGTGGCTGGGGTGTTCGAGGGGACGGCGTTCGCGGCGCGTCTGCGCTACACCCGGACCTGGGTCCACGACGACCGGCACGGTTGGCGGGTCCTCGCCGCACACGTCAGCCCGGTCTGACTCAGGTCACGTCCTCGTCGTCCTCGTCGAGCAGGCCCTGCTCATCGAGGTACGCGAACCACTGGTCGTCTGCGGGGGTCAGCTCGGCATAGCCCGGGCCGAGCAGGTAGTAGTCCACGAAGGATCCGAGGTCGGGGGCGAGTTCCTCGAACGCGTCGGACATGAACCACTCGGTGCCGTTTGGTGGGAAGTACCAGATGGCACCCGTGCCACGGTCCATGAAGATCGGCTCGTCGCTGCGGGTGCCGACCACCAGCCAGCCCGCCCGGTCCTCCGGGATGGACGAGAAGTCCGGCGCGTAGTCGAGGTGGTACTGCATGCCGGCCAGGGTCGACGTGGACGCCAGCTCGACCCGACCGCCGCGCAGCCCGTCGGCTGCCAGCAGCAGATCCCGCAGGTCGGCCGGGAGACCCACCGGTACGGCATCGATGGCGGCGCCCTCACCGAACTCGGCCCACGCCAGGCTCGCCGGTTGATCGGCCAGGTCCGCCCGCAACTCCTCGATGAGCTGCCGCAGCTCGGGGATCAATGCACCACCTCTGTTCGGATCAGGTCCCGTCCGGCATGCCGAGGTCCACCCCGCAGGCCCGCGAACCCGTGCGCGTGTTGGTTCTACCACGCACCGGTGCGCGGGACCGTCACCTCGCCGAATCGGCCAGCCTGGCCGCCACCACGAGGTCGTTGAGCTGAGCCGTCCCACCGGACTGCTCGGGCAGCCGGGTGTCCTGCTGCGCCTGGTCGAGCCGCGACGCCAACTCGGCGAGGTCACGGTCCAGGACGGAGCCGGCGACGAGGTCGTCCAGCCCGCCGTGTTCGGCGGCCCGCTTCGCCGCGATCAGGTCGGCCAGGTATGCCGGTGCCGGTTCGGCGTCGAGCAGGCTCGGCAGGTGCGCCAGGATCCGACCGCTACGCATCAGGTGGACACCGGTGAGCAGCGCCCGGGAGGCGTACAGCAGTGGTTTGAGCTCGCCACTCGTGCCGAAGAGCCGTCGCTGGGTGGCGGCGAAGCCGCGGTAGTGGTGAGCGTGGTGGCGGGTCAGGACCAGCGGCGCGACGTCGACCAACGCCGCGTGCACCGCACTGCTCAGCTCACGACGGCGTCGATCGGGCCAACGCGCAGGGTGCCGTCGTTGAGTGGCGTGCAGCGGATGCCGCCGGTGGTGCGCAGCGCCTTCCACGTTCCCGGGCCGACGGTGACGTCCATCCAGGCGCAGGGCCGGGCCGCCCGGTTGACCCGCAGGCTGACCGGGCCGTCGCCGGAGTCCAGGACCAGCACCTTGCCGATCAGCTCGTCCACGGCGATCCCCGTGGTCAGGATGTTGCGCCGGACCTCGGCCAGGCCGATGCCGGCCGGTAGGGACTCCTGCGCGATGATCGTGACGCTCGCGTCGCGGTGCGCCTGCTGGCCGAAGTACCGGTCGCCGACGATGCCCAGGCCGGCCCGGATCTGGATCACGTCGACCAGCTCACCGGGCGGGGCCGGTGCCGGGCCGTCGGCGGGCCGGCCCAGGAAGCGGTGCACGGGCGAGGCCAGCAACTCGATGATCTCCGGCATGGCAGGGATTCTACGAACCAGACGGCGCCCTCCGGGCCAGGTCGACGGATGACTCGGTGGGGACGGCGGCACGAACACCGCCGTCCCCACCGCGACACGGCTCAGGCCGGCGTGCCGGTGACGGTCAGGTTCCGTACCCGGCCGACGTTGTCGAAGGAGCCGAAGCCCACCCGACCCGAGCCGAACGTGGTGTCCTCCGCGGTCAACAGCGGGTCCCGGTGCCCGTCGACGTAGACCGCGATCTCGCCGGTGGCCGGCAGGTGCACCACCCGGACGTCGTGCCACCCGGCATCGGTGATGGCCGGGTTGGCGCCGCGGGACCGGCCGTTCCACTGGTGGTCGATCCGCTCCCGGTCGGCGTTGTCGACCTTGAAGATGCCGTTGTGCGGATAGATCGTGTTGTCGGTGGAGAGGTGGGCGTAGTAGAACTCGGTGTCCGAACGCCAGCCGAACACGATGATCACATCACGGTTGGTGACCTCCACCGGTGTGTCGAGGCGTACCTGAGCGTCGACCTGCACCGACGACCACGCCGGGCCGGCGGTCAGCGTGGCGTACTCGAAGGGCCGGCGCGGGCCCGGCCGGCTCTCCCCGGCCTCGGCGAGGATGACCTGGTCGCGGGTGAACTGCCACTTGGCCGGCGTCACCGGCGTCCAGTTGGCGGCCCCGGCGGTGCGTCGCAGGGTCGTGTGCCCGACATCGCCGCTGGCGAACTCCCTGGTCCCGGTCACCTTCCAGATCTTCCCATTGGCCTTCGCGACGACGTAGAGCTCACCGGCGGCGTCCGTGCCGAAGCGCAGGTCCACCCGGTTGGGGTCGCCGGGCGCGCCCGGCGCGGAGAGGTCGCGCATCCGGACCGGGGTGCCGGCCGCGTCGAACAGCGCGAGCTGGTGGATCGTGGCCAGGTCCCGGTCGCGGCGCATCTCGTTCGCTTCGGTGTAGAGCACCCGGCCGTCGACCAGATCACCGAAGACGTACTTGCCGCGCAGCGCGGGCAGCGCACGCCCCCGGTAGACGAACCCGCCGGCCACCGCGACGCCGACGTCGTCGGTGCAGTTCCAGCCCGCGGCCGGATCATGGTCGTACGCGGCGACCGGGTACGTGTAGCCGTACCGGTCGTCGTCGGCGGGCAGCGGGAACAGCCGGTCACAGGGGTTCGTGGCCGCCCTGTCGAAGACGAAGGATCCCTCGCGCTCGCTCCAGCCGAAGTTGTCGCCGGCGCGGACCTCGTAGATCGCCTCGACGGCGTGCTCACCGATGTGCCCCAGGTACATCCGGCCGGTTGCCCGGTCCCAGCTGAACCGGTGCGGGTCCCGGAAGCCCACGGCGTAGATCTCGCCGAGCGCGCCGGTCCGGCCGACGAACGGGTTGCGGGGCGGGATGCCGTATCGCCCGTTCGCGGAGTTGGTGCCCCGGGGGTCGATCCGCAGCAGCTTGCCGTGCGGCAGGCCCAGATTCTGCGGATCGGTGTTGCGGGCGCCCTGACCGCCGTCACCGACCGCGAGGTACAGCAGGCCGTAGTCGGCGTCGTGGCGCTTGGCCGTGGGGTTGAAGTTGATCTCCTGGATGCCGTGCACCTGGCCGCCGAACCCGATGCGCAGCACCTCGCGACGGGTGCCGGCGAACGTGGCGGCGGCCGGGTCGGTCGCCGTCCACTCGGTGATGACGCCGTGGTAGATCGCGTTCGGCTGGGCGTAGTCCGGCGGCGTGTTCGTCGCCGCCGAGGCCAGCTCGGTGTGGATGGTGTAGAACCGGCCGTTGGCACCGAACTCCGGGTGGAAGGCGACGTACCCGAAGCCCTGGCCGAGGCCACGGCCGGAGAAGAACTTCGGTGCGAACGTCGCCGCCACGTCGAGGTAGACGTGCGGTACGCCGTCCTCGACCAGGTAGAGGTTGCCGTTCAGGTCGGGCACCGCGCGTCGGCCGGAGCCGTCGGGCAACTCCATGATGGTGTTGATCCGCGCGGTACGCATGAGTCGCGCATCGGTCGGAGCCGGAGTGGGTTGCGACTGCGGAAGACTGGTGTACTCGCTGAGGACCAGCCCGAGCCGGGACTGGATCGGCATCTCGGCGATCGGGTCGTAGACCGCGTCGGCGGCCCGGGCGGGTGTGGCGACCAGGGTGGACAGGACCAGCGCGAGGGCGGCGAGTCCGGCCGTCAGCGCGGATCGGCGGACTCCGCCGGCGCGGCGGTGGAGGTTGAGCACGCGTGTCTCCTTCTCGGTGGGACGGTGCCGAGGGTGGTCAGCGGGCCAGGTGGCGGTACTGCCTCCGGACGTCGGTCGCGGAGACCACACTGTCGAGGAACATCAGGCCGTCCATGCGGCAGTCACACGGGTTGCGCTCCAGCGTGTCCTGGGGAAAGCTCCCGCCGATCTTGATGCCCCGAGGGTCGGAGGCCGTGGTCACATGCGGGCCAGGCCCGGACACCAGCCAGGGGTCGTCGGTGCGGGTGTAGAAGCCGTCCACCGGTTCGCCGTCGCGGTAGAGGGCGAGGGCCCCGGTGCCGAAGTCGAAGGTGGCGGCGAGATGCACCCACTCCCCCACCGGCAGCAGCTCCCGCCAGTCCTGGTTCGCGGCGAAGGTCTGGGAGTTGCCACCGTCGAGGCGTCGGCCGAGCGCGACGAGACGCAGCTCCCCGTCGACGTCGATCAGCTCCAGCAGAGCGCGGACGCCGTGGCCGTCGGAGTCGCCGGTCAACACGCCGGCCAGCCCGATCGCGTTGTACCGGTCGTTCGGGTCGGAGGTGGTGGAGTTGGGCAGCGGGCTGTCCATGTTCAGCTTGAACCAGCCCATCACGGTGGTGCCAACGGTGGCGCTGAAGGGGCGCAGCGTCCGCACTCCGCTGGCCGACCAGGTGCCGGCCTTCCAGTCGTCGTTGCCCGCCACCGCCGGGTCGACCTGCCGCGTCCGCACCGCGTTGCGGCTGCCCCGGTACGCGTGGTCCGCCACCCGCATGGCGGCCCCGCCGTTGATCAGCTCGATCTCGGTGCCGGAGCGGCCCTGGTCGCGTTCCAGCGCGGGGTCGCCGGGCACCGGATGGTCGAAGTCGTACGCGGCGACCAGGTGCGCTCGCAGGGCCGGGTGGACGTCGTGGGAGATGCTGCGATCCGCCTGCGCCGGCGGCGCCGCGGCGCCGGTCAGCGCGCCGACCGCCAGAAGGGAGACGGCGACTCGTCGAGCCCTGGACATGGGCGTTCACCTCACTTCGCGGCATGCCGGTGCCGGTCACGTAAGCGCTTACGTAAGCGCTTACGTACCCTAGGCTTCGATGAACGCCACTGGCAATAGATCGGGTGGCATGGATGCTTTCAGGGGGTCGCGGATGCCCAGGGCCAACCAGCGGCCGCGCCTCGTGGACGTGGCCGAACACGCCGCCGTCTCGCTGGCGACCGCATCCCGCGCCCTCGCCGGCCGCGAGGGAGTCAGCGCCGAGGTGGCCGACCGGATCCGGCAGATCGCACGCGAGCTGGGATACGTCGCCAACCCGTACGCCCGCACCCTGGCCGGCGGGGCCAGCTCCACCGTGGGCCTGATCGTCCACCAGGTCGACGACCCGTACTTCTCCGAGATCGCCGCCGGAGTCATCCAGCTCGCCGCCGAACAGGGGCTGCTGGTGCAGATCTGCCAGTCCGGACGCGACCCCGGCTACGAGCTGCAACAGCTGCGCCACCTGATCGCCCAGCGGGTCGGCATCGTGCTGATCAGCGGTTCAGGCTACGACGACCCACGGATGGAGGCTGCGGCCCGCGCCGAACTCGCCGCGTTTCAGGACCACGGCGGACGCGCCGCGGCCATCGGACGGCACGCGCTCGGCATCGACGCGGTCCTGCCCGACAACGAGGCCGGCGGTTTCGCACTCGCCCAACACCTGATGGATCTCGGTCACCGGCGGATCGCGGTCGCCGCGGGCAGCGCCGGCCTCACCACGGTCGCCGATCGGCTGGCCGGTGTGTCGTCGGCCCTGCGGCAACGCGGGCGGTCCCTCGCCGACCTCACCGTCGTGCACAGCGACTTCACCCGCGGCGGCGGGCGTGCGGCCACCGAGCAGATCCTCAACGAGCATCCGGAGACGACAGCGATCATCGCGCTCAACGACGCGATGGCCACGGGTGTGCTGTCGACGCTGCGGTCCCGCAGCGTGCCGGTGCCCACGCGGATGTCCGTCGTCGGCTTCGACGACGTCTCCGTGGCGGCCGACCTGGCGCCCAGCCTCACCACCATCCGCCTGCCGATGACCGAGATGGGCCGCACGGCGCTCACCCTCGCCCTCAAACCACGCGCGATACGCCCCCGCCGCCGACCCACGGGGCACCTGCTGGTCGTCCGCGACTCGACCGGGCCCGCACCGAAGACCTGACCGGCAGTGGCAATGCCACTTCGCGAGGGCGCTACTTCTGGCACGGTCGAGGGAGTCCCGCCCCGTGACTGGTCAGGAGAGGTCATGGCCGAGCCCGCTGTACGGCACCGGACGGTCGAGGTCGACGGCATCACGATCTTCTACCGGGAGGCCGGCGCCGCCGACGCACCGGTGGTGCTGCTGCCGCACGGCTACCCGTCGTCGTCGTTCCAGTTCCGCCACCTGTTGCCCGCGCTGGCCGACCGGTGGCGTGCCATCGCACCGGACTATCCCGGATTCGGCTACAGCGACCTGCCCGACCCCGGCCGATACGCGTACACCTTCGACGCCCACGCCGACCTGCTCCAGCGCTTCGTCGAGACGCTGGAGCTGACCCGCTACGTGATCTACCTACAGGACTACGGCAGCCAGTTCGGGTTGCGACTGGCCATGGCCGCGCCGCAGCGGGTCGCCGGTCTCGTCATCCAGAACGGGGACATCTACCCCGACCACCACGGGCCCAAGTACGAGCCCTTGAAACGGTTCTGGCGCAACCCGACCGACGAGGGCCGGAAGCAACTGGCCGCCGCGATCAACGAGGAGGGCTTTCGGCGCGAGTTCCTGGGTGAACTGCCGGACCGGCTGACCGACCGGGTGAGCCCCGACCTGTGGAAGCTCTCCGGTGCGCTGGTTACGGATCCACGACGGCGCGACGCCTGGCTCCGACTCCTCGCCGACCAGGGCACCACCGTCGCGTGGTTCCCCCGCCAGCAGGAGTACCTGCGTACCCACCAGCCGCCCACGCTGATCGTGTGGGGACCGCACGACGGCTACATGCCCGAGAGCGCGGCCCGGGCGTACCTGCGGGACCTGCCCGACGCCGAGATGCACCTGCTCGACGGCGGGCACTGGCTGCTCGAGACGCACCTCCACCAGGTCGTCCCGCTGATCCGCGGCTTCCTCGCCCGGGTCCGGCCCTGACCGATCACCCGCAGATCGGCCGGGGCAACAGTCCTTTCGGGAACTCGACGGCCCGGATCTGGGTGCCGGTGCTCATTCCGCTCGTGCGCCAGCCGGGGCATGATCGCCGGATGACGGCGACGAAGGGTACGCGCGCTCTGTTCGGTGGCGTTTTTCTGACGGCGGCAACGGTCGGGTCATGGTTGCTCTGGCTGGGTCGGGACACCGAGTACACGGTCGATGCCCAGACCGGCGCGACCAGCGGGCCGTACGAGCCGTGGCAGGTGGTCGGCCTCGTGCTGACGCTCGTGGTGCTCGCCGCGCTCGCCGGTACGCGACTCAGCCCGTGGTTGGTGGCGCCGGTGATGACGGTGGCCTTCACGGCGGTCTGGACGTGGCAGGCCGCCTCCCGCGACGACAGCGGGCTGTGGGCCGTCGGGGCGATCCTGGTGCTGCTCGGGATGGCGGTGGGCAGCACGCTGGTGAGCGTCTCGGCGCGGCGGTTGAGCCGACGTCGCCCATAGTGGAGGGACGCGTTTTGTGATCTCATGGCGCGATGACCAACCCGACTCCCCTCATGCGCCTGGTGGCCGGTGTGTGGGGGTTCAAGACCCTCGCGGTCGGCGTCGAGCTCGGCCTGTTCACCCGGTTGGCCGGCGGGCGGACGATGACAGTCGACCAGGCCGCCGCCGAGTTCGGGCTGCCCGACCGGCCCGCTGACCTGTTGCTGGCCGCCAGTGCCTCGCTCGGCCTGTTGGAGAAGGCCGGCGACGGCTACCGCAATTCCGAGTTGGCCGAGCAGTTCCTGGTCGAGGGCCGCCCGTACTACTTCGGTGCCCAGGTGCGCTACTCGGACCAGCGCACCTACCTGCCCTGGCACCGCATCGGCGAGGCCCTGCGCACCGATCGGCCGTTGACCTGGGACCCGGAGTCCCAGCAGTCGATGTTCGACACCTCCGACCCGGAGATGCTGGCCCAGTTCTGGGATGCGATGTTCTCCACCTCCAGCTTCACCGCCGCAGCACTGGCCGACGCGTACGACTTCTCCGGGCACAGCCGCCTGCTCGACGTGGGCGGCGGCGCGGGGGCGTTCCCGATCGAGTTCTGCCGACGCCTGCCTGAGCTGCGGGCGACCGTCCTGGACCTGCCGCACGTCTGCGTACGGGCGCGGGAGCGAATCGCGGAGGCGGGCCTGACCGGGCGGATCGGCACGGTCGCCGGGGACTTCCTCGCCGACCCGGCACTGCCCGGTGGGCATGACGTCATCCTGCTCAGCATGATCCTGCACGACTGGGACGAGCCGACGAACCGGGCGCTGCTCGCCCGGTGTCACGCGGCGCTGCCGTCCGGTGGGGCGATCGTCGTCTGTGAGCTGCTGCTCAACGACGAACGCACCGGGCCGCCCGAGGCGGCCCTGATGGGCATGAACATGCTGGTCGAGACCGAAGGCGGCCGAAATTACTCGGGTGCCGAATACGGGGCTTGGCTGACCGACGCCGGCTTCGTCGACGTCCGAACGGTGCCGTTCGACGCTCCGGGAGCCAACGGCGCGGTGGTGGCCCGCCGGCCCTGACGGCCGACGACACCCGGCCCGGGAAGGGCCGGGTGTCGCAGCGTCCTCGCGACGCTGGCGTCCGAACGGCTACCGGTACGGGTCAGGCGCGAGCCTTGGCCGGCTGTTTCATGAAGTCCATGATCGCCTTGTTGACGTCGTCGGCGTTGGTCCACGGGAGACCGTGCGGCGCGCCCTTGAGCGTGATGAGCTGGCCGGTCGGCATCATCGGCCCGAGCCGCTGGCCGGTCACCGGGTAGGGCAACACGTTGTCCTTGTCGCCCTGCACGATCAACACCGGTATGTCGATCTTCGGCAGGTCGGGGCGGAAGTCCTCCTGCCAGGCGGTCACGCTGTCGTGCGTGCCCTTGGCCGAGGCCATCGCACCGATCTGCCAGTGCGCCCGGTACGCCTCCTCGCTGACCAGCTTGCCCTTGTTCTCGCTGTAGTTGAAGAACGCGTCGCAGAACTGGGTCAGGTAGGCGAACCGGTCCTTGATGATGGCGTCCTGGAAACCCTTGAAGAGGCTGGTGTCGACACCCTCCGGGTTGTCCTTGGCCTTGGCCAGCATCGGTTGCAGCGGGCTGAGCACCACCGCCCGGCTCACTCGCTGGGAGCCGTAGTTGCCCAGGTAGCGGATCACCTCACCGGTGCCCATCGAGTGACCGATCATGGTCACGTCGCTCAGGTTCAGCTCGGTCATCAGCACGTCCAGGTCCGCGGCGAACGTGTTGTAGTCGTACCCGAATGTCGGTTGGGCCGAGTTGCCGAAACCGCGTCGATCGTAGGTGATCGTCCGGTATCCGGCGTTGAGCAACTGGGTGGTCACCTTCTCCCAGGTTGCCCCGTTGAACGGGAACCCGTGGATCAGCACCACCGGCTTACCGGATCCGTGATCCTCGTAGTACAGGTCGATGGGCGCGGAGTTTTCCGTCCCCACGGTGATGAAAGGCATGTTTTTCTCCTGCTCCGGTTTCGGGCTGTCGGACGTCTGCGCTTTCCCTCCGGGTCGCCGGATATGCCGGCCGTCGAAAGCGTCGCCAGGTCGACCAGGCGAGCCCTCGTCCATCGACAGATATCGACGCTGTGGTTAGGGTTGCCGGTAGGAAAGTTTCGGCGTACAGGAGGTGGGCATGCCCCGACGAGTCCGCACGAGGGTCGCCGCATTGGCCATCGGAGTGGCGACGGGTGCACTGGGCGCCGCGCCGGCCCACGCCGACCCGGTGGTGCCACGGCACGCCATCGTGGTCTGCCAGAGCGCCAGCTTCTACGCCAACTACGACTCCGCCGGCGGCCCGACCGGCCTCAAGCGCACCCTGACCTACGGCGACAAGATCGGCCACACGCCGGGGGCGCATCCGGTCTACAACGGGTGGGCGGCATCGTTCGACTTCGGTCCCAACGACTGGGGCTACCTGCGCGCCGAGTGCATCGGCGGGTACGACTCATGGTGACCCGACGGCGCACCCGGGCAATCGCCGGCCTGCTCGCCGGGATCGTCGCCGCGACGGTGACCCTGCCGGCCCCCGCTCAGGCCGCCAACGGCACGATCGGCCAACGGGAAACGGTGTGCGCGAGCGACCTGTTCGTCCGCACCCAGCCCAACGGTGCCTGGATGGGCACCCTCTACCAGGGTCAGACGTTCCTGGTCGAGGGTCCCCACAGCGGCGGCTACGTCTACGGCTTCGCCTACGGATACATCAACCGGCGCGGCTGGGTGCAGGACGGCTGGTTCTGCTGACCGTGCCCGCTGTGGGACAGGGGTGTCCTGATCGGGCCGCGACGGCCTAGCCTCGGGGCGTGAGCCTTCCGCCCCGACTGCGGGCTGTCAGCGACCTGCACGTCGGGCACCCGCAGAACCGCGCGTTCGTCCAGGAGCTACACCCGGACAACGACGGTGACTGGCTGTTGGTCGCCGGGGACGTCGCCGACCGGTTCGCCGACATCGAGTGGGCGCTCGGGCTGCTGAGCAGCCGGTTCGCGCGCGTCGTCTGGGCGCCGGGCAACCACGAGTTGTGGACGCCGCCACGTGACCCGGTCACGTTGCGCGGCGAGGAGCGCTACCGCGAGCTGGTCCGGCTGTGCCAGCGGCTGGGCGTCGTCACCCCGGAGGATCCGTACCCGGTGTGGGACGGCGACGGCGGCCGGGCCACCATCGCCCCGCTCTTCGTTCTCTACGACTACACGTTCCGGGTGCCCGAGGCACGCACCCAACAGGAGTCGCTGGACCTGGCGTACGCGGCCGGGGTGGTGTGCACCGACGAGGCGCTGCTGCACCCCGACCCGTACCCGAGCCGGGAGGCATGGTGCGCGGCCCGGGTCGCGGAGACCGAACGCCGGCTGGCCGAGCGCGACCCCGCGCTGCCGACGGTGCTGGTCAACCACTACCCGCTGGTGCGGGAACCCACCGACGTTCTGCGGTACCCGCTGTTCGCCCAGTGGTGTGGCACGGTCCGCACCAGCGACTGGCACGTGCGCTTCGGCGCGTCCACCGTGGTCTACGGGCACCTGCACATCCCCCGCACCACGTTCCACGACGAGGTGCGTTTCGAGGAGGTCTCCCTCGGCTACCCCCGCGAGTGGCAACGCCGGGGGCCGGTGCCCGACCCGGTGCGCACCATCCACCCGGCGGACGACATGCGCCGGCGCTCGTCTGTCAACGGGTGAGGCCGACCACCGTGGCCAGTCGCGCCACGCCGGCCGGTGCCGGCCGCGGGCGGGCAACATCGGCGATCACGGTACGCGCCAACGGCCGGCACCGAACCTCAGCCGGCGCGACACTGTCCGCGTCCACCAGCGCGCGGGCAGCGCCGCGCAGGTCGCCCACCTGAAGGTACGCCCGAGCGGCGTCGAGCAGGTAAGCGCCATTGTGGGAGGCTTCGTAGGTGACAAGCCTTCAGGAGGCCCTGGATGCCGCCGCAGACGATCCCGCTTCCCCAGCATGGGATTTCATCTGGCAAGAGTCGTGTCACCAGGGCACCTGCGATCCCGCAAGCGCCGATCTGCTGCCCTGGTTGGCCCGGACCTGCGCCAACTTCAGTTGTCAAGACCGTGAGCGCGCCGTCGTACTCGCCGGGTTCATCGCCGTAGACGCCGACGACAAGAGCCGCGGCTTGTACGCCGAGGACATCGCCACATTGCGTGCGCTGACCCTTGAGTGCCTGGCATCCGGCGCTTCCAGCGACACGACGTTCGTATACCTGCAGCAAGCCATACTCGGTTTCGACGGCGACGAAGTCTGGGGCAAGGAGCTCGACCGGATCAACGACGGGGAAGTCGACGTGCAGTGCCCGGCGTGCGATGAGGACTTACTCATCGACCTGCAGACAGGCGATTCCTCGATCGAACCTGGGCTTTCCTCACAACTGGCCACGCGCCTGAACGCCGAGGCGTTGCGGCTGGGCCACGAGTCAGTAGCGACCACACTCACCTACTTGTTTGGTCGGGTGAGCTGTCCCGAATGCGGTGCCACGTTCAACCTTGCGGACGAGGTGGCCAGTCATCCCCGATGAACGCAGGCATCCTCATTTGCCGGGATCAGCGCGCTGCGGCGTCGCGGATCAGTTGGCCGACGAGTGTCGCGCATCAGTCGATGGAGGACAGTGTGTGGCCCGACAACTGACGTGCGACACATCTCCGCCACGTGATGCGCGACAGCGCGATGAATCTAGGGGCACATCGGTGCGCCTCGGGACGCGCGGATCTGCCGATGAGCGAATACTCGACCTTGCTGCGATTCTGCTCAGTCGGTCCTGAGCCAGCATCCGCCGGGGAACCGTCCTCTAGACGCGCTCGGTTTGTTCAGTTGCCCGCGGCCAACCCCCACAAGGTGGGTTGGTCACGCGTCAGGTCGCTCGAATGCCGTACCCGATCGCGGACTGCGCGGGAGCGTGTGCTGAATCCCTGCTGGTGTGGCGCGCCGGACGCGCCACCACGGCACGAGCTGCACGATACCGAACGACACCTCGACGGCGAGGAACAGCCATAGCAAACCCGAGACACCCTGCGCGAGCGCGTACCCCTGCCATATCGCAAACAAGGCGCGCGCGACCCCGTCGAGGAGCCCATGCACCGGCACCGGCCTGACGATGCGCAGCGCTGCCCAGACGACCACAACGGAACCCATCAGGTTCGCATACAAGGTCTGCATGGGGTCGACGGGCGGTAGTGCGCCCAACCCGAGCGCCTCGCCCATCGACGTCAGCAAGCGGTGCAGCAGCACATATGTCCAGGGTGTGGCGAATCCTGCGGTGACGGCGAGGTCGTACCAGGCGCTCGCGCGCACGACGTGAAGGTAGGCAGGGCGGAAGGGGTTGTGAACGCGGATCACGGAGGCTCCTGCTGGCTCGGGACTTGACGCCTCACGCTAAAGGGTGGAGTACGGTCCAAGGTCAAGTTCGAGCTTGCGAGGAGAGAGAGCATGCGTATCGGCGAGTTGGCCGCGCAGGCGGGCACAACCAGGGACACCGTTCGGTTCTACGAGAAGCTCGGCCTCGTCGTGGGGCGGCGGCTGACAAACGGATACCGCGATTATCCGCCCGAGGCGGTGACCTGGTTGCGACACGTCCGCACCGCGCAGAGGCTCGGTTTCTCCTTGGCGGAAATCGCTCAGCACGGTGAGCAACTGCGCGACGCGACGGATGACGGACCAGCGTTGTCGGCGCTGTTGGAGGAGAAGATTCGGATCATCGACGAGCGCATGGCCGCGCTAACGGCGCTGCGGGCCGACCTGTCCGCTCGCATAGGTGTGGCATGTCCGTTGCAGGCGGCAGGTCAGGTCGGCTGAACGAGCCGCTTTACGACCCATGTCGAAAGGTCCCGGAGCCGCGCGTCTCGGTCGGATGCACGCTTCTGCCGCCGATAACGCGCGGCTGGGTGACCGCCAACCGGAGTCGTGGCTACTTTCGGTGACGATCGCCCCCGGAAAGCTTGGACTCGGCGGGGCCAGCTATGCCGTCCTTACGGAGCCCGCTACGTCCGTCACAACCAGCCGGGCTACCGCCGTCAGCCGGTGGCGACACCAAGGCCCGGCGTGGTGAGAGCAGCGCCGCCGCGGTCCCAGACGACCGACTCCGAGAAGTCGCCGTAGGCGTGGTGGACAGGAACACCGGCCTCGGCATGATCGACCGCATGACAATCCAGGACCTCGTGTGGGCCGACGAGCATCCGCCTCCGATCCCAAAGCGGACGCGTCGCGACCTCGCTCGGACCTTGCCGGGGCGGATCCTGGTCGACCACGCTCAACGATTACAAACGCTGCTCGCCACGCTGTTCGATCTTGGCCCCGGGAGTGCTCCGCGGTTCTGCACGACGGCCGACAACGCTCTATGTCGGGCTGGCAGGGAGTGTGCAGGTCAAGGCGGTAAGGAGTCACTGATTGGGCCGGCCTTGCAACTGGGAGCAGATTGGGTGCAGGTTGGCGAAGGGGTCTCCGCGCCCGAAGTGCTCACCGATGTCGGACAGAGACGACGGGCTTTGACCTGTGGTGATGGAGATCGAGCGGTGCGGCGTGACCTCCCAGTAGAGGTCGAAGTGGTCAGGCGTCGCTGCTGGCGGGATCGCTGGCACCGGCCAGCGCCTCGAATCGCTCAGCGCCACGCCTGCAAGTGTGCTGCCCATCGATGTGAAGCGTTGTGGATGAGCTTGCTGGAGCCGGCCGCAGTTCCGTCATCCGAGACGTCGATCCCACGGGGAATGCCCTGACCAGGCCCTTCAGGCTGGTGACCTCTTCGGCGGGCCCGAAGAGGTCAGCCAGTTGGCTCCCGGTCGTCAGTCGAGCGGCGTCCGCTCATGCCGATGTGCGGGCGTCGTACGGTCGAGCGGCGAGGGCCACACCTTTGTGCCACGCCCGAGCTCATCTTGCGTCGTCCGCCGGAGTGCATGCCCGACCTCACGACTGCGCGGCCCGCGACCGGTCGTGCCGGCATATTGGGTTGGACTTCCCTGCAGCAATCAGCAGCGCGCCCGTGCAGGGTGCGGGTCAGAGCGTCTGAAGCTGCGGACTGCCGCCCGATACAGCGACCGCGCCGGGCAGGCAGTGGGGCGAGCCGTTCAACGCCGCCAGCCGCTCCGGCAGGTCCTTGCCATGCTGGTTAACTGGTGTTCTACTTGACCGAATCAATCGGTGCCGGAGCGGAAAGGAGGACCATCAGGTGATCAACTTTTATGTCGACCGGTCCAGCAGCGTCCCCGCCTACGCCCAACTGGTGCGGCAGGTGCGCGAAGGGCTACGGATCGGGACGCTGCGGCCCGGGGACCAACTGCCCACCGTGCGCAGCGTGGTGACCTCGTGCACGGTCAACCCGACTACGGTGCTCAAGGCCTATCGGGAACTGGAGCTGTCCGGCCTGGTGGAGGCGCGGCAGGGGGCGGGCACCTTCGTCAGCGGAACGCTCGGCCACGCGGATCCCCATGCCATGGCGCGCTTACGCAGCAGCCTGGCCCGGTGGCTCGGCCAGGCCCGCGAGGCCGGTCTGGAGGACGAGGACGTCCAGGCGCTGCTCGCCTCGGTGACCGCGGAGAACTCGGCGCGCAGGACCCAGGGTGGCGGCGATCGGACGCGGGCGGAACCGGCATCGGGCGCTCGGTTCCAGAAGAAGGAGGGCGCCGCGTGAGCGAGCAGTCCCTCGCCGTGGAAGCCCGCGACGTGAGCAGGCGCTACGGCACCGTCCGGGCGCTACGGGAGTGCAGCTTCCAACTGCCCGCCAATCGGATCATCGCGCTGGTCGGTGCGAACGGCGCGGGCAAATCGACGCTGATGAGCATCATCGCCGGCACGTTGGCGGCCACCTCGGGCTCACTGCTGGTCCACGGCCGACCGGTGGTCAAGGGCAGGTCCACCAACGGGGGTGGTTCTGCCGGGGGCCGGGTCGCGATCCTGGCCCAGGACAAGCCGCTGTACCGGGACTTCAGCGTCACAGACATGCTCCGCTTCGGAAGGTCCACCAACCGGGTGTGGGACCAGCGGCGGGCACTGTCGTGGCTTCAACGCTTCGACATCCCGCTGGACCGCCGCTGCGGCAAGCTGTCCGGCGGGCAGCGGGCACAGGTCGCACTCGCGGTCGCCCTGGGCTCCCGCCCGGCGGTGCTGCTGTTGGACGAGCCCCTCGCCAACCTGGACCCCGTGGCCCGCACCGAGGTGACCGGCGAACTCATGGCAGAGGCCGCCGAGAGCGGCATGACGATCATGCTGTCGACCCACATCATCGCCGAGCTCAGTGGCGTCGGTGACCACCTGCTGCTGCTCGACGCGGGCCGGCCCGTGCTCACCGCCGATGTCGAGGATCTGCTCGACAACCACGTGCGGCTGACCGGACCCCGCGCCGACCAGCCACCGGGCCCGGGCGCGATCGTCCAGGCGCAGCACACCGAACGCCAGTCCACGTTCGTCCTCCGGCAGCCAGCGTCACCGACGGCGCACGCCGTCGTCGCCCCCGGCTGGACCGCCCAACCCCTCACCCTGGACGAGCTGATCCTGACCTACCTCAAGGCATCGTCCAGAGCACACCTCGATCTGGAGACGGCAGCATGAGCCCGGCCACCCAAGCGCCCATCCGCACGAAGCGCCAAGACGGTCTCGGGTCCGCCGGGGGCCTCAGCGGTCTGCTGTGGCTGACCTGGCGTCAGCACCGCTGGACCCTGATCGGCACGCTCGTCCTGGCTGCGGTCCTGGTGGGCTGGATGACCTACCTGTCCATGGAACTGACGGACCTGTGGCACCAGTGCCACGAGACGTTCTGCCCGGACAACTCCCCGCAGGGCGTGCGGCTCAGAGGGACATCGCCCCTGGTCATCACCTTCAGTGCCCTGTCCACGCTGGTGCAGTACATGCCGCTGCTGATCGGCGTGTTCATCGGCGTTCCGGTGCTGTCCAGGGAACACGAACAGCGGACTCTGCCGCTGGCCTGGAGTCAGGACGTCTCCCCGCAGCGCTGGCTGTGGACCAAGCTGGGCATGCTCGGCCTGTTCGTGGCGGCGGTGACCGCAGCCGTCGCCGGGGTCAGCGACCACCTGCAGCGGACGATGACCCTGGTCAGTCCGGGAAGCCTGTTCGAATACCTGCAGTTTCTGAACACCGGGATGCTGCCAGCGGTCATCAGCATCGCCTGGTTCGCGATCGGCGTCGCACTCGGCGCCGCGATCAGACGCACGCTCCCCGCCGTGTTCGGCGTGATCGTGGGCTTCATCGGCCTGAACTACCTCGTCCAGTGGCGCTACCCCACCCTCATGGAGCCGCTGTCCGCGCACCGGCAGTTGGGCAGGCCGGACGGCCTGCCGGGCAACAACAACCTGGTCGTCAGGGGCGGCATGATCGACTTCGGTATCGAGGGTCCGTCCGGCGCGTTCGACGCCTCCGGGCGCCAGCTCAGCGGCGTCGAAGTGCAACGCCTCTGCCCGCCCGACAACGATGGCGGCAAGATGCTCTCCTGCTTCGCCGACAACCAACTCGTGCAGCACCTGCAGTACCAGCCGGGCAGCCGGATCCCCGAATTCCACCTGATCGTCGTGACCGGCTACCTGGGTCTGACCGCGGCGGCCCTCGCTGCCGTCTGGATAACCGTCCGCCGCACCAATCTCAGCGTGGGCTGACCCTCGGCCACCGAAGTGGCGCACCCCTCGGCGATGATCGCGCCGTGCCGCAGGACGATATCGATGCGGAAACCCGAACGGAGATGGTCGGCCGGTACGCCGGCCGACCATCTTGACGACGACGCGCTGTCCGCTCATGCCGCGATCCGCGCGCATGTCGCAGATCAGTTGGCTGACGTGTGTCGCGCATCAGTCGACGGACGACATCTGGGCAAGTAGTGCCCCTGTGAGAACCTCTGTACGAGATCAAGGCGGCCCGCTTCGCGGGCCGCTCGCGCCACGAACCCGGGCCGGGCCGATGGCCGCCGCCGCGCTTCTGGCCTCCGGCCGCCAGCGCGTCGGTGATAGCCCGCCGGCGGCGCGCCATGAACGAAGCAGGCTCCGGAACGTCCGGGTTCGGGAGCTTCTTGTGGAGTGCCGTCAATTTCTTGCTCTCCGAACGGGAGATGCGGCTACGCATGACGCGATATATGTCATTCGAACAGGCGGCCGCCGGTCGGCGTCCGGCGGCCGCCCCACGCCCGGTCAGCTCGCGTAGACCTCCAGGGTCGACAACTGCCCGGCCGGCCAGCCGGTGTTGCCGGTGACGGTGATGCGCACGTAGCGGGTCTGCGCAGCGCTGAAGGTCAGCGTCACTTGATTACCGGTGGCCGGGTTGAAGGTCCGCCCCGCCGATCCGACCAGCGTGCCGAAGCTTCCCCCGTCGGTGCTGCCCTGCACGGAGAGGGTCTGCGTCCTGCTGGCCCAGGCCGACGACGGCGGCAGCTTCAGCACCACCCGCCCAACCGTGCGCGTCGCGCCCAGGTCGACCTGGACCCACTGCGGGAACGCGCTGTTCGCGCTCTCCCAGTAGCTGTTCGCGTCACCGTCGACCACGTTCCCCGACGCGTAACTCTGGACGTGGCTGCTCTCGCTGGTGGGCCGACCCCGGGCCAGGTCCGCGTTGGCTGCGGCGTCCGTGGTGACGGTGACCGCCGAGGACGCGCCGGAGGTGTTGCCGGCGGCGTCCCGGGCGGTGACCGTAAAGCTGTACGCGGTGGACGGGCTGAGCCCGCTCACGGTCGCCGTGGTGCCCGTGACGGTGGCGACGACGTTGCCGCCCTGGCGTACCTGGTAACCGGTCACTCCGGTGTCGTCGGTGGAGGCCGTCCACGCCAGGGACACGCTCGTCGAGGTCTTGCCGGTCACCGTGAGGCCGCTCGGCGTGGTCGGCGGGTTGTCCGGGACGGTGCTTCCGGCGTACACCTCGACCTGGGCGAGTTGCGCGGCCGGCCAGCCGGTGTTGCCGCCGATGCTGAGACGGACGTAGCGGGCCGTGGTCGTCGTCAGCGTGCGGGTGACGGTGTTGCCGGTGGCCGGGTCGAAGGTGAACCCGGCAGCCGCGGCGATGGTGCTGAAAGCGCCGCCGTCGACGCTGCCCTGCACGGTGATGGTCTGGGTACGCGCGCCCCACCCGGTGGGTAGCCGCAGCACGAGTCGGTTGACCTGATGGCTGGCGCCGAGGTCGACCTGCCACCAGTGGGGGAAGGAGCCGCCGCCGCTCTCCCAGTAACTACCGGCGTTCGAGTCCACCGCGTTCGACGCCGGGAACCCGCCGCCCTGGCTGCTGGCCGAGGTGGGCCGCCCGGCGGCCAGGTTTCCACCGGTCGGAGGCGGGGTGCCGACCATCGGTGGGGTGGGCCGCACCGGGGTGAGCGCGAGCTGCCCCTTGAGCATCCGGCCGCCGTCGCCGGTGATCCGCAGGTAGTAGTCGGAGGAGCAGGCTACGCCGTCCTCGTCCAGCGCCCGGATGTTCGCGCCGGCCGGCGTGGTGGCCTGGGTTTCGGACGTCTTGGCGATCTGGTTGCCCTCGTTGTACTCGTCGTACATGGACACGTAGAGCCCCTGGGAGCCGAGACGGACCATGTTGTAGATGTGCCGCCAGTAGAAGTCGCCGTGCTTGCGGTGCCCCCCGGCGAGGTCACCAGGCATCACGCAGGGCAGGTAGTCGATGCCGCGCGCCGCGCAGTCGGCCATGTCACCGACGTTGACGTTGTTGTAGTAGGAGTCGAGCTCCTCCACGGTCCTGGCCCGGTAGACCATCCACGGCGAGATCGCGTTGAACGCGTGGTAGACGTCGAGGAAGCCGGGGCGGGAGTCCTCGATCCCCTGCCGCCACCAGGTGGGCACTCCACCGATGACGTAGCAGCCCTGCGCCTTGAACCAGTTGATGACCTCCAGGCAGGGGCCTGGGGTGAAGGGTCGGCTGGGTTCGCTGAAGCCGAAGCCCCAGATGCAGACGACCGGTTTGCCGTTCTGTCGGGCGTACGCGCTGGATGCGGTGTGCGCGGACATCTTCGTCGTCCAGTCGGTCTTGATGTCGGCCTGGAAGGTCAGCCAGTCGGTGACGTCGTACATGATGTAGAACTTGCGGCTGTAGCGCTCGGCGGCGGAGCGGACCTTCTGCGTCATCGCGTCGCGGGTCGGGCCCTCGTCGCCCATCGGGTTGAACCGTTGCAGCGCGGCGGTGTCGCAGCCATACTCCTGCATCCACCGGAAGTGGGTGTCCACCGTCTGCTGGTCGTAGGAGGAGAAGAGGGTGGCCGGCGAGCCGTTGCCGAGATTGGGGTACGCGGTGGGATAGCTGCGCGTGTACTCCCGCATGTCGGGCCAGGACACGATCGTGGTGTTGGCGGGCGACGGGGGCTGGAACCGGTCCCGACTCCAGTGCCACCAACCGCCGATGGGTGCGGAGTCGCCGGGGGCACTGAACCAGCCCTGGTAGCCGACCGTCACCTTGCCGACCACGTCCCCGGGGGGACTGGCGGCCCGCGCCGGGCTGGCGAGAAATTCGGTGGTGGAGGCGGCGGCGAGGGCGGAGGACGCCAGCACCGACGTGACGAACCTGCGGCGGGAGACCGCCATGACGACCACTCCTTCGGGACGGAAGGCATTGACGGCCATCGTGGCAGCAACGGTTGCCGCCCCGCAAGAGTTCGACTGATCGATGAAATTATTGACCAACGATTCGGAAGTATTCGAGCAACCCGCCCTCGCAGGCCGAGGGGCGGGGCTGGCAGTCAGCGTGGCCACCCACCGACGACCGAGGGGGCCGGAGCCCTGCCGGCTCCGGCCCCCTCGGTACGCCCGATCTCCCTACGGGGTCGGGTACTGCGTGAGATAGACCGGTGCGCCGACCTTGGTCATGTCGGCCGCGTCGCCCACGCCATTGACCACGTGGTCGATCGTGCCGGCGCTGAGGTTGACGGTCATGATGTGGTGCAGCCGCACACCCGGTGAGATCGGCACCTCGAAGCCGTTCTCGGTGTGGATCGAGGGGTTGTTCTGGTTGAAGACGTACACCCCGCCGCCGTACAGGGTGTGGTTGCGCACCCGATCGCCGACCTTGTAGCCGGCCCAGCCCTCGACGGCGCCGTTCATCCAGTCGGCCTGCGTCGGCGGGTCGTATGGCAGTTCGTTCTGGTACAGGATCGTGGTGCCGTGCTCGCCGTTCCAGACGGTGTTGTAGCGCTGGAAGTGCTCCACGAACAGGCCGGTGGCGGTCACGTGGTCGCCGTTGATGACGGCGCCGTAGCGACCGGTGTTGGTGCGCCAACGGTCCGTGTCACCGTTGACGCCCTCGGTGAAGCCTTCGACGCCGTGGTCGCCGCGCCACACCCAGGTGTGGTCGATGAGCACGTTGTCGCTGTTGACCTCCAGCGCGGTGTTGGTCCGCCCGATGTGCGGGCCACCGACGCGGAAGTACACGTCGGACAACGTGGTCGGGTTGTTGGGGCTGCTGGCGTTGTGGCCGTGTTGCCGCCCCACCCGCAGCAGGACCGGCGACTCCACGGTGCCGGCGTCGATCGTGACGCCGGCGACGAGCACGCCGGGAACTCCGGCGACGTCCAGCGGGATGGCGCCGTTCACGGCGGTGAGGGTGGCGTGCCCGATCCCGAGCACCACGGTGTTGGCGCGGCGAATCTCGATGCTGCGCGCGATGTCGTACACGCCGGGGGTGAGCAGCAGGTGCTTGCCGCGCGCCAGTTGGCTGTTGATCACGTGCACCGGGTCGGACGGCTTGGCGATGAAGAAGTCGCCGATCGGGATGGTCCGTCCGGGTGTCATGCCGTCGGCCCAGGAGACGCCCCGGCTGTCGCGCTGCGCCGCGGGTACGCGCACGTTGTAGCGGCCCTTGCCGTCGACGAAGAGGTACGGCTTCTCCCGGCTGAGCGGGGTGGTCTCCAGGGTGGTGTAGGGCGGGTCGGGGAACGTGGCGTCGTCCGGTGCGCCCTCGACCCCGGCGAAGACCTGGTTCCACACCGCGTTGGACCAACCGCCGACCTCACTGTTGCGGGTCAGCCACTGCTGCTGGGATCCGTTCGTGGTGGCCGGCAACCGCGAGTCGGCAATGAACCCACCGCTGGCGAACTGCGGGCCGGCCGTGCAGTAGTCCATCAGCGACAGGTTGCCGCCGCCGATGTTGAGCCGGCGCATCGACACCGCCTGGGACACCGCCCAGAAGTTCGCCGACGACCGGCAGCCATCCTGGCCGGCCGCATTGATGGTGAGCGACAGGTTGGACAGGGTGCGCCAGAAGTTGACAAGCGCGAGGCAGTTGGCGGTGCCGCCGTCGGCCAGGCACCGGTTGTAGACCTCGAGCTTGCCGTTGATGGCTACGTCGGTGGGTGCGGCGCCCAGGCCGGACACCTCGGTGTAGTAGCCGACCTTGGCCTGTAACGGCTGCTCGACCGTGCCGTACGTGCCCGGTTTGAACAGGTAGGCGTGCCGCTCGGTGCCCATCTCGTTGCCGACCTGCCGGGCGTGTGCCGCGTCAAGGGTCTGCTGGATCTCGCCGACCGGCATGGACGGGTCGAAGATCGTCACGTTGGGCCCGAAGTCGGGTGCGCCGGCCGTCGGGCGGCCGGCGGTGGCGGTGGCGGCGGTGCTGGTCATCGTGACGGCGGTGGTCAACACCAGAGTGAGCAGAAGGGTACGACCGGATCTCCGGCGTACGCCTCGGGACGGTGCTGTCATGTGGTTCGTCCTCTCCGCTGGCCGGACCGTTCCCGGCACAACTGGGGCTGTGAGAGCGCTCTCTGATCCCTGCGGCCGGAGACTGGGCCGGGACGAAGGGGTTGACATGTTTCTACCTGTTAAATCGACCCCACGCCATGACCGGGGGCGGCGAAGTTCGCGCCGGACGGGTGAGAATGGAGAGTGACGCGAGGAGGCGCAGATGCAGATCGACTCGTTGCCCCACCTGGACGAACACGCCACGCTCATCGCGGCGGACACCGATCGGGTCTGGCCCCACCTCACCGACGTCGTCGAGAAGTCGTTCTCGCGGCTTGGCATGACCGAGTACGCCCGCCTGGTGAGCGCCGCCGACCCCGTCACGTCCGGGCCACGACCACTCGTCGCGGGCTCGACATTCCCCGGCTTCCGGGTGGACACCGCGATCCCCGGCCGGGAGCTGGTACTGCGAGGCAGCCATCGATTCTCGACCTACGCGCTGATCTTCCACCTCGAAACAGCCGAGCCCGGCCGATCCCGCCTGCGGGCCGAGACGCGAGCCACCTTTCCCGGCCTCACCGGTGGCCTCTACCGACAGATCCTGCTGACGTCCGGCGGTCACGTGCTCGGCGTCCGACGGATGCTCGCGACCATCCGCCGCAGATCCGAGCAGGGACCACCGGCCGGCAACTGACTCCCGCACCACCGGGTGGACGAGGCGCGGAGGTCAGTCGGGCGGCTCGGTCAGCCGTTCCATTCGGTTCCAACCGGCCCAGCCACGCTCGCGCATCATTCCCTGCAGCCGCTTCAACCGCGGGTCGGACTCGGCCGCAAGCGCATCCAGCAGGTCGTGCGCCAGATCGTCGTACGCCCCGTCGTCGAGGTTGATCTCCCCGGAGGCGTATGCCTGCTCGGCTAGGAAGGCCAGGATGTCGGCGGCTTCCTCCAGCCGCGGTTCATCGGCATCGTCACTCTCGGAGATCTCCGACAGCAGCCGATAGAACCGGACCATTTTTGGGTCGTCGAGCTGCGCGATCTTCCCGGGCATGAACTCGTGGACCTGGTCGGGCCAGCGGGCCGCAACCAGGATCCAGCCGTCCCGTTCCCCCTCCACCACCCGCTCCGCCACCCCGATCTCCCGGAGCCGATCGAGATAGGACGCCACCTCCGGCGGGAGCATCAGACGGTCCCCGGCAGCGAGTTGAGCGATCTGCCTGCGGCTCGCCTCAAGTCGTTCGATCTCGTCGCGCAGGTGACCGTCGATCCTTCGGATCGTCTCGGCGAAGGTCGACGCGTCAGCTTCGAGCATCTGACCGATCTGGGACAGCGGCACCCCGGCATTGGCGAGGGTACGGATCTTGATGAGAGCTACGACCGCCGTCGCGTTGTACCGCCGGTAACCCGAATCATCGCGATCGGGCTCGGGCAACAGCCCGATCTGGTGATAGTGCCGCACCGCCCGCACCGTGACGCCGGCGTACGCCGCCAATTGACCGATCGTCAGCATCCTCTGATCCTGCCCTCAACCCGCCCGGACCCGTCGTGGCGGCTCAGGCGATCCGCCGACGGTAGGAGATGTCCGCGAAGACGTAGGCGACGACGAGGATGCCGACGCACCAGGCGAGGGCGATCCAGATGTCGGTGCCAACCGGCTGCTCGGTGAACAGGTCTCGGATCGCGTTGACGATGGAGGTCACCGGCTGGTGCTCGGCGAAGGCGCGCACCGGGCCGGGCATTGTCGCGGTGGGCACGAAGGCCGAGCTGACGAACGGCAGGAGGATGAGCGGGTAGGAGAAGGCGCTCGCGCCGTCCACGGACTTGGCGGTCAGGCCGGGAATCACGGCGATCCAGGTCAGCGCCAGGGTGAACAGAACCAGCAGGCCGACGACCGCGAGCCACCCCAACACGCCCGCTCCCGTCCGGAAGCCCATGACCAGGGCGACGCCGACGACGACCACGAGTGAGATCAGGTTGGCGACCAACGAGGTCAGGACGTGCGCCCACAGTACGGAGGACTGCGCGATCGGCATGGATTGGAACCGCTCGAAGATGCCGCCCTTCATGTCCAGGAAGAGCCGGAAGGCGGTGTAGGAGATGCCCGAGGCGATCGTGATGAGCAGGATGCCGGGCAGTTGGTAGTTCACGTACGACTCGGACCCGGTGTCGATCGCGCCGCCGAAGACGTAGACGAACAGCAGCATGAAGGCGATCGGCATGATCGCGGTCGTGATGATGGTGTCCGGGCTGCGGGCGATGTGGCGCAGCGAACGCCCGAGGAGAACGGCGGTGTCGCCGAAGAAGTGCTTGTTCATCGTTGTTCCTTGTCCGTCTTGGCGCCGACGAGGGTGAGGAAGACGTCCTCGAGGGTGGGCTGCTTCTCGACGTACTCGACCTCGGCCGGTGGGAGGAGCTGCCTGAGTTCGTTGAGGGTGCCGTTCACGATGATCCGACCCTCGTGCAGGATCGCGATCCGGTCGGCGAGCTGTTCCGCCTCGTCGAGGTACTGGGTCGTGAGCAACACTGTCGTGCCACTGTCGGCAAGCTTCTTGACGGCCTGCCACACCTCGATGCGCGCCTCCGGGTCCAACCCGGTGGTCGGCTCGTCGAGGAAGATGACCGGCGGGCTCCCGATGAGGCTCATCGCGATGTCCAGCCGGCGGCGCATGCCACCGGAGTAGGTCGCAACCCTGCGGCTGGCCGCCTCGGTCAACGAGAAACGCCGCAGGAGCTCATCCGCGACAGCGCCCGGGTCGGTGAGGTGCCGCAGCCTGGCGACCAGGACGAGGTTCTCCCGCCCGCTGAGGATCTCGTCGACCGCCGCGAACTGCCCGGTGAGACTGATGGACTCGCGTACCTCGGCGGCGCGTGTCCCGACATCGAGGCCATTGACCCGGGCCGTTCCAGCGTCGGCCCTGAGCAACGTGGACAGGATCTTCACCACCGTGGTCTTGCCGGCACCGTTGGAGCCGAGCAGGGCGAAGATGTTGCCCCGCGCCACCTCGAAGTCCACACCGCGCAGCACCGTCAGCTGCTTGAACGACTTCTCCAGGCCGTGCACGTGGATCGCCGGCCCCGGGGCCGGACTGATTGTTGAAGGGGTGTTCATGACAGCCAGCATGGAGGGTTGACGCTGCGTCATGGTCAAGCCCGACGGGACAATCACCCCTGACCGTGTGGGCCAACCTCGGTCAGGAACTCGTCGACCATCGGGGCCAACCAGTCCGCACGCTGCGGGATCGAGGTGTGCGTCGTGCCGGGCAGGACGGCCAGCCGACAGGCTGGCAGACCGGTCAGGTCGCCGGGCACCGCGCCGCCGAGCAGCCGGAACATCCGTACCGCGTGCTCGGGCTGGACGATGTCCGAGTCGGCCAGCACGATCATGGTGGGTGCGGCCAGCGCGTGGATCTGCTCGGGCGTCCACTGCGGCAGGTTCGCGTCCAGCACCTTCATCTTGGTGACCAGGTTGGCCCAACCCGCCGGGTCCGGCGCCGTGCGCAGGTACTCCTCGTGGAACTCCGACCCGTGCAGGTGCTCGGGTCGCAGGTCCTGGATCCCGTCCAGGAGCCCGGGGTGCAGGCCGTCGTCGTCGAAGCTCACCGACGCCAGCACCAGCCGCCCGACCCGGTCGGGGTGATCGGTGCCGAGGCGCAAGCCGACCGCCGCGCCCATGCTCCAGCCGAAGACGTCCGCCCGCCCGACGCCCAGCCGATCCAGCAGTTCCACCACGTCGCTGGCGAAATGCTCCACGGTCAGCGGACGATCCACGTCGGGGGTGCGGCCGTGGGCCTGCAACTCGACGGCGATCACCCTGCGGGTCTTCGCCAGCAACGGCAGGATCGTGCCGAACGAGGTGCCGATGCCGGAGAGCGCGCCGTGGATCAGCACCAGCGGGCGGCCCGCCTCGTTGCCGTGCGCTTCGTGATAGATGTCCATGCCCAAACGGTGCGCCGACGCGCTTACGGTTGGCTTCAGGTGGTCTTACCGGCGCTAAGATGTCGGCCGTGCAGTTCGGGGTGCTCGGGCCGCTCGCCGTGCGCACGGACGCCGGCGAGCCAGTGGTGGTGCCCGGCACGAAGGTACGGGCGCTCCTCGCCGACCTGCTGGCCAACCGCAACCAGGTGATCTCGGCGGACCGGCTCATCGACGACCTGTGGGGCACCGACTCCCCCGCCGATCCCCTGGGCGCCCTGCAGGTGCGGGTGTCCCAGCTCCGCAAGGCGCTCAACGACGCCGAGCCGGGCGCCCGCGAGCTGATCGAGTCCCGACCTCCCGGCTACCTGCTGCGCGCCGCCTCGGTCGACGCCGACCGGTTCGCCGAGCTGGCCCGCAGCAGCGATGTCGACCGGCTGACCGAGGCGCTCGGACTGTGGCGCGGCGAGGCGTACGCCGACGTGGCCGACGCCGAGTTCGCCCGTGCGGAGGCGGCCCGCCTCGCCGAACAGCGCCTCACCGTCCAGGAGCGACTGGCCGAGGCCCGGCTGGCCCGGGGCGAACACGACCTGGTCGCCGCCGACCTCGTCGAGCTGGTCGCCCGGCATCCACTGCGCGAAGGCCTGCGGGCAGTGCAGCTACGCGCGCTGTACGCGGCCGGCCGCCAGACCGAGGCGTTGGACAGTTACGCCGAACTGCGTGACCGGCTCGCCGAGGAGCTGGGCCTCGACCCCGGCCCGGAGCTGGTCGCCCTGCACCGCAGAATCCTCGAACAGGACGCCGGCCTGAGCGCTCCGCCGAAGGCCGCGATCATCCGCAACAGTCTGCCGGCCCAGCTCGACGAGCTGGTCGGGAGAGCCGAGGCGCTGGCCGAGCTGCGGGCGCTGCTGCCCCGGCAGCGGCTGGTCACGCTGGTCGGGCCGGGTGGTGTCGGCAAGACCCGACTGGCCACCGAGGCGGCCCGGACGCAGTCCTTGCCGGACGGCGTCCAGTTGGTGGAGCTGGCGCCACTGCCCGCCGGCGACCCGCGCGTCGCCGAGCAGGTGCTCGTCGCTCTGGGCACCTACGAGACCGCCGGCACGAGCCTGTCTGCCGGTGACCGGGTGGTGGCCGCCCTGCGGCACCGGCAGCTGCTGCTCGTGCTGGACAACTGCGAACACGTGATCGAGCCGGTCGCCGAGCTGGTCACCCGGCTGCTGCGGGACGTGCCCGGGCTGCGCGTGCTGGCCACCAGCAGGGAGCCACTCGGGCTGACCGGCGAGCTGCTCTGGGACGTACCCCCGCTGCCCGTGCCGGACGACAGTGACCTGAACACGGTCCGGCGCTCGGCGGCGGCGAGGTTGTTCGCCGCCCGCGCCGCGGCGCAGCAGCGCGGGTTCCGCCTCGACGAGCAGACCGCGCCCGCAGTGGCCCAGCTCTGCCGCCGCCTCGACGGCCTGCCGCTGGCGCTGGAGCTGGCCGCGACCCGGGTCCGCGCACTCGGTGTGCGGGGGGTGGTGGACCGGCTCGACGACCGGTTCCGGCTGCTCACCTCCGCGCAGCGGGACGTGCCGACCCGGCAGCGGACGTTGACCGCGGTGATCAGCTGGAGCTGGGACCTCCTGGACCAGACCGACCGGGCAGTGCTGGCCCGACTGGCGGTGTTCCCCGACGGCAGCACCCCGGAGGCCGCCGAACACGTCTGCCGGACCGATCTGGACACCCTCGCTCGGCTGGTGGACCGGTCCCTGGTGGTGCTCGACGACTCCGGTGCCGATCCGCGCTACCGGCTGCTCGAATCGGTGGCTGCGTTCTGCCTGGACCGCCTGTCCGACGCCGACGAGGTACGCGCGCGGCACGCCGCCTACTACACGGAGCTGGCCGAGCGCGCCGACCCCGGGTTGCGCGGCGCTGAGCAGCAGCGGTGGCTGGCACAACTCGACGCCGAGACGGCGAACCTGCGATCGGCACTTGTCAACGGTGGCGGGCTGCGGTTGGCCGTCGCACTGAGCTGGTACTGGTATCTGCGCGGACGGCTCACCGAGGCACGGCAGGCCCTGGCCATGCCCGGTGACCCGGCGCAGGAGACCCGCGCCGCCCCCTGGCGGGTCGGCTTCGCCCTGGCACAGGGCGAGGCGATCGCACCGGACGACGTACGCGCCGCGGTGGCCGTCGACCCGAACGGCCACGCCGCCTGGTTCGCGGCCAACGCGGTGATCGAGCACGGCGACCTGGCCCTGGCGTCGGAGCTGCTGCCCACCGCCGTCGTCGACTCATGGACCGAGGCGGCGGTGCTCACCTCCCGGGCACACCTCGCGCACGCCAACGGTGACCAGGCCACCCTGGAGCGCACCGCGACCCGCAGCGCCGCGCTGTTCGCCGACCTCGGCGACCGGTGGGGTCGACTTCGGGCGACCGAGTGGGTGGGTGGGCTCGCCGACATGCGCGGCGAGCACGAGCGCGCCGTCGCGCTGCACCGGGAAGGGCTGCGCTGGGCCGAGGAACTGGCGCTCTGGCCGCAGGTCTGCGCGGAGCTGTCCTGGCTGGCGTGGCTCGCCGTGCAGACCCGCGACTACGCCCAGGCTCGGGAACTGGCCGAACGCGCGTACGACCTGGCGGTGGAGCAGGGCTCGCCCGGTGCGCTGATCTTCGCGGAGATGAGCCTCGGGATGGCTGCCCGCCGCGACGGCAAGCTCGACCTGGCCGTCACCCACCTCACCCATCTCGCCGACCTGGGCCGCGGCGAGACGCAGCCGGCGCTCTACCTGCCGATGATCCTGGTGGAGCTGGGCTACGCCGTCGAGCAGGGCGGCGACCCGGACGCCGCGCTGGCCCTGCACATCGAGGCGTTCGAGGCCGCCGAGGCGATGGCGACGATGCGCGACGCGGTCGGCCCGCTGGAGGGGATGGCGGCGGCGGTGCGCTCCCCCGAGGTCGCCGCCCGACTGCTGGGCGCTGCGGCCGCCGCCCGACTCGCCACGCAGTCCCCCGCCGCGCCGGCCGAACGCGACGACACCGACCGGACGACCGGACGACTGCGGGCCGAACTCGGGCCGGAGCGGTTCGACGAGTTGCTCGCCGAGGGCGCGAAGCTGAGCCCGGGCGAGGCCCGGGCTCAGCTCTGATGTCTGGTCAGGCCGTCGTCTTCGGCGCGTACGAGGCGACGATCACGCCGCTCTTGTGCACTCGGGTGTCGACCAGGTCGAACGAGGCCTTGAAATCGCTCAGCGCCACCGTCAGGTTGGCACCGCCCTCCAGCACGGGGTGGATCCAGAACCGGACCTCGTCCACCAGGCCCGCCTTGATCAGCTCGGTGGTGACCGAGCCGAAGCCGTACTGGATGATGTTCTTGCCCTCCTGGGCCTTGAGCGCGCGGACCGCCTCGACCAGGTCGCCCTGGAGCACCTCGGTGTTCTTCCAGGTGGGGTCGGTCAGGGTGGTCGAGGCGACGTACTTCTTGACGTTGTTGAAGAACGCGGCGCCCGTGGTCGGGTCGTTCTCGTCCATGTTCGGCCAGGCGGCGGAAAAGCCGTCGTAGGTGGCCCGACCCATCAGCATCGCGTCGGCCTCGGTGGTCTGCGCCCCGGCGAGGCTGGCGGCCTCCTCGTCGAAGTACGGCATGGTCCACATGGGGTTCTCGATGACGCCGTCGAGGGTGATGTAGGTCGAGTTGATGAGCTTGCGCATCGGAATCTCCTGGGTGTCTGTCGTGTTCTCCGGTGACACCCAGAACTCTGCCGGGACCCGCTTACGATTCGCTTCAGACGCCCTTACCCACGCTGTCACCCGCGTCCGGATCGGTCAGCGGGATGGGCAGCGCCTGCGTGGCCACCGTGCCGCCGCCGGTCGAGTGCGCTGGCGCGGGACGGTCTCCGGTGCGGCTGTGCAGCCGTCCGCGCCCCGCGGGCCCGGCACGCCGGGTCACCTCGACGGTCACCATCCGCACCGGCGGTGGCGGCGCGGTGAAACGCCCGACGCCCCACCGCACCCAGATCGGCACCCGGCCGGCGTCCGCCTCCGCGCGCAACTTCTGCACGGTACGGGCCCGGTCGGTGTGGTCGACCTCCACGACGACCGGCGGGCCATCCGGACGGGCACAGGCCACATCGAGGACCGAGTGTCGCTGCTCCAGCGGCGGCGGCAACGGCAACACGCTGGGCGCGCGCCGGTAGACCCGCCAGCCCTGGGCCTCGGCCCACCGCACCACCGAGTCGATCACCCGGGCGGTGACCTCATCGGTGTCCAGGTCGACGAAGGTCAGATCGGCCAGCCAGCGGCCCAGGTCCGCGGCCAACCTCTCGCCCTGCGCCGTGACCTCCACCGGCGGAGGATATCGCCTCAGCCGACGGTGGTCACGGTCGCGGCAAGGCGCCGGGTCAGCCAGCCGGTGTCGTTGCCGCGGAAGGCGGGCCGGTGCCGCCGGGGGTCGGATCCGGTCGAGAGCGATATACCTCAGAGGCATGAATATGACTCACCGGAATATCGCCCACCGACAAGACCTCCCCGGCACGCCCTGAGCGACCAGGCGGGACCGACGATGTCGGGGTGTCCCACCGGCCTTCGCACCCCGACCTTGCCGACCTGGGCCGACGGTCAGCGCAGGGCGTTGAGCACCAGGTCGGCGTACCGCCGCCACACCGCCGGGTCGCGCTCGTGGAGCACAATGAGCTGCCGGACCGCCCCGCAGAGGATCACCCGGATGTCCATCTCGCCGACGTCCGAGCGGATCTTGCCGGACGTACCGGCCGCCGCCACCAACTGCCCGATCAGGTCGAGGATGCGCGCGGCGGGCACCAGCCTGCCTTCGAAGAAGGCATCGGCGAGGACCCGGTCCCGCGCGAGGCGTCCGAACAGGTCAGGGACGAAGGAACACCATTCCCGGTACGCGTCGGCGCCGTCGAGCGCCGCGCGGGTGCGCTGCTCCAGCTCCTGAAACTGCTGCTGTACGACCGCGACGATGAGGTCTTCCTTGCTGGGGTAGCTGCGGTAGACCGTCGCCCGACCGACTCCGGCCCGCTCCGCCACCTGTGGCACGGTCGCCTGGAGACCCTGCTCGGCGAAGAGTTCGCGGGCGGCCGCGATGACGCGTTCCTGATTACGACGAGCGTCGAGGCGCCGATGGATGGCATCCGGGTCGCTCGCCGTTGACGCGCTGTCGGGTTGGACCATGGTCTCAGTCTGCCCGGCCGGTGCCGTCGGTCAGCAGCGGCTCGTCGCCGTACACCTTGGTGAGCTCGACGTTCAGCACCGTGGCTACCCGGCCGAATGACCAGTATTGACGCTCTCTCCGCCCTAAAGGACGGAGATTCCCTCCACGCTGCGCGTGGAACACGCGGCGTCTGGGTGGATTCCTGCTTCCTCGCGCGGTGCCGGCACGGATGCTGGGCTTACCTGCGCTCCACAGGCGTTTAGGCTCTCGGCGCGTCCCGCCGCGAGGATGTTCTTAGCCGCGTTGATGTCCCGGTCGTGGGCACTGCCGCACGGGCAGCGCCACGCTCGGACGTTGAGTGCCATCTTGTTGGTGACGCGTCCGCAGGACGAGCACATCCGGGTGGACGGGAAGAACCGGTCAACCCGGCCAAACGTGCGCCCGTACCGGATGGCCTTGTACTCCAGCATGCCGGTGAAGCTGGCCCACCCGGCGTCGTGTACGGACTTGGCAAGCCGGGTCCGGCCGAGACCGACGACGCACAGGTCCTCGACATAGATCGCTTGGTTGTCGCGAACGATGGTCGTGGACAGCTTGTGCTGCCAGTCGCGCCGGGTGTCGGCCACCCGGGCGTGCGCCCTGGCGAGTTTCACGACGGCTTTCTTGCGGTTGGCCGAGCCTTTCTGCTTGCGAGACAGTTCCTGGTGCCGCCGCTTGAGTGTGCGGGCGGCGCGGCGCAGAAACTTCGGTGCCATGACCTTCGTGCCGTCCGAGAGCACCGCGAAGTGGGTCAGACCCAAATCAATGCCCACCTCAGACTCGACCGGAGGCAGCGCCTCACCCTCGGCCGTGGTGACGACAAAAGAGGCGAAGTACCGGCCCGCCGCATCCCGGATCACCGTGACCGAGCTGGGCTCGGACGGCAGAGTCCTCGACCAACGCACCGGCACGTCACCGATCTTCGGCAACCGCAGACGCCCGTTGTCCAGAACCTTAAACCGGGAGTTCCTGGTGAACCGGATGGCCTGCCGGTTGTCCTTACGTGACCGATACCGAGGCGGGGCCACCTTGCGACCCTTGCGCTTGCCGGTGACCGAGGCGAAGAAGTTGCGGTACGCGGTATTCAGGTCAGCGAGGGCCTGCTGCAACACCACCGCGGAAACCTCACCCAGCCAGACGCGTTCCTCGGTGGCCTTGGCCCGAGTGATGACCAACTTCGACAAATCGGCATCCGAGACGTACTTCTCACCTCCCGCCCGTGCCTGCTGACGCAAACGCAACCCGTCATTGAAGACCACACGGGCACACCCGAACGCTCGGGCCAGCGCGGTGCACTGGGCGGCGTCCGGGGTAATCCGATAGTTGTAACGCAGCAGCACAACCACCACTGTCCCACGTTGGTCTATGACTGAACCTCACGGCACTCGCACTGGCCGGCACTTGGTTTTCGTTACGAAGGTCCGGCACAAAGTGTTCACCGACACCTGACCCGGATGGAACAGATCATGCGGGACGTGTGCGCCGACTTCGAGGCCGAGCTGGTCGAGTTTAACGGCGACCAACCACGTCCCGAAGATCGCGATCTCCCGCTTGGCGGTGGACCCGTCGGCCATGGTGATCCCGAAAACGTGTCGTTCGGCGTAGTGGAGACCGTCGCGCAGCTCGTCGAGGACGGTCACGGTGCCGCTGACGATCTGAGCGCGTACCCGTGTCACCATCTCGACGAATTCGGCCCGGTCGAGCGTCTTGCCGTCGCTGCGGTGGGTGTAGTCGGGGGCGTAGAACTTGTCCAGCGCCTCGGTCAGGTCGCCACTGAGCAGGTTTGGATAAGCGGGTCCGCCGACCCCGGCAATAACGTGAGCTGCATGTTCACCGCGATCACGCACTCTCAGATCTACGTACTCGACCAGGACAAGGCCCTCGACTTCTACGTCGGCAAGCTCGGCCTCGAGGTCAACGCGGACGTCGACATGGGCTTCATGCGCTGGCTGACCGTCAGCGTCCCCGGCGAGCCGGGGCGCCAGATCCTGCTGGAGAAGCCCGGCCCGCCGGCGATGTCCGAGGAGACCGCACAGGAGGTCCGCGCCCTGGTCACCAAGGGCGCAATGGGCGGCTCACTCATCTTCACCACCGACGACTGCCGCAAGACCTACGAGACGCTCCTGAGCCGGGGGGTCGAGTTCACCGACGAACCCACCGATCGCCCCTACGGGATCGACTGCGGCCTGCGCGACCCCTTCGGCAACAACATCCGCTTCACCCAGTTGAAGTCCTGACGGTCGACGCCGGGGCGGTCGGACCGACCGCCCCGGGCGACGCGACGTGGACGACATCGCCCTTGGTGGTGCGCTACCCGACCCGCCGCACCAACCGGCCGCGGTGGTCGTAGCGTGGGCACATGCGAACCACCACGCTGGGCAGCGCAGGCCCCGAGGTCGGCGTCATCGGCCTCGGCTGCATGGGCATGAGCCACGGATACGACATCACCGGCCCCCGCGACGACGACACGTCGATCTCCGTCATCCGACAGGCACTGGACCTGGGCGCCACACTGATCGACACGTCGGACGTGTACGGGCCGTACACGAACGAGGAACTGGTCGGGCGGGCATTGGCCAGCGGTCACCGGGAGCGGGCCGTTCTGGCGACGAAGGCCGGCCTGGTGGCCACCTCGCCCACCGGCGGTCCCGGCAACTCACCGAAGATCGGCAACAACGGCCGCCCGGAGCACATCCGCTCGGCGATCGACGACAGTCTGCGCCGGCTCGGCACCGACCACGTCGACCTCTACCAACTGCACCGGGTCGACCCGGAGGTGCCCATCGAGGAGTCCTGGGGTGCGATGGCGGAGGTGGTGACCGCGGGCAAGGCGCGGCAGATCGGTCTGTCCGAGGTGACGGTGGCCCAGATCCAGCGGGCCCAGGCGGTGCACCCGGTGGCGTCGGTGCAGTCCGAGTTGTCACTGTGGACCCGCGACCCGCTGGCCGAGGTGCTGCCGTACTGCGTCGAGCAGGGCATTGCCTTCCTGCCGTTCTCCCCGCTCGGTCGCGGCTTCCTCGCCGGCCGGTTCACCTCGTTCGACGATCTGCCCGCCGACGACTTCCGCCGTGGCCTGCCGCGTTTCCAACAGGACGCGCTGCGCGCCAACCTCGCCATCGTCGCCCGGGTCCGGGAGGTCGCCGACCGGGCTGGCGTCAGCCCCGCGCAGGTCGCGCTCGCGTGGGTGGTCGCCCAGGGTGACCAGGTCATTCCGATCCCCGGCACCAAGACCCCGAAGTACCTGGTGGACAACTGCGCCGCCGGCGACGTGCGGCTCAGCGCCGAGGACCTGGCCGACCTCGACGCGCTGCCCGCGCCCGAGGGCGGCCGCTACTGACACGGCGCCGACCGGGGGCGGCCGCCAGGCCGTTCCCGGTCAGTCGGGCCGACGCACCGGCACCGGTGGACCGAACCGCACCCCCACACCGGGCGAGTAGAGCACGCTGACCGGCGGCCCGACCGGTGCCGGCAGCCCGGCGGCGGCGACCAACTCGTCGTCGAGGTGCAGCAGCTCGGCCCGGTGCAGCGGCCAGCGGGGATGCCAGTTCGGCAGGTGCAGCGTGCGCCCGTACGCCCGGGTGTGCAGACCCCAGCGGGCGGTGACGAAGTGCTCCAGAGGGCTCGGCTCGTCGATCCGCTCCCCCACCCGCACCGCCATCCGGCTCGTCGTACCCGCTGGACCGGGCCAGCGTCGACGGCACCGGTAGGTGTAACGGTCACCGTCGCGATCCAACCGCATCGCCGACCAGAGGTACGGCAGCCGTAGCGTCGCCCTGGCGACCAGGACCGGCACCAGGCGGGACGCGTCGAGCGACCGGAAGACCACGGCTCGCCGACCGGTGTCGTCGACGGAGTACAACCGGACGTTGGTCTCTGCGAAGGTGCCGAAATAGGGCACTCCCGGACCCCAACCAAAGCCCAGCCCGACCATCCGAAAGCCGATCAGGCCGACGAGGCTGACCCCGTCGATGGTGTCCGGGTGGGTGCCGACCGGCAGCAGCGGCGCGACGATTTCGGGTGCCACGGCCCAGTGCAGGAAGGCGAGATCCTGCCAGCGCTGCCGCAGGATCGCTCGGGGAAACGTCTGCCGGGGCGCGCAGTCGACCGGCTCGATGTCCACCTCCTCATCCTGCCTCGATGGGTGGCCTCCAGGTGTCGGCCGGGGGCGACGGGTTTTTCCCGGGTGCGCATCCGTCGGACGGTGGTGGATCACTTTTGTTCCTGGTGGGGGGATGGCCAGGGTCACTCCGCCGACCGCCAGCAGAAGTGGACGACGCTCGTCCACTTGGGCTAACTTCGCTGAAGCGGACGACAATCGTCCGGCTACGGCCAACCGGGCGAGGCGGCTCGTGCTCACCCGCGGAAACACCCCAACCTCTACACCCAGCGAAGGATTAATCATGCCCGAGCGCTTCACGAACAAGGTCATTCTGGTCACCGGCGCCACCTCCGGCATGGGGCAGGCCCTCGTGGAACGTGTCGCCGCCGAAGGCGCGAAGGTCGTCCTGGCGGCCCGTGGCGAGGAGGCCGGCGAGGCGCTCGCCGCCACCCTGCGCTCCGCCGGGCGAGACGCGCTCTTCGTGCCGACTGATGTGACGGTCGGAACCGAGATGGAGAAGCTGGTGCAGCGGGCGGTCGATCACTACGGCCGACTCGACGGCGTGTTCAACAACGTCGGCGCGGCCACCGCGATCGGCCCGATCACCGAGATCGGCCACGACGCCTGGACCGCCGAGATGGCGCTCAACCTGAGCAGCGTCTTCTTCGGACTCAGGTACCAGATCCCCGCGCTGCAGGCCTCCGGCGGCGGCTCGATCGTGAACAACGCCTCCGTCAGCGGTGTCACCGGCTCTGCCGGCATGGCCTCCTACAGCGCCGCCAAGCATGGCGTGGTCGGGCTCACCCGCTCGGCGGCACTCGAGGTGGCCGCCACGGGCGTACGGATCAACGCCCTCGTCACCGGTGGCGTGGACACCCCTCTGCTACGGCGCAACCTGGGCCCGAACCCGGACGAGGCGCTCCAGATGGGCAACGCCATGCACCCCGTCGGACGGATCGGGCGACCCGACGAGATCGCCGCGCTGGCGGCCTTCCTGCTGAGCGACGAAGCCCCGTTCATCACTGGCGCCGCGCTCGCGATCGATGGCGGCCTGACCGCCGCGTGACGACCCACCGCCACCACCTCCCCTGAAGGAACACGATGCCCACTCGTCACACCGCACCGAACTCGCAGCGGTGGAAAGCCCTGTTGTTCATCTCCATCGCCCAACTGATGGTCGTTCTCGACGGCGCCGTCATGAACATCGCTCTCCCCTCGGCCCAGCAGGCGCTGCACTTCACCGACGGAAGTCGTCAGTGGGTGGTCACCGCGTACGGTCTGGCCTTCGGTGGTCTCCTGCTGGTCGGGGGCCGGATCGGCGACATGGTGGGACGCAAGCGGGTCTTCCTGGTCGCCCTGGCGGGCTTCGCGATCGCCTCGGCGATCGGCGGCCTGGCGGCCAACGCGGAGATGCTGCTGATCGCCCGGGCGTTGCAGGGAGCCTTCGCGGCCCTGCTCGCGCCGGCCGCGCTCTCGCTGATCTCCCTGTCGTTCACGCAGCCCCGGGAACGGGCGAAGGCCTTCGGTGTGTTCGCCGCGGTCTCGATCGCCGGTGGCGCCGTCGGTCTGATCGCCGGTGGTCTGCTCACTCAGTACCTGAACTGGCGTTTCGCGATGTTCATCCTGGTTCCGATCGCGGTCATCGGGATCCTGGGCGCCATCTCCACCGTGCACGACAACGGTGCGCGACACCGTTCCCGGCTCGACATTCCCGGTGTGGTGCTGGCCAGCCTCGGTCTCGTCGGTCTGGTCGCCGGCTTCAGCGCCGCGGAGAGCCACGGTTGGTTGGCGGGTCCGACCATCGGGTCCTTCGTCGTCGGCGTGCTGCTCCTGGCGGCCTTCGTCGTGGTGCAGTCGCGGGTGAAGGCTCCGCTGCTCCCGCTGCGAGTCCTGAGCGAACGCAACCGGGCCGCCGCCTACCTGTCGGTGGGTCTCGCCATTGTCAGCATGTTCGGGATGTTCCTCCTGCTGAGCTACTACTTCCAGCAGGTCAAGGGATGGTCGCCGGTCATGGCCGGACTGGCGTTCATGCCGATGGCGGTGCTGCAGGCCCTCGGGGCCACACAGGTCGGCGCCCGGCTAGCGCACCGGATCGCGCCGCGGCCGATCATGGTGGGCGGTTACCTCGTCAGCGCGGCCGGACTCGTGCTGCTCGCCCTGCTCGACGCCGACAGCAGCTTCCTGGAGATCGCGATCGCCGAGGCGGTGGTCGGCATCGGCATCGGCACCGCGTTCATGCCCGCGATGAGCATCTCCACCCACGGTGTCGAGCCCACCGACGTCGGTGTCGCCTCCGCGATGATCAGCTCGTCGCAACAGGTCGGAGGGTCGATCGGTGTCGCGTTGCTCAACACCGTCGCGACCAGTTCCGCCGCCTCCTACCTGGTCACCCACGGTGGTACGGCAGCGCCCGTCCACGTCCAGAACCAGGCGCTGATGCACGGCTACTCGGCCGCGTACTGGCTGGCCACCATCTTCGTCGTGGCCGCGGCCCTGGTCTCCGCGATCCTGGTGAACGCGGGCGCACCGGAACACCTTCCGACCCCGGCGGTGGACGACGTCGCCCTGGACGCCGTCCCGCTGCCCGCCCATTGAGCGGCGGGTCGGCTGGGCGATCGTCGAGATCGTCGCCGCGTCAGCTCCCGACTCTCCTGAGGGCCGGGAGCTGACCCGCATCCATCGGCGCACAGCCGGTGGGCCGACGGCCAACAATCGGACGACTGGCGTCCGCTTGTGCTACGCTTTCCGGATGCCCGATCTGGACCCGGCGTCCGGCGTTCGTGCGGACGCGCGACACAACCGACGCCAGCTGATCATCGCGACGAGGGAGGCGATCGCCGCCCGCGGGCTCGACGTCTCGGCCCTGGACATCGCAACCGCCGCCGGCGTGGGAGTAGGCACCCTGTACCGGCGCTTCGGCACCAAGGAAGCGCTGCTCGACTACGCCGTGCTCGGCCTCTACGACGAATTGTGCGACACCGCACGGGCCTGTCTGGAGCGCCCCGATCCGTGGGACGGGATGGTGGAGTTCGTGCTGGAGCTGGCCGGCGCCCACCGGGACAGCCGTGGCCTGGCCGAGGTCACCGCAGCCTGCGAACGGCCACCGACACCCGAGCTCGCGCAGCGCACCGTCGCGCTGCAGGAGGCCATCACCCAACTGACCGACCGCGCACACGCGGCGGGTGCTCTCCGTGCCGACGTGACCTGGCCGGACGTCCTGCTCTGCTCACGCGCCGCGCTGGACACCGACCACTGCCTCGGCGTCGACGCGGGGCCCGACGGGTGGCGACGAGTCATCATGATCCTGCTCGACGGCATGCGCGCCCCTGCGCGCACCCCTCTGCCGGGGCCGCCACCGCAGGTCCGCCCAGCGTAGGCACTGCGCGCAGGGCGGTTCCAGGCGAGCGGAGAAGCCGCGCCCGGGCGGACGCCCTCAGGCGTGCGGGCCGATGGCAACCGTGCCGATCGTCAGCGACGGCTTTCCTTCCAGGATCTCCCCGACCCGCTCGACCTCCTCTTCCAACGCCTGCCGGCAACCGGTGCCGAGCGCCCGCAACGGCTCGACCGTGACGCGGATCGTGCGCCCGGAACGACGCTGGTGCCACACTCCGGCGACCGTCCCGTCGATCAGCAGCACCGGATAGTTGCCGGCCTGCCCGCCCGCCAGCGCACGCTCGGCGGCGGCACCGGGAAAGAGCTGCTCGCGCGGGTGGCAGCCGACCGCGTACGCATCGAAGTAGGGCAGTAGTCGCAACCCGGACGGCCGGTCGTCCGGGAATTCGGTGTCGCCGGCGACCACCCACGCCCGCGTGCCGGCCACGGTGACCTCGGCCAGATCCGACGACCTGAACACCCCGGTCGCCCACCGCTCGGGCACCGAGAGCCACTGGGCGAACTGGGCCGGGGTGGCCGGCCCGTACGCGTACAGGTAGCGGCGGACGAGTTCGGCCAGCGCCGCCGGGCCGGCCATCGGCGCGAACCCGGGCAGCCAGCGGGCCGGGCTGGTGTAGGTGGTGGCGCGTCCCCGGTTCGGGCCGTGGCACATGACCCCACTCCGGGTGGCAGCGGCCATCGCGGCGATCCACCGCGGCCACCTGTCCTGGAACGCCTCCATGACCCGCTCGCCCGCCCAGGCGCCGGTCCGGGCGACGATCTCCTCGGTCAACTCGTCGGTCGTCAGCTCGGCCTCGGCCAGCGCGTCGGCGATGGCCGCGAGGACCTGCTCGGTCTGCTGGGGAGTCAACAGGGCCCTGCTCCGCTCCCACGACGGGGTGGGCATCGCGGTCAGCGCGCCGGCCCACATCGGCAGGTCGGCTGCGGTGAGCAGGTGCACGGTCCCGCGCGGCCCACGGCTCTTGACCAGGGTGCGATCACTCCACAGTGCCCGGCGCACCAGAGCACGGGTGGCTCCCGGGACCCGCAGCCCGACGGACAACTCGGCGGCGGAGGCGACCTGGGCGTGGGCGCCGCACATCGCCGACACCACGTCGGCGAGGCGTTCGGCGTCCGGTGCGACGTCCGGGGCGGACGACGCCGAGGCGGAGAGCCCGTGCCGCGCCAGACGTCGGGCGAACACCTGCGCCCAGCTCACGTCGGTCATCACAGGCTCGCGCAGCGGGCGGGGATGCCGGTCGCGCGCGACCACGGGCCTTCTGGGGCGCACGTCTTCATGCGGCCCACGCTACGACCGACGTACGTCACTTTCCGCCCGCCGTCACCGGCGCCCGGGTACCCCCGCGGTACTGGCCTGGCCGGCGGCCCGATCACCCGTCGTAGGCTGGTAGAGGCGGCGACATCGAGCAAAACACCCGAAACGCCGCAGGTGGAACGCCCCGGGACGAGCAAGGAGGACGTACGCGTGACGCAGAGTGACGCGGAGCTGGTCGTGCTCGCACAGGCGGGAGACGCGGCCGCGCTCGGTGCGCTGCTGGCCCGTCACGAGGCCTCGATGCGAGCCGTCGCACTGAGCATCCTCGGTTACGGACCCGACGCCGAGGACGCGGTGCAGGACGCGATGGTGGTGGCGTTACGCCGCATCGGCGAGGTCCGCGACCCGGCCGCCGTCGGCCCGTGGTTGCGAACCATCGTCCGCAACAACAGTCGGATGACGTTGCGCGGGCCCCGAGCCGTCCCGGTCGCCGAGCCGGAGTGGTTCGCTGGCCCCGCCGACACGCCAACCCCCGAGGAGGCACTGGACCGGGGCGCGATGCGCGACTGGGTGTGGCACGCACTCGGGCAGCTGTCCGAACCTGACCGGCTGGTCACCCTGCTGCGCTACTTCAGCGACGCGTCCTCGTACGAGCAGATCGCGGCCGTGTGCGGCGTGCCGGTCGGCACCGTCCGCAGCCGCCTCAGCCACGCCCGCCGTGCGCTCGCCGGCGGCCTCCGGACGGCGGCGAGCGCGGCACACACCGACGTCACCGCGTCGAGCGACTCGCGGTGGCGGGAGGGACGCGACATGATCGCCACGGCGATGGGCGGCGACTTCGACCGGGTGGTCCGCGAGAGCTGGTGGCCGGATGCCGAGATGGTCGTGCCGGGTGGCCCGCGCGGCGGCCGTGATCTGGCTGTCAACGGCATGAACCGCGACCTGACGGCCGGGGTACGCCAGCGGCTGCGCAACGTCGTGGCCAGCGGCGACGTGCTGATCTGGGAAACCGACCTGATCAGCCCGCCCGACGACCCGGAGCACTGCCCACCAGCGGCACTGTGGTTGCAGGTGCTGCGCGAGGGCCGGGTGCGTCAACTCACCCTCTTCCACCCCGTCGCGGCGCGGGCGATCCGCCAGCCCGCCCTGGTCTGAGAAAAACTTTTCGGATCGAGCGAACTTTCTCCCCGACCCACGCATCTGGTTCGCGTCATTGACCAGTCGCCGTGTCGGCACACGCCGCGCGGGTCTTGCGATCGGGAGATAGCTCATGGGTTCCACCAGCCACGACGTCAGTGCCCTCGCACCGGGTGCCCACACGTTCCTCGTCGACGGCGTTCGGCAGGTCTACCACGTCGCCGGCAACGGTCCGGTGTGCGTGGCGCACTCCGGCGGCCCCGGCATCGAGTGGGCGTATCTGCGGACGCCCAACCTGGAAGAGCACTTCACGATGGTGTACGTCGAGCCGGTGGGTACGGGCGCCTCGGGGCGCCTCGACAACCCCGACGACTACCGTCTCGACACGTATGTCCGGTTCCTCGACGCGGTCGTCGAGCACCTCGACGCACCTCGGGTGTACCTCCTCGGGCACTCGCACGGCGGTTTCGTCATCCAGCGGTACGCGCTCGCACACCCGGAGCGGGTCGCCGGTCTCGCCCTGTACGACACCTCGCCCGTCACCGGCGGCGAGTTCTGGGCCGAGGCGATGGCCGGGCTCGCCGCGTACCCGCAGCGGCACCCGGACCGGCCGGAGGCGGCGGCGATCCCGGCCGCCTTCGGGCAGATCGGTGCTGCCACCGACGACGAGTCGTTGGGCACCGCCCTGCGCGCCGCCCTTCCGGTCTACTTCGCGGACTTCTGGGGCCGACAGGACGAATTCGCACCGTTTCAGGCCGCCGTCCGGATCTGGTCGGTGCCGGCGGGCGCGCAGGACCCGACGCCCTTCGACGTACGGGAGAGCCTGGCTGAGATCACCGCGCCCGCCGTGGTGATCGTCGGGAAGTACGACTTCATCTGCCCCCCACGCCGCGCCGAGGAACTGCACGCGGGCCTCAAGGACTCGCGGCTGGTGCAGCTGGAGCACAGCGGGCACTTCGGGCACATCGAGCAGCCGGCGGAGTTCACCCAGGCCGTGGTGGAGCTGCTGCAGCGCTGACTCTCGCCCGGCACCGTGCCCCCGAGGTCCGTTCGTCACAGCGGGCAGGCCCCGGGGTGCGGCAGCGTTGGACAGCCATAGGGTTGATCCCTTGCCGCACTGTGACGAAGAGGAGACCGCCATGAGCCAGACCGAGCGGATTGATTCCGTCGACGAGTGGAACGTGGCCGAGGATGACGGAGTCCTGGACGCGTCCGACACTCTGGACGACAGCCGGGTCGGTGACCCACTCGACACCGGCATCGTCGCCGAGGACCACTGGACGGCGGCGAACCGGTTCGGCACCACGCCGGCCGAGGAGCGGGCGGGCGAGTCTTTGGCGCAGCACCTCGCCCAGGAGGTGCCCGACGTCGACCCGTACGCCGAGGACGGCGACGACGAGGACGAGCTGACCCGCCGGGGGTACGAGGCCGAGGCACGCGCGGGCCGTCTCGTCGCGTACGACGAGGGCGTTCGTGAGGATGACGAAGCCGAGTCGGTGGCGTGGGACGCCGGGATCGACGCGGGTGCCGCCAGCGCGGAGGAGGCGGCGGTCCACGTGGTCGAGGATCCGGACGGCTCCGGCGACGGCCCGTTGCGCTGACGCCCAGCCGCCGCGCTCGACTCCTCCTGAGGGTGTCGAGCGCGGCGGGCGGGTCGCTCAGTGGATGACGACCGGCACCTTGACCTGATCCGCCTGCTGGTCATCGAGCTGCGCCGGCTGACGTCGGCGCGGCAGCAGGGCAGCCGGAATGAACGTGAGCAGGACCAGCGCGAACGCGACCCAGAACGTGGTGGCGAACGACTTGGCGGCGAAGTCGAGCCCGCGTTCGATGATCGACGGGTCCACCGGCATCTGCTGGAGCAGCTCCGGCCGCTGCTGTGAGGCGATGGCCAGCCCGGCCTCGCTGATCGGCTTGCCGCTCTCGTCCACCAGGCCGGGGATCGGCCGGGAGCCGTTCAGCTCGTTGGTGAGGATCACCGACATGACGGCGGCACCGACCGAGCCGCCGATCTGCTGGAGGATGTTGACAAGCGTGGAGCCGCGCGCCACCTCCTGAGCCTGCAGCGTCCGCAACGCCGAGGTCATGATCGGCATCATCGTGCCGCCCATCCCCAGGCCCATCACGAAGAGCGACCCGCCGAGCAGCCAGTACGAGGTCTGCGGGTCGACCTGGGTGAAGCTGAAGAACCCGACGACGATGAGCGCCAGCGCGAACGGGACGGTCCGCCCGATCGGCACCCGGTCGGCCAACGTCCCGGCGATCGGCATGGTGATCATCGCGCCGATGCCCTGCGGGGCCATCAGCAGACCGGCGGCCAGCGTCGTCTCGCCGCGCACCTGGAGGAAGTAGCTCGGGAACAGCAGGCCGGCACCCATGAACGCGATGATGAACACGAACAGCGTCAACGACGCGATGGTCAGGCTGCGGTTGCGGAACAGCCGCAGGTCGAGCAGCGGGTGCCGGGGCTTGAACGAGTAGAGCACGAACGCCACCAGCAGCGCGCCGCCGACGAGCATCGGAGCCCACACCTTGGCCGCGGCGAAGGTGCCCGCCTCCGGCAGCGACGACACGCCGTAGAGGAAGAGGGCCAGGCCCGGCGAGAGCATCAGCATGCCGACGAAGTCGAACGACTCGGACGGCTCGGGGGCGTCCTTCGGCAGCGCCATCTGCGCGTAGATCAGCGCGACGACACCGATCGGCAGGTTGATCAGGAAGATCCAGTGCCAGCTCGCGGTGTCGATCAGCCAGCCGCCGAGGATCGGGCCGCCGATCGGGCCGAGCAGCATCGGGATGCCGAGCACGGCCATCAGCCGGCCGATCCGGTGCGGGCCGGCCGCGCGGGTCATGATGGTCATGCCCAGCGGCATGAGCATGCCGCCGCCGAGGCCCTGAAGCACGCGGTAGCCGATCAGCTCGCCGATCGTGTCGGCCGTGGCGCAGAGCCCCGACCCGATCGTGAACAGGGCCAGCGCCACCATGTAGAGGCGTTTGGTGCCGAACCGGTCGGCCGCCCAGCCGCTGAGCGGGATCACGGTGGCCAGGGCCAGGGTGTAGGCGGTCATCGTCCACGCGACGCGGGCGTAGGACGCGTCGAACTCACTCTGGAACTTGGGCAGCGCCACGCTGACCACCGTCACGTCGAGGATCGACATGATCGCGCCAAGGACGACGACACCCGCCACCTTGAGCACCGCGGCGTCGAGTTTGTCCGCTGTCGCGACGGATTGCTGTGTCACTAACTCTCCTGTAGTCGATTGATCCGGCCATAGGTGGGCGGTGGCGGCGATGCCGCGCCGACCGGCCGGTGGGCGCGACGTGCCGAGGCAACGACGCGCGGGGGCAGACTAACCGCCACATGTGACGGTCTGCCGCCGGTTTTCGTGACCGACCGGACCCGTATCCGAACGGCCGTCCTATTACAGCCGGTCGTCGGGGTGGCGATCAGCCAGCAGCACCCTAGAGGCGGATCGCGGTCCGGATCAGCCCGGCGAGGGCCAGGGATCGACTGTGCGGCGGCCACGCGATCACCGTCGTCACGGTTGGCGCGTCCAGCACCGGCACAGCGGCGAGGTCGCGGCGCAGGTCGGCCCGGCACGACTCGGGCAGGACCGCCGACGTCCGGCCGAGCGCGATCAGCTGGTACAGCTGCGTGGTATCCCGTACCTGCGGACCGGGTCCGTCCGGGTACGTGCCGTCGGGACCGGGACGGCGGGGCGGCGGTAGACCCGGTAGCGCGGTGACGTCGGCCATCCGCACCTGGGCCCGGGCGGTGAGGGGGTGCCCGGCCGGCAGGACCACTACCTGCCCCTCCGTGCGCAGCTCCTCGGTGTCCAGTCCGACCGTCGAGTCGAACGGCCGGTGCAGCAGCGCCACGTCCGCCCGTCCATCGCGCAACATTCGCTCCTGCTCGCCGATCCCGCACAGCAGCACCTCGACGGGGACCGCGCCAGGCTCGGAGGCGTACGCGTCGAGCAGCTTCGACAGCAACTCGCCGGACGCTCCAGCCTTCGTGACGAGGACCAGGCCGGGATGTCCGGCTTCGACAAGGGCGGCGCGGCGGGTACGGCGCTCGGCGGCCTCGACCGCGTCGAGGGCCGCCCGGCCCTCGACCAGTAGCACCGAGCCGGCCTCGGTCAGCGCGACGGTGCGGCTGGTGCGTTCCAGCAGCGCCACCCCGAGCCGCCGTTCCAACTGCGCGATCGCCCGCGACAGTGGTGGCTGCGCGATCCCGAGCCGCTGCGCAGCGTGCCCGAAGTGCAACTCCTCGGCGACCGCGACGAAATACCGCAGCTCACGCGTCTCCATGCGCCAACGGTACCGACGGCACGGCCCGTCCCGCCCGGACGCACACCTACGGCGTGGCCTCGATGGATACCCGTGAGGTATCGACGCCCACTCAAACGGTGTTGGCGGCCCGCTGGGGCGCGGACAGGATCGGATGCATGAGTCAAACGACAATCGCGCTGGTCACCGGCGCGAACAAGGGAATCGGGTACGAGATCGCAGCCGGCCTGGGCGCCCTCGGGTGGAGCGTCGGGGTCGGTGCCCGGAACGACGCGCGCCGAGAAGCCGCAGTGGAGAAGTTGCGCGCGGCCGGCGTCGACGCGTTCGGTGTGCCGCTGGACGTGACCGACGACACGAGCGTGGCCGCCGCCGCCCGGCTGGTCGAGAAACGTGCCGGCGGCCTCGACGTACTCGTCAACAACGCCGGCGTCACCGGCGGTGTGCCGCAGGAGCCGACCACGGTCAACCTCGCGGCCGTACGGACGGCGGTGGAGACCAACGTGATCGGCGTCATCCGCGTCACCAACGCCATGCTGCCCCTGCTGCGCCGCTCGACGTCACCGCGGATCGTGAACATGTCCAGCGGCGTCGGCTCCCTCGCCCGGCAGAGCGGCTCCACCGACGAGTTGGCGACGGGCCCGCTTGCCGTCGCGTACGCGCCATCGAAGACGTTCCTCAACGCCGTCACCGTTCAGTACGCCAAGGAACTGCGCGACACGAACATCCTGATCAACGTCGCCTGCCCCGGCTTCGTCGCGACCGACCTCAACGGCTTTCGCGGCGTCCGTACCCCGGAACAGGGCGCGGCGATCGCGGTCCGACTCGCGACCCTGCCCGACGACGGGCCCACCGGTGGGTTCTTCGAGGACGCCGGTGTGGTGCCCTGGTGATCAACGGGTCGGTAGTCATCACGGTCGGCTTCGGTGAGGATCGTGCTGGATCGTGGATGTAGTGGCCTCGAACGCACCGGACACCCCTTTAACCAGGATCGAGCACGATCTTGCAACGTCCGTGGCCGCAAGGCGGAACACCTCGGCTGGGCTCGCCTGTTGCACTCGACGTGCCGTTTCACCTCCGGCACCCACTGAACGGAGACGCCGTGGACCGCGCCCAACTCGCCAGCTTCCTGCGCACCCGCCGTGCGGCGCTGCAACCGGAGGACGTCGGGTTGCCCCGGGGTCCGCGCCGGCGCACCGGGGGGCTGCGGCGCGAGGAAGTCGCCACGTTGAGCGGGATGTCCACCGACTACTACAGCCGGTTGGAGCAACAGCGGGGGCCGCGCCCCTCCGAGCAGATGGTCGCCGCCCTCGCCCGTGGCCTGCGGCTCTCCCTGGCCGAACGGGACCATCTGTTCCAGCTCGCCGGCCACGCCATCCCGCACCGGGCGGTACGGGCCGATCACGTAAACCCGGGGATGATGCGGATCCTCGACCGGATGCACGACACCCCGGCCCAGGTGGTCAACCACCTCGGCGAGACCCTGGCGCAGACCGCGCCGGCCGTTGCCCTGCTCGGCGACGAGACCCGGCACACCGGGTTGGCCCGCAGTGCACACCACCGCTGGTTCACCGACCCGGCGGCGCGGCGGCTGCACCCGGCGGAGGATCACCAGACGCGGAGCCGCCTGCTCGTGGCGAACCTGCACGCCTCGTACACCCGTGACGGTCGAGGGTCGCGGGCGGCGGCGCTCGTCGACGATCTGCTGGCCAGGAGCCCGGAGTTCGCCCAGCTGTGGCGGGAGCACCCGGTGCCGGCCGGCTCCTGCCCGCCGAAGCGCTTCCTGCACCCCGAGGTCGGGGCGTTGGAGCTGCACTGTCAGATCCTGGTGGACCCCGACGAGTCCCAGACGCTGCTGGTCTTCACCGCCGTGCCCGGCTCGGAGAGCGACGAGAAACTGCGGCTGGTCTCCGTCATCGGTGGCCAGCTCGTCTGATCGCGCTCAGCCGCGCAGGCGGCATCGCCGGAATGCGTGCGTCAAGGGCGCGAGCATGCACCCGTGACCGCACGCGGCGCGGCGAAGACATTGATATCGATGCGTACGCCTGTAACAATTAACACGCTTTACAGTTGGCTTCGCCGCTCGGAAGGACCCCGACATGGCGCGACGATTGGCCGGGCCCGCGCCCCGCCGCCCCCGCATCCGTCTGACCGCCGCGCTCGCGGTGGCCGTGCTCGCCGTACCGGCAAGCCTGTTGGTTGGCGCCTCGCCCGCCACGGCGGCCGCGACGGGCGCCATCACAGGGTACGGCGGCAAGTGCGTCGACGTGGCCGCCGCGAACCCGGCCAACGGCACACAGGTCCAGCTCTACTCGTGCAACGGCTCCGCCGCCCAACAGTGGACGGTGGCCGACGACGGCACGATCAGATCGCTCGGCAAGTGCCTCGACATCGCCGCCGCCAGCACCGCCAACGGCGCACGGGTGCAGATCTACGACTGCAACGGCACCGGCGCGCAGCAGTGGTCGCCCAGCGCCGGGCAACTGGTCAACCCGACCTCCGGCAAGTGCCTCGACGCGACCGGCCCCAGCTCCGCCGACGGCACCCCCCTGCAGATCTGGAGCTGCACCGGCACCACCAACCAGACCTGGACGTTGCCCACCGGCGGTGGCACGACGCCACCTCCGTCCGGCGGCTTCACACACCCCGGCGTGCTGGTCAGCGGCGGGCAGCTCGACTTCGTCCGCGGCCGGGTGCAGGCCGGCGCGCAGCCGTGGGCGTCGGCCTACAACCAGATGATGAGCAGCCGGTACGCCGCACTGTCGCGCACCCCGGCGCCCCGCGCGGTCGTCGAGTGCGGCTCCTACTCCAACCCCAACAACGGATGTACGGACGAGCGGGAGGACGCAATCGCCGCGTACACCGACGCGCTCGCCTGGTACTACACCGGAGATGCCCGGTACGCGCAGAAGTCGATCCAGATCATGGACGCGTGGTCGGCCACGATCACCGCGCACACCGGCAGCAACGCCCCGCTGCAGACCGGGTGGGCCGCCTCGGTCTGGCCCCGGGCGGCCGAGATCATCAAGTACACGTACACCAGCTGGCCCAACGCCAACCGCTTCGCCACCATGCTGCGCAACGTCTACCTGCCGATGGTGCGCAACGGCTCGAACAGCAACGGCAACTGGGAACTGACCATGATGGAAGCGGCCGTCGGCATCGCCGTCTTCCTGGAGGACCGGACCGCCTACGACGCGGCAGTCACCCGCTTCCTCAACCGGACCCGCGCCTTCGTCTACCTGCCCAGCGACGGCGCGCTGCCCTACACGGTGCCCGGCAGCGGTCTCGACACCAGCTCGGAGATCATCGGCTACTGGCAGGGCCAGTCCACCTTCGTCGCCGGCCTCGCCCAGGAGACCTGCCGCGACTTCGTCCACACCGGCTACGGGATCTCCGCCATCTCACACGTCGCGGAGACCTCCCGCATCCAGGGACGGGACCTGTATCCCCAGGTCGGTGAGCGGCTGCGCCAGGCGCTCGGCTTCCACTCGCGTTACCAACTCGGCGAAGCGCCACCCTCCTGGCTCTGCGGCGGCAGCCTCACCCGGGGCCTCGGCCCGATCACCGAGGTCGGCTTCAACGCGATGAGCACCCGACTGGGCAACGTCATGACCAACACGCAGACCCTCACGCTGCAACAGCGCCCCGCCGGAACCAACAACCTCTTCGTCGCCTGGGAGACGCTGACCCACGCCAACAACCCCAACTGACCCTGCCATCGCGGGTCGGCACCGAGACGCCGGCGCCGACCCGCGATCCAACGGAACGCCGCTCAGCCGTCGGCCCCCAGGGCCACCACCGGGCTGACCCGCGACGCCCGCCGCGCCGGCAGCACCCCGGCCAGCGCGGTCAGCACAACCAGCGCCACGAAGAGCCCGACCAGCGGCAGCACCGGCACCGTCAGCGGTGCGTTGATCCCGAGGGTCTGGACCGCCAACCAGGCGTACGGGATGCCGAGCAGCAGACCGACTGTCGCACCGATGACCCCGTACAGGCCGGACTCGACGGTCAACATGGTGCGCAGGCCGGTTCGGGACAGGCCGATCGCACGGAGCAACCCGGATTCGCGTACGCGCTCCACCACCGAGAGCGCGGTCGTGGAGCCCACGCCGACCACCGCGATCAGCACGGTCAGGCTGACCAGACCGACCGCGATCCAGACCAGACTGCTCACCAACGTGTCGTTACGGTCGCGCTCGTCGGCAAGCACCACGAGGCCCACCCCCTCGCTGCCCCCGAGCGCCTGCCGCAGTGCCCGCACGCCGGCCGTGCGACCGTCCTCGCCGGAGCCGGCCGCGTCGGCCAGCAGACCGGTGTACGCGGTCGGCACGCCGAGCCGGTCCAGGTCAGCCGGATCGGTGAGGATGCCCGCGTGCAGCGGGCCTGAGTCGGGCAGGACCGCGGCCACGCGGATGTCGACGGTCTTCCCCGCCCGGGCGAGGGTGGCGGTGTCGCCGGCCCGCAGCCCGGCGTTGCGGGCGACCCAGCTGCCGAGCACGATGCGGCCCGGGCCACGGTCGGCCAGGCTGCCCTCGGCCACGTCCAGGTCCTTGGTGCTCGGCATCGCCGCCAGATCCAGGTCGGTCGTCGAATACGCGGATTCGGCGTCGCCGAGCCGGTCGGTGCCGCGCAGCAGCGTGACGTCGCCGACCCGCCGGTACGGCACCACCCGGGCCAACGCCCCGCGCGCCTCCTCGGCCCGGGTCACGACAGCCGCCGGCAGGGGCTCACCGTTGGTGGTGACCTCGAAGTCCGTCGGTGCGGAGAGCGCCAGCTCGCGGCCGGTGAGGACCTGCAGCGACGCTCCCCCGATGACCACCCCGGCGATCAGGGTCACGCCGAGCGCCACCACGACGGAGACCGCGGCCGCCCGACGCGGCGCCCCGCCGATGCCGCCGACCGACATCCGCCCGAGCGGACCGAGCTGGCGCAGCGGCCAACCCACCACGGCCAGCACCGGCCGCACCAGCAACGGCCCGAGCGCCACCAGCGCGAAGAACGCCAGGGTCCCGGACACGACCAGCAGGAGCAGTGGCGTCGTCGGGTCGTAGGACTCCTGCTCCGGTGTCGGCACCTGCTGCCACGTCCCGACGGCACCCAACACCGCGCCGACCGCCAGCAGCAGCCCGAACACGAGGCGCAACGCGCCGACGCCGCGCCGCCCGGAGGTGGTGCTCGCCGACCGCAGTGCCTCCAGCGGGGAGACCCGGGCGGCCGAGAGCGCCGGTGCCAGCACCGCCAGCACGGTGATCACGACGGCCCCGATCACCACCGCCACCGCCGCCGCGATTGGCAGACCCGGCGGCGAGACGTCCATGCCGGACGCGCGCAGGACCGCCGGCAGGGCGTACCCGAGGGCGAGGGCGCCGGCGACCCCGACGACGCCGGCGACCAGACCGGTCAGGGCTCCCTCGGCGGTCAACGCCCCCACCAGGGTTCCGCGACTCGCGCCGACCGCCCGCAGCAGCGCGAGCTGCCGCATCCGCTGGGCGAAGACGATGCGGAAGGTCGAGGTGACCACCAGCGCCGCCGCGGCGACCGCGATGGCGACGAAGATGCCGACCAGGATGAAGAGCTTCCCGACCTGCTCCGCCGCCGCGTTGACCTCGGCGTCGCGTACCTCGGCGCCGGAACGGATCGGCTGCCCGGCGGTGACCACCGCGGTCACCCGTTGGTGGACGGTCTCCGCCGACTCGCCGGAGGCCACCCGCAGATCGATGCGCTCCACGGCGGCCAGGTGCGCCCAGGCGATCACGAGGCTGTCCGGGGCGTACGCGTCGTAGCCGGCATCGGCGTCCGGTTCGACCACACCGGTCACGGTGAGCGGGGCGGGCGCGGTCAGCTCGCCGCCCGTGCCGGTGGTCGTGGTGCCGACCGAGAGCCCGAGCCGCTCGGCGGTACGCGGGGTGATCGCGATCTCGCCGGGCTGGTCCGGGTAGCTGCCCTCGATCATCCGGACCGTCGCCAGCGGGCCGACGCCCGGATCGGCCTGCAGATTGAGATACCCCTCGCCGATGGACATCCCGACCGTCACCCGGCCCAACGCCTCGACCACACCGGGCACGGCGCGGACGTGCTGCAGGTCCGTCACGGTGGGTGGCGGCAGGTCGGGGTTGCCGACCACCAGGTCGGTGGCGGCCGGGGTGCCGCTCAGGTTGTCCCGCACGGTCCGCTCGGTGATCTGCTGCACCAGCACGGTGCCGAAGACGACGAACGACGCGACCAGGATCGCCAGGCCGGTCAGGAGCAGCCGGCCGGGCCGCCGGGCCGCGGCGCTGGTCTGGGTACGCAGCACGGTCGCCCTCATGCGCGGGCCGCCAGATCACGAAGCGCGTCGGTGACCGACCCCTGGTCCGGCTTGTCGATCTCGCCGGCGACCCGTCCGTCGGCGAGCAGCACCACCCGGTCGGCGTACGCGGCGGCGATCGGGTCGTGGGTGACCATGACGACGGTCTGGCCGAGGTCGCGTACCGAGTCGCGCAGGATGGTGAGCACCTCCGCGCCGGAGCGGGAGTCGAGGTTGCCGGTCGGCTCGTCGGCGAAGACCACCTCCGGTCGCGCCACCAGGGCTCGGGCCAGCGCGACCCGCTGCTGTTGGCCGCCGGACAGCTCGCTGGGCCGGTGGCCGAGGCGGTCACCGAGGCCGAGCACCCGCACCAGGTGGTCGAGGAGCTGCCGGTCCGGCTGCCGGCCGGCGAGATCCAACGGCAGGGTGATGTTCTGCGCGGCGGTGAGCTGCGGCAGCAGGTTGAAGGACTGGAAGACGAACCCGATCCGCTCCCGACGTACCCGGGTCAGCGTCCGGTCCGACTGGCCCGTCAGCTCGGTCCCGCCGAGCAGGACGCGGCCGGAGGTGGCCGTGTCGAGGCCGGCGAGGCAGTGCATCAGGGTCGACTTGCCGGACCCGGACGAACCCATGATCGCGGTGAACTCGGCCCGGCCGAAGCCGACCGAGACCCCGTCCAGGGCACGGACCGCGGTCTCGCCGCTGCCGTACACCTTCACCAGGTCGACCGCGGCGACCGCGGCGTGGCTGGTCTCCGGCGGGGCGTGGGTTGTCATTGTTCCTCCAGTGGCTGCGATGTGACCCGGGAAGCGTCGCCGTCACCGGCGGGTGCGCGCATCGGTCCGGGGCCGGGTATCGCCGGCGCGGGGTCTACCTTTCGGCCGACCTGCCAGCGCTGGGCGCCTGGCTACGCTGGGTCATCATGAGCACGCTGGATCTTCGCCGTTGGTGGGTACGCCTGGCCCAGGCCGCCGGGCTGCTGGCCATCGGCCTACTCGCTCTGTTCGACCTGCGGTTCACCACGTCCGGGAGCATGAGCCCAGCCGATCTCCTGCTCCTGCTGGTGCGGATGGGGCTGGCGGTGGCGACGGTGCCGCTCTGGCTGCCGGTGCACCGGCTGGGTTCCCGCCTGCTGCCGTTGGCCGCGCTGGCGCTCGCCGCCGCCTCGCTGGCCCTCACCTCGGCGGGCGTGTTCATCGCCAACGGCAGCAACCTGTTCGGCAGCAGTTGGGGGCTCGCCGAGTCGGCCGGGCTGCTGGGGGTGGTCTTCGTGGTCACCCGCTGGGGCGCTGCCCGCCTCGCCCCGTGGGCGGCGATGGCCGCCGGGCTCGCCGTCAGCGCCCTCCCGCTGCGCGCCGGCACCGACAACGTGCTCGTGATCTTCGGGCTGATCCAGGCGCTCGCCGCGGCCGGCGCCGCCGGAGTGGGGCTCTACCTACGGATCATCGCCGCCGGCCGGGAGCGGGCGATCGCGCTGGTCCGGGCCGAGCAGCGTGCCGAGTTCGCCCGTGACCTGCACGATTTCATCGCCCACCACGTCACCGGGATCGTGGTGCAGGCGCAGGGTGCCCGGTTCGTCGCCGAGCAGGATCCGCGTCGGGTGATCGTCGCCCTGGAGCAGATCGAGCGGGCCGGCGCCGAGACGATGGCCTCGATGCGGCGGATGGTCGGGATCCTGCGGAACCCGAACACGCCACCGGACGCGCCGCTGGCCCCACTGGCCGGGGTGACCGAGTTGGAGCCGCTGTTGACGGGGTTCAACGGCACGGCGAGCGCGCCGGCACGACTGCACATCGACGGCGACCTGGACGATCTGCCGGTGGAGGTCTCGACCTCGGCGTACCGGGTGGTGATGGAAGGGCTGACCAACACCCGCCAGCACGCGCCGGGCGCCCGGTCAGTGGACGTGGCCGTGCGACGTACCCCGGACTGGTTGCTGGTCCGGGTGGCCGACGACGGCGCGGCCGGGCGCACCGCGCCGGCCCGGGGGCACGGCTTCGGCCTGATCGGCCTCACCGAGCGGGTACGCGCCCTCGGTGGCACGATCACCGCCGGTCCCGGCATCGCCGGCGGCTGGGTGCTCGATGTGGCGTTCCCGCTGCGCACGGCGGTGGGACGATGATCCGGGTGTTGATCGCCGACGACCAGGCGATGGTCCGGACCGGCTTCGGCATGATCATTGGTGCACAGTCGGACATGGAGGTGGTCGGCGAGGCCGCCGACGGGGTGGTCGCCGTCGAGTTGGCCCGGCGACTACGCCCGGACGTGGTGCTGCTGGACATCCGGATGCCGCGCCTCGACGGCCTCGAAGCACTGCGGCTGCTCGCCGGGCCGGGCGTCACCGACCCGATCCGGGTAGTCGTGGTGACGACCTTCGACCTCGACGAGTACGTGCACACCGCGCTCTCCAACGGCGCCTGCGGTTTCCTGCTCAAGGACTCCGGGCCGGCCCTGCTGGTGGAGGCGGTCCGCGCGGCCGTGTCCGGTGACGCGCTGATCAGCCCTTCCATCACCGTACGGCTGTTGGAGCACCTCAGCTCCCCCGCCCCGGCGCGCGGCGACACCGGGCTGTCACCACGGGAACTCGACGTCGTGAAGCTCGTCGCCCGGGGCCTGACCAACGCCGAGATCGCCGCCCAACTCTTCATCGCCGTCGGCACCGTCAAGACCCACCTGGCGAGCGTGCAGATGAAGCTCAAGGCCCGCAACCGGGTCGAGATCGCCGCGTGGGCCTGGGAACGCCGCCTCGTCGGCTGACGGGACACCGACCTGGCCGCACCTGCCTTAGCACCTTTTCGGTGTGCGCGCTGGGGGCGGCCGGCAACAGCTCGCTGTCCAACCCGACCCTGCGGCTGACGCGGTGCGGGCCCGCGACGAGGCCGGCCACCTGTCCCCACTGTCCGCACCGGTCACGGTGACCACCCTGCCGCCACCGCCGAGCTGCGCGGTCCGATCCGTCGTGCGGCAGTGGTCGGACGGCTTCGTGTTCCGCAACGCGGTGATCCCGCCGGGCGGCACCGTGTCGTTGGGGCTCGTCGCCACCGGCACGCAACTGCCGGAGGAGATCACGCTGAACGGCGGCCTCTGCACGGTGGCAGACGAATAACGCTCGACTCCGGGGTCTGGCGCCAGCCCTGACATCTTGCGACGCTAACGGTCGTGTATGACTACGACCTGTTGGTGCTGGGCTCCGGACCCAGCGGTCAGAAGGCCGCGATAGCCGCCGCCAAACTCGGCAGGCGGGTCGGCATCGTGGACCGCCGCGACATGATCGGTGGGGTGTGCATCAACACCGGCACCGTCCCCTCCAAGACGCTGCGCGAGGCCGTTCTCTATCTGACCGGGCTCAGCCAGCGTGACCTCTACGGCAGCAGCTACCGGGTCAAGGAGGAGATCACGGTCAGCGACCTGGCGGCCCGGACCCAACACGTGATCACGCGGCAGACCGACGTCATCCGCAATCAACTGGCCCGCAACCGGGTCGCGATGATCACCGGCACCGGGCGCTTCGCGGACGCGCACTCGGTCTGGGTCGACAGCGGCTCGGGGCGCGAGTCGAAGGTGACCTTCGACAAGATCATCATCGCTGCGGGCACTCGTCCGGCCCGCCCGGACAGTGTCGACTTCGACGACCGGACGATCGTGGACTCCGACGGCGTCATCAACCTCCAAGCCGTACCCCGCAGCATGGTCGTGGTCGGCGCCGGCGTGATCGGCATGGAGTACGCGTCGATGTTCGCGGCGCTCGGCACCAAGGTGACCGTGGTGGAGCGCCGCGACCGGATGCTCGACTTCTGCGACGACGAGGTCATCGAGTCTCTCAAATACCACCTGCGTGACCTGTCCGTGGCGTTCCGCTTCGGCGAGGAGGTCGCCGCCGTGGAGAAGCACCAGACGGCCGCGCTGTGCATCCTCAAGAGCGGCAAGAAGATCGTGGCGGACACGGTGATGTACTCGGCCGGCCGGCAGGGCCAGACCGACGACCTGGCACTGGAGGCCGCCGGGTTGGAGGCGGACCGACGTGGCCGGATCAAGGTGGACGCCAACTACCGCACGACGGTGGACAACATCTACGCGGTCGGTGACGTGATCGGCTTCCCCGCGCTCGCGTCCACCTCGATGGAGCAGGGCCGACTCGCCGCGCAGCATGCCTGCGGCGAACCGATCCGGGAGATGCACGGCCTGCAACCCATCGGCATCTACACGATCCCGGAGATCAGCTTCGTCGGGCAGACCGAGGCGCAGCTCACCGACAACTCGACACCGTTCGAGGTCGGCATCGCGCGTTACCGGGAGCTGGCCCGGGGCCAGATCGTCGGCGACTCGTACGGGATGCTGAAGTTGCTCGTCTCCCCCGAGGACGGTCGACTGCTCGGGGTGCACGTGTTCGGCACCGCCGCCACCGAGATCGTCCACATTGGGCAGGCGGTGATCGGTTGCGGCGGCACGATCGACTACCTGGTCGACGCGGTGTTCAACTACCCGACGCTGGCCGAGGCGTACAAGGTGGCCGCCCTGGACGCCTCCAACAAGATCCGCAACATCACCCGCATCGACGGTTAGCCGAGTACGTCCTAACTCAAGACGGGGCGGCGGGCGCAGCGAAGGACGCTCGCCATCCGCTTTGGCTGCCTGCCGTGTCGATGTGCTGTTGAGCGGTATACCTCAGAGGTATGAATATGACTTTGAGGTATACCGCTCACTACCGCATCCGCTCTGACGGAGGTGACCGACGGTCACCGCCGGCTGCCGGCTGCGCTCACAGTCCGGGCCAGGGTTAGGCACTTACTCGTCTAGGGCCTACCCTCGACCTCCACCAGCTCCGCCAGGTGGGCACGGTAGTTCGGGCAGGTCGAGATGTCCTGGTGTGAGCAGTTCAGCCCGGCCGCTAGCAGATCGAGCGCTGACCGCAGCGCCGCCATCCTGGCCTGCAGCGCGCCGTGATTGCGGCGCAGCACGTCCTTGCGGGCGGCCGGGTCGCCTGCGGCGAGGAACGCTCGAATCTCCGACAGCGGCAGGCCGGCCTGCTTCGCGCGCAGGATCGAGGCCACCCGGAACAGGTCGTCGCGGGTGTAGCGGCGACGACCGCCGGCGACCCGGGCGGGGCAGAGCAGGCCCACCGACTCCCAGTGCCGCAGTACGTGCGTTGGTAGGCCGAAGTGGTCGGCCACTTCGCCGATCGTCATCGGGCTTGACTTCATGTCGACATTAAGTCCGACCATGGCGGGCATGTCCAGTCTTCTAACTGTTCTCGATGCCATCGAGAGCGAGCCTGCGGCCGTCGACCTGCGCACCCGCTCCTACGAGTTGCTCGGCGACCTCGCTGGCCAAACCGTCGTCGACGTTGGCTGTGGCAGTGGCCGCGCTGTCGCCGAACTGGCCGAGCGCGGAGCCCACGCAGTCGGCGTCGACCTCGATCCCGAGATGATCGCTGTGGCCCGGGAGCGTTGGCCTGCCGGCGAGTTCCAGGTCGGCGACGCCGTCGAGCTGCCGCTCGAAAACGGTTCTGCCACCTACTACCGTGCCGACAAGGTGTTGCACGTGCTCGACGACCCGGCACGAGCCGTGGCCGAGGCCCGGCGGGTGCTCGCACCGGGCGGCCGGGCCGTGCTGCTCGGCCAGGACTGGGACATGATCGCCATTGACTCGGACGAGCCGGAAGCCACCCGTCGGCTGGTCCACGCGAAGGCGGACTCGCTCCCTTCGCCGCGCGTTGCCCGTCGGTATCGCAACCTGCTGCTCGACGCCGGGTTCACCGACCCGATCGTCGAGGTGCACACCGCTGTGTTCATCGACGACACCGCGCTCGACCTGCTGAAACGGATCACCGACGACGAGACCTGGCTCGCCGAGCAGGTCGAGCGCGCCCGCACGAACCGGATCCTCGTGGTCGTGCCAATGTTCCTGGTAGCCGCCCAAAGTGGCGTGTCGTGACGGAAACATCTTGATCACCGGGGCTGGGGTGGGTGGCCGGTGCGGGGGCGGGTGGCCCGCGCACCGGCCGGATGATCCTCTTAGGCTGCCGCGCAGGTTGGGCTGAGGCTGCCGGCGGTGCCGTTGGCCTGGAAGCCGAACTCGGTGGCCTGCCCGGCGCCGACCTGGCCGTTGTAGGCGACGTTCGTCCAGTTCGTCGTGCCGGTGTTACCACTGCGGTTGGCGCTCCACGCGTTGGTGACCGTCGCGCCTGACGGCAACCCGATCGTCACCGTCCAGCCGTTGAGAGCCGACGAGCCGGCCGTGACCCGTACGTTTGCCACGAAGCCGCCCGTCCACTGGTTCACCGTCACCGTCGCGGTGCAGCCACCCGGCCCAGGAGGCGGGGTGGTGGGCGGAGCCGTCGTGGGCGGAGCCGTCGTGGGCGGAGCCGTCGTGGGCGGAGCCGTGGTCGGCGGGTTCGTGGTCGGAGGAGCGGTCGTCGGTGGGGTGGTGCCGTTGTTCAGCGCGGCGAGGACAGCGTCGTACGCCGGCTTCTTCGAGCCGTTGCTGTTGAACAGCAACGGGGTCTGCGACGCCCGCCACGAGTCACTGTCGCGGATGCCCCACACCGTGATCCCGTTGCAGCGGGCCACGGCCAGGCAGTCCTCCACCACACTGCGGTACGTGGCCGCCGACGCGCCCTGGATGTCCAACTCGGTGATCTGCACATCCACCCCCAGCGCCGCGAAACTCGACAACGTGGTGCGGTAGTTACTCACGTACGGCGAGTCGTTGTTGAAGTGCGACTGGAAACCCACACAATCGATCGGCACACCACGAGCCTTGAAATCACGCACCATGTTGTAGACGCCCTGCGTCTTCGCGTGCGTCCAGTTGTCCGTGTTGTAGTCGTTGTAACACAGCTTCGCCGTTGGATCCGCGGCATCCGCAGCCCGGAACGCCGCCTCGATCCAGTCATTACCCGTCCGCTGCAGGTTCGAGTCACGACGCGCACCCGAACTACCATCAGCGAACGCCTCGTTCACCACATCCCACGCCACGACCTGACCCCGGAAATGCGTGGCCACCTGCGTCACATGGTTGAGCATCGCCTGCCGCAACGCACTACCACTCATGTTCTGCATCCAACCCGGCTGCTGCGAATGCCAGGCCAGGGTATGACCCCGCACGCTCATCCCACGACTGCGCGCATGGTTGACGATCTGGTCCGCCGCCCCGTAGCTGAACTGATTCTGCTGCGGCTCGGTGGCGTCGATCTTCATCTCGTTCTCGGCCGTCACCATGTTGAACTCACGGTTCAAGATCGTGGTGTACGCACTGTCGGAGAGCTTGAACCCAGCCACCGCCGTACCAAAATACCGACCCTTCTCGGCAGCCGACGCACCCAAGGTCGTACCGGCGGAGGCGGGTGCGGTCGCGAACAGCGCCATGCCGGCGGCGAGCGCACCCGCGCCGGTCAGCGCGAGGGCGGCTCTCGTTGCCGCCTTCCACTTCGTGCTTCTCATCGTGCGACTCCTTCTGTGGTGGTGGGTGGGAATGGAGCTCAGGCCACCGAGCAGGCGGCACCGTTCAGGGCGAACGACGAGGGTTTGCCGGTGCCGCCCTCATGGGTGGCCTGGAAGCCGATGCCGACCGACGTGTTCGGGGCGATGGTGGCGTTGTAGGAGACGTTGCGGGCGGTCACCGCGCCGCTCGCCGGGGAGTACTGGGCGTTCCAGCCGCTGGTGATGCGCTGTCCGGTGGGCAGCGTGAACGTCAGCGCCCATCCGCTCACGGCGGCGGTACCGGTGTTCGTGATGGTGACGCTCGCGGTGAGCCCGTTGTTCCAGGCGTTGACCGTGTAGCCAATCCGGCAGGCGCCCGCGCTGGGCGGCGGCGTGGTCGGGGGCGGCGTGGTCGGCGGCGGCGTCGTCGGGGGCGGCGTCGTGGGAGGCGGGGTGGTGGGAGGCGGGGTGGTGGGAGGCGGAGTGGTCGGTGGAGGTGTGGTGCCGTCCAGCCCGAAGAAGCGGATGACCTGCGCGGCGTCGACCGGCAGGTTGTGCGTGACACCCTGCATGCTGATCGCCTCGACCGGAGCCATCGGGCCGCTGCTGCCGTACCGGGTGCGCGTGTAGCCGGACTGCGGGGAGTCGGTGTACGTCGGGGTCTGGCTCAATCCGTGCACGTTGGTCCACTGCTTGACCTGCTCGCCGAAGTTCGGGTAGCGCAGTGTCTCGTCGCTGGTGCCGTGCCAGATCTGCATCCGTGGTCGCTGGCCGCTGTAGCCGGGGTACGCCCCGCGGACCAGATCCCCCCACTGCTGCGGGGTCTTGATGACCTGCCCGTTCGCGCACTCGCTGTTCCACTCGGAGCTGCCCCCGGTGGCGAAGCAGCCGAACGGCACGCCGGCGAAGGAAGCGCCGGCCGCGAACACGTCCGGGTAGTCCCCCAGCATGACGTTCGTCATCATCGCCCCGGACGAGGTGCCGGTGGCGAAGATCCGCGCCGGGTCGGCGGTGTAGCGCTGCCGCACGTAGTCGACCATCGACATGAGCCCGACCGGGTCGCTTCCGCCGCCACGACGTAACGCCTGCGGCGAGTACACGTCCCAGCACTTGCTACTGCGGGTGGCCGACGGGTAGATCACGATGAACCCGTACCGGTCCGCGAGGGATGCGTACTGCGTGCCCGAGTAGAACGCCGGGCCCGTTCCGGTGCAGTAGTGCATGGCCAGGAGGATCGCCGGTCGGGTCGCCACCCGGTCCGGGACGTAGAGGTGCATCTGCAGGTTGGTGGGGTTGGTGCCGAAGTTGGTCACCTGCGTGAGCGTTGCCGCCGACGCCGGCGTGGGGAACGTCAACGCGGCGGCGGCCAGCGTCACGGCCGCCAGAACGACGCCAAGCGTTCTTGTCTTCAGTGTCATGGTCGCGATCCCTTGCGAAAAAGGCGCGTGGAAGGGGACTTAAGTCGAGGACTGCCCTTCGCCCGACCTTGACCGCGGCTCGCGTGACCATGCCAGCTTCAATCGAGCTAACTCGATTGTCAAGAGTTCCGGAAACCTTTCGCTGCAACGGATTCGGCGGCCACCTGCACGCCTGGGGGCATCGGCGGGCGTGGGCACCATCGATGGGTCCCGAGCAATTATCGGGATGTTCTCGGAACCTGCCGAGCCTCCCGGAGACAGCCAGGGAGGCTCGGCCGGATGGCCGCGCCTCCCTGTCGTTGCGATCAGTAGATGGTGCGCCCACGCTCGTCGGGCACCCCGGACTTGCGGAAGAAGTACGCGTTGACCTGGTCGCGCCACTCGGTGGCGGACCGCACCTGCTCGTCGAGACGTTCGGCCACCCGCTCGTAGACGGCCGGGTCGATCATCCCGTTCAGGGTCTGCCAGCGCCGTCGCATCACCGCCACCTCCTCGACACCGGTGAAGTGCGTGTCGTAGATGTGCTGGATGACTGTCGACCCGCTGTGCAGGACGTGCTCGTACGGGACGTGGTGGAAGAAGAGCAGCAGCTCGTCGGGGCAGCTCTCGGGCGACTCGTACACCTGGGCCCAGTACGGCGGGTACTGGGCGGCGAAGCCGGTGCCCGACGCGCGGCTGCGGTCCACGCCCACACCGTCACGGTCGGCGAAGTGGTAGGTGCCCCACCGCGTGTACTCGTACCCGTCGATGCCGGGGCCGTAGTGGTCACCGGGATGAACCATGAAGCCGACGCCCAGCGGGGCGGTGTACCGCTCGTAGGTGCGCCACGAGTCGTCCAGGATCTCGTGCAGCGTCCGCCCCACCAGCTCCGGGTCGGCGGTCGCCGACGGCGGGAAGGTCAGCGAGATCCACTCGTCGAGGATCGCCGTCGGGTCCAGCCGGGGGTCCCAGGCGAGCCGACCGAACGTGTACAGGTTGGCCTGTGCCAACGGGTGCCCGGTCCAGAAGAGGTCGTCACCGGTGTTGGCGACGGCGACAAGACCGCCACCGGATTCCGCCACCCCCGTGGCCACATCGGCGATCGTCCGTCCACCCGGACCCCACGGTTCGAAGCGCAGCACCTCACCCCACCACGGGCCGAGGTGGCAGACGTGCCGCTGCTGGCCCGTGTACTCCTGGGTGACCTGCAACTCCACCGCCAGCCGGGTCGCCGGCATGGCGGCGAGCACCGGGGAGACCGGCTCACGCGTCTGGAAATCCACCGGACCGAACTTCACCTGCACGACCACGTTGGCGCGGAACCGCCCGTCGAGCGGGGTGAAATGGTCGTACGCGGCGCGCGCCCGGTCGGTGGACCGGTCCCGCCAGTCCTGGTGATGGTTGTAGACGAACGCCCGCCAGTGCACCACTCCCCCGTGCGGGGCGAGGGCCTCCGCCAGCACGTTCGCCCCGTCGGCGTGGTCACGCCCATAGGTGAACGGGCCGGGTTGTCCCTCCGAGTCGGCCTTGACCACGTAACCGCCGAAGTCCGGGATGCGCTCGTACACGTTCCGGGTGGTCGCGGCCCACCAGGCCCGCACCGCCTCGTCCATCGGGTCGGCGGTCGACAGGCCACCGAGGACCACTGGCGCGGCGAAGGTGACCGACAGGTGCACCCGGATGCCGTACGGGCGCAGCACGTCCGCGATCTCGGCGATGTCGCCGAGCCGGTCGGTGAGCAGCAGCGCCTCCGTCCGGCCCACGTTGACGTTGTTCACCGAGATCGCGTTGACGCCGCTCGCCGCCAACAGTCGCCCGTATTCCCGGATCCGGGCCAGGTCGCCGCGCGGTCGGCCATCACGCCAGAAGATCGAGCCGCCCGCGTACCCCCGTTCGACCTGGCCCATCACCGGGTGCACGGCGACGTTGTCCCAGTGGTTCAGCATCCGCCGGCGCAGCGCCGGCCGGTGCCGCTCCGGTGGGCGGGCGGGGTCGTAGGCCGCCGCACAGAGCCGAACCACGTGGAACAGCCCGTACAGCAACCCGGCGGGCGCGTCGGCCAGCACCACGGTCACCTCGCCGGCCCGCGCCAGCAGGAACCCCTCGTCGCCCAGCGTCTCGCCGTCGCCGATCTCGACCAGCGCCGCCTCCCCCGCGGCGCGCGCCGCCTCCACCGCCGGGTTGGGCAGCTCGCCGGCACCACGCAGGGCGAGCACCACGTCGACGTCGACGTCCCAGGAGGGGGAATGCCACACCCGTCCGCCGTAGCGCGCGCAGGCACGCGAAACCTCGTCGAGGACGGTGTCGACGAGCATCCCCTGACCGTGGACGAGGACGCGGCGCGCGCCGAGCGCCCGGAACGCCTCCGGGGGCAGCCAGGCGGCGTGTACGCGCGGCTCGTCGGTGCCCTCCGGCTCCTCGGTGAACACCAACTGTTCGAGGTCCGCGGACCCTTCGGCGTTCACGCGTCCGCCCTCAGCACGAGGACGCCGTACGCCGGCAGCCGCAGGGCGTCGTCGGCCGCCGTCCGGTGGCCGGTGAGCAGGTCGACGCCACTGGTCCGGGCGGTCACCTCGATCGGCTCGGCGCGGTGGTTGAGCAGGAACAGCAGCCGCGATCCGTCCGGCGCGACCCGGACAGCGGATTCCAGGTCCGGCACGTCCGGGTAGGGCCCGAGCACGTCGTGTCGGGCCAGCACCTGCCGCACCACCCAGGAGACGCCGGCCTGGTCCAGCCCCGCGGCCACGTACCAGCCGTCGCCGGCGCCGAAGGAGTTGCGGGTCACCGCCGGGGTGCCCGCGTAGAAGTCGGCCTGGTAGGTGCCGACCACCTCCGCGCCCTGCGGAATCACCAACTCGAACAGCAGCCGCGCCTCGACGTCGATTTGGTCGGTGCCGTCGCCGAGGCGGACCGGGTTGACCGCCTCCGGGCCGCGCGCGTCCCACTCGTCGACCCGGACACCCAGCAGCTGACCGAGTGGGCCGGGCACGTCCATCAGGAAGGCCTGGTCGTTTTCATCCACCCGACCGGACAGGTACGTCGTCAGCACCGAGCCGCCGCGCTCGGCGACCGCCTCCAGGCGCTGCGGCAGGTCGCCCTTGAGCATGTGCAGGGCCGGCGCGACGACCACGTCGTAGCGGGACAGGTTGTGGGTCACCGCGACGACGTCGAGGTCCACACCGGCGTCCCAGAGGGCCCGGTGGTACGCGAGCACGACCTGCTGATAGCGGACCAGCCGGGACGGGCCGTCGGAGATCTCCAACGCCCACCAGCTGTCCCAGTCGAACAGCAGGGCCACCCGGGCCGGCGTCCGCGCGCCCAGCGAGGCCGGGCCGAGACGGTCCAGTTCGGCGCCCAATTCGGCGACCTCCCGGAACACCCGGGTGTCGGAGCGGCCGGCGTGGCCGATGACCGCGCCGTGGTATTTCTCGCTGGCTCCCCGGGCGGCACGCAGCTGGAAGAACAGCACCGCGTCGGCGCCGTGTGCCACCGCCTGCCAACTCCACAGCCGCATGAGGCCGGGCCTCTTCAGCGGGTTGACGTCTCGGCACGCGGTGACGCTCGGGGTCTGTTCCATCAACCAGAACGGCTGGCCGTCCTTGAGCCCGCGCATCAGGTCGTGGGTCAGCGCCATCCGGGCCGCCGACTCGTCGTCCGGCGGGTAGTTGTCCCAGGAGACGAAGTCCAGGTGTGCGGCCCAGCGGTGATAGTCGATCGGCCGGTACATGCCCATGAAGTTGGTCGTCACCGGTAGGCCCGGACTGGATTCCCGGATGGCGGCCTTCTCGTCGCGGAAGTTGGTCAGCATCGCGTCGGAGGAGAACCGCAGGTAGTCCAGGGTGATGCCCTGGAAGGCGGTGCGGTCGGGGCCGCGCCAGTGCTCGGTCAGCGCTGACGGCGGCTCGATCTCGTCCCAGTCGGTGAAGGTGTGCGACCAGAAGGTGGTGTACCAGGCGGCGTTCAGCTCGTCGAGGGTGCCGTAGCGGTTGCGCAGCCAGTCCCGGAAGCCGTTCGCGCAGAGCTCGCAGTAGCAGGCGCCGCCGTACTCGTTGCCGACGTGCCACGCGACGACCGCCGGTGTGTCGGCGTAGCGGCGGGCGACCCGGCGGGCCAGTTCGGTGGAGAGCCGGCGGAAGACCGGGGAGCTGGGGCAGGAGTTGTGCCGCTGGCCGAATCGGTGCTTGCGGCCCTCGAAGTCGGTCCGGGTCACCTCCGGGTACGCCTTCGCCAACCACGCCGGGTGGGCGCCGGTGCCGGTCGCCAGGCAGATCGCGCGCCCCTCGGCGCCGGCGCGCTCGACGATCCGGTCCAGCGTCGAGAAGTCGTACACGTCCTCGGCGGGCTGGTTGAGCGCCCAGTCGAACACGCCGATGGTGACCAGGTCGATCCGGGCGGTGTCGAAGAGCCGGTAGTCCTGCTTCCACACGTCCTCGGGCCACTGCTCCGGGTTGTAGTCGCCCCCGAAGGGCACCTTGGCGGTGACGGGCAGGCTCATGCGGTGAACTCCTTCTCGATCAGGCGGATCATCGGGTCACCGATCCGCAGGAACGCCAGGACCGCGACCGAGGCGACCAGCGCCAGCACCGCCTCGGAGAAGACCGCGGTGATCCCGGTCGCCGCGGCCAGCAGCAGGGCGTTGCCGACGGTGACACCGGGGGTACGCACGAGGAAGTGCGTGGCGAGCCGGAGGACGTCGCGGGTGCGGAAGTCGAACAGCGACGTGATCACCAGGGCGTTGGCCGCGCAGAGCGTCACACCCACGCCGAGCAGGACCAGCGGCACCGTCCACCAGTCCGGGAGGCCGACGACACCCAGGTAGGCGAGGTTCACGGCGAGCACGGTCAGCCACAGCAGCGTCGGCACCCAGACGCGCAGCACGCCGGACAGGTTGGCCCGGTACCCGCGCCAGAACATGGCGGCGGGCCGCAGGTCGGTCAGGTCGGGACGTTGGTGGCGCAGGGCGTACAGGGCGGCCGACAGCGCGGGGCCGACCGGCACCAGGAAGACCGCCACCAACGGCAGATTGCTGGCGTCGCGGCTCAGCAGCAGCAACGGGAGCAGGCCGGGCAGGGTGGTGAGCAGGAGCAGCAACTCGACCACGAGAAGGATGTAGACACGCGAGGTGATCCGCGACAGTGGCCCGTCGCCGAACTGTCGCCAGGCCTGGGCGCTGCCACTCATGGTTGCTCCATCCGGGCGGTGATGGCCGGAAGGTCCGGTCGGGCCGCGATGGGCGGCCCGACCGGACGTTCCGCTGATCAGCCGTTGTTCTTCTGGAACCGTTCGTACGCCTTGTTGACCAGGTCGATGTACTGCTCGGAGTTCTTGGCCTTCAGCTCGGCCACGTAGGCGTCCCACTCGCTGAGGGGCCGCTGGCCGAGGGCGAACTTGAGCGTGTTCTGGGTGACGAAGTCCTTCAGCGGGGTCTCCCAGAGCGACACCTGCTCGCGCTCCTCATCGGTGAACGGGCGCGGCGGGGGGACCTCCCTCGGCTTGCGGGCGTCCATCACCTTCTGGAACTCCAGCTCCTCCGGGGAGAAGAACCCGCGGACCAGGTCCGGGGTGCCGCCGTAGGCGAAGACGCCGTTGTAGAAGCCGAAGTCCTTCTGCAGGTGCTTGGTGCCCTTCGGGTTGAGCCCGAGGACGTCGACCTCGGCGGTGACCGAGCGCTTGCCGGACGCGTCCTTGGTGAAGGTGGTGCCCTCGACGCCCCAGCGGGCGAACTCCATGCCGGCGTCGGAATACCACAGCCAGTCGATGAACTGCATCATGGCGACGAAGTTCTTGCTCTCCCGGGCCTTCGAGGAGATCATGATGCCGTTCTCCAGCCGGGGGAAGGGGTTGACCTCACCGGCCGGGCCGATCGGCAGCGGGATCTTGGCCATCTTCGCGTTCGGCAGGGTCTTGGCCAGGTCGGGCCGGTGGTTGTTGACAAGCGTCTGCGCGTTACCGGTGACCACGAAGGACTTGCCGTTGGCAAGCTTCTGGCGTGCCTGGTCGTCGGTCTGGGTGAAGCTCTCCGGGTCGAGCAGACCCTCGGCGACGAGCTTGTGCAGGTACGTGACCATCTGCTTGTACTGCTCGGATGCGCCGGTGTAGGTGAACTTCTTCGTCCCCGGGTTCCAGGTGGCGTGCTGGTAGTCCCAGCCCGCGTAGGTGCCGTGGGCCGAGCCGAGGAGGTTCAGCAGGGCGCCGGTGGGGTTGGGCTTGCTGAACAGGTCGGAGTACGGATAGACGTTCGGGTACTTCGCCTTCATCGCCTTGAGCACCGTGTACAGGTCGTCCCAGGTCTTCGGGACGGCGAGGTTGAGCTCCTGCATGATGTCGGTGCGCACGAGCACCGTGTAGTCCTGTGTGGGCTTCTCGTGGACGCCGGGCAGCAGGTAGAACTTACCGTCGGCCTGCCGCAGGTTGTCGATCTCCGGCTGGAGATTCCACTTGGTGATCTTGTCCTTGAGGTTGGGCATCAGATCCAGGTAGTCGCTCACCGGGAGGATCGCCCCGGACGACACGAACGCGTCCTCCTGCGGGTGGTACGTCTTCGGGATGATCAGTGGGGCGTCCCCGGCGCCGATCAGCAGGCTGCGCTTCTGCTCGTAGTCGCTCAGCGGCACGGCCACCGGTTCGATCTTGACGTTGGTCCGCTTGGTCAGCTCCGACCAGAACAGCCAGTCTTCCTTGAGCGGGTAGAACGTGTGGTTGTTGTAGAGGGTGGAGAAGGAGAGCGCCTCGGTCGCCTTGAACTGGTCGCCGACGCCGTAGGTGGCCATCGCGCCGACCCGGTTCTCGGAGAGGTCCTTCGACTCGCCGGGGTCCTCGGAACAGGCGGCGGTGAGGGTGAGCGCGAGCAGACCCGCGGTGGCTATGGCCACGCGGCGCCACGGCTTGTGGAGCATGGCTCGTCCTTTCGGTGGTGGGGCTCGGAGGTGGATCGTTGCGGTGCCCGGCGTCATCCCTTGACGGCGCCGAGCAGCACGCCGGAGACGAAGTACCGCTGGACGAAGGGGTAGACCGCCAGGATCGGCAGGGTGGTGAGCACGATCGTCACGGCCTGGAGGGTGGCTGCGGCCTGAACCTTGTCCGCGTTGGCGGCCGCCGACTCGGCGCTGGTGGCGCCCGCGATGAGGTTGCGCAGGTACACGGTGACCGGCAGCAGATCCTGCTGGTCCATGTAGAGGAACGCGGTGAACCACGAGTTCCAGAAGGAGACCGCGTAGAAGAGCACCATCGTCGCGATGATCGCCTTCGACAGCGGCAGCACGATCCGCAGCAGGATGCCGTACGTGTTCAGCCCGTCGACCGCCGCCGCCTCCTCCAACTCGCTCGGCAGGCTCTCGAAGAACGCCTTCATGACCAGCAGGTTGAACACACTGATGGCGTTGGGGATCACCACGGCCCAGATGGTGTTCTTCATCCCCAGGCTGGTGACCAGCACGTAGTTGGGGATCAGACCACCGGAGAAGAACATGGTGAACAGCGCGACGCCGACGAGGACACCCCGCCCCTTCAGCCGCGGCTTCGACAGCACGTACGCGTAACACGTGGTCAGCACGATCGAGATGAGCGTGGCGACCACCGTGTACACCACTGTGTTGCGGTAGTTCGTCCAGAACAACGCGTCCGACATCAACAGCTTGTACGCGGTCAGGTCGAACCCGCGCGGGAAGATGGTCACCTTCCCGGAGATGATGTACGCCTCTTCGCTGAGCGAGCGGGCCACGATGTTGAGGAACGGGAACAGCGTCACGACCACGACGCCGATCAGGACGACCGTGTTGACCACCCGGAAGATCCGGTAACCGCGGCTGTCCACCGGCCCGCGCGTCTTCGGGGCTTCGCTCTTGGTACCGAGGATCACCACAGGCTCGTCCCCACTGTGCGTCGGGAGATGAGGTTCGCCGTCAGAACCAGGACCAACCCGATCACCGCCTCGAAGAGGCCGACGGCGGCGGCGTAGCTGAAGTTGCTGGACTGGAAGCCCATCCGGAACAGGTAGGTGGAGATCACGTCCGCGGTCGGGTACGTCAGCGGGTTGTAGATCAGAAGGATCTTCTCGAACCCGACCGCCATGAAGCTGCCGATGTTGAGGATCAGCAGCGTCACCATCGTCGGCCGGATACCGGGCAACGTCACGTGCCAGGTCTGCCGCAACCGGCCGGCGCCGTCGATCCGGGCCGCCTCGTACAGGTCCTGGTCGATCGTGGTGAGGGCGGCGAGGTAGAGGATCGTGCCCCAGCCCACGGTCTGCCAGACCTCGGACGAGACGTAGATCGTGCGGAACCAACCCGGTTGTTGCAGGAACGCCACCGCGTCGCCACCGAACAACCGGACGACCTGGTTGGCGGCACCCTCGATCGAGGTCAGCTGCATGACCATCGCCGCCACGATCACGATCGACAGGAAGTGCGGCAGGTAGGACACCGACTGCACGAACCGCTTGAACCGCCGGGCACGGACCTCGTTGAGCAGCAGCGCCAGCACGATCGGCAACGGGAAGCAGAACAGCAGGGTCAGCGTCCCGAGCACCAGTGTGTTGGTGAAGACCTCCCAGAACGTCGGGTCGGTGAAGAACATCCGGAAGTAGCGCAGGCCGACCCAGTACTCACCGAAGATATTGCCGCCCGGCTTGAACCGGCGGAACGCGATGACGTTGCCGATCATCGGCAGGTACCGGAAGACCAGGAAGAACAGCAGCGGCAGGATGGCGAGCGAGTAGAGCTGCCAGTCCCGGCGCAGCGCCTGCCGCCAACTGCGGCGGCGTCGCGGCGACCGCGGGGCGGGGCTGGCAGACTCCGCCGGAGAACGGGGCGGCGCCGGCGGCGGTGGCCGTAACGTCGATGTCATCCTCGGCCTCCTAGGCAGGATGCGGGACGGCCACGAGGGGCTCGACCCGCACCGACGTGAGCAGTTCCCGCTGGTGGCCGACCTGGCGCTCGACGCCCGTCAGCCACAGCGGCAGGGTCGCCACCGCGTCGCCGCTCGACCGGCCGAACCGCAGCTCGACCGCGCCGGGCTCGACGACCCGCCGGCCGGTCGAGCCGCTGAACGACGCCAGGTCGGCCGGCACGCCGAACGTCACGTGCGCCACCTCGCCCGGCTCCAGCGGCAGTCGGGTGTAGCCGACCAGCCGGACCACCGGGCGGGTGGTCTGCGCGACCGGGTCGTGCAGGTAGAGCTGCACCACCTCGGTGCCGGCCCGGTCACCGTTGTTGGCGACGGTGATCCGCACCCGCACCTCGCCGTCGACCGGCCAGGCGGCCGGGTCACCCTGCGCCTCGTCCGCCGGCTCGACGACCATGGCGTCGGACCACTCGAAGGTGGTGTAGCTCAGCCCGTGACCGAACGGGTACGCCGGGGTGGGGTCGATCGAGGACACCTTGTTGCGGTGGCCGAGTGGCGGCGACAGGTAGGTGCTCGGCATTCCGCCGGCGTCGCGGGGCACGCTCACCGGCAGGCGCCCAGACGGGTTCACCGCGCCGGTGAGCACCTCGGCGAGCGCCTGCCCACCGAGTTGGCCGAGGAAGAACGCCTGGACCACGGCTGCCGCGGCGTCGAACTCCGGGCCGAGCGCGTAGGGGCGACCTGCCATCAACACCAGGACGACCGGGGTGCCGGTTGCGAGGACGGCGTGGACAAGCTCGGCCTGTACGCCGGGCAACCGCAGGTCGGCGGCGTCGCAGCCCTCGCCGGAGGTGCCTCGGCCGAACATTCCCGCCCGATCGCCGACGGCGAGCACACACACGTCGGCGGCGGCAGCCGCGGCGACCGCGGCCGGGATGCCGGAGGTGTCCTCGCCGGTGATGGCGCAGCCCGGCTCGTAGCTGAGCAGCGGGACGCGTCGGGCCAGCTCGTCGCGCAGCGAGGGGATGTCCAGGCCGAGCCCGAACTCGCTGTGGTGGATGCCGACGTGGTTGGGGAAGGAGTAACAGCCGAGCATGGCCATCGGGTCGTCGGCGGACGGGCCGACCAGGGCGACCCGGCCGCCGCTGGGCAGCGGGAGGACCCCGGTGTTGCGCAGCAGGACGACGGACTCCCGGGCCAGGCGTACGGCCACGTCCTGGCTGGTCTCGTCGTCGAGTCGCAGGGACGCCACGTCGTCGGGCAGTTCCTGCCAGCCCTCGTCGAGCAGACCGATCTCGATCTTCTGGATCAGCACCCGACGCAGCGCCCGGTCGATCAGCGCCTCGTCGACGTCGCCGCTGCGTACCGCCTCCACCAGCGGGGTGCCGAAGGTGTCCACCGTGGGTAGTTCGACGTCGATCCCAGCCCGCAGGGCGAGCCGGGCGGCGTCGGCGGAACGTTCGGCCACCCCGTGCAGGGTCTGCAGGAAACGTACGGCGAAGTAGTCCGCGACCACCGTGCCGGTGAAGCCCCACTCGTCGCGCAGGAGGCCGGTCAGCAGCTCCTCGTCGGCGGCGACCGGCAGGCCGTCGATCTCGGCGTAGGAGTTCATCACCGAGCGCGCGCCGCCGAGCCGAAGGGCCATCTCGAACGGCGGCAGGATCACATCGGTCAACTCCCGACGGCCCATCGGCACCGGGGCGAGGTTGCGCCCGCCCCGGGAGGCGGAGTAGCCGGCGAAGTGCTTGAGGGTTGCGACGACGCCGGCGCCCTCCAGACCCCGCACGTACGCGGCACCGGTCGTCCCCACCAGGTACGGGTCCTCGCCGATCGTCTCCTCGGTGCGACCCCAGCGGTAGTCGCGGGTGACGTCGAGGACCGGTGCGAGCCCCTGGTGTACGCCCGCAGCGCGCATCGAGCGCCCGATCCGGTCGGCCATCGCCTCGACCAGTTCCGGGTCGAAGGACGCGCCCCAGCTGAGCGGGGTCGGGTAGACGGTGGCCCGCCAGGCCGCGAACCCGGTGAGGCACTCCTCGTGCACCTGGGCCGGAATGCCGAACCGGCTGCTGGCGACGATCTGCGCCTGGGAGGCGGCGAGCGACCGGGCACCGACCACCGGGTCGACCGGCGCGGTCCCGAACGGGCGGGTGAGCTGACCCAACCCGTGCCGGATGACGCTGCTCCACTGAAGCGGCTCGTTGATCATGTCGGACTGGTGGGGGGCGACGCCCTCGCCGGATGCCTCGGCGCCGACCCAGACCCCAACGAGCTGGGCGATCTTCTCCTCCAGCGACATCAACGGCAGGAGTGCCTCGGCCCGGTCGGTCGGCGACAGCTGCGGATCGTGCCACGGTACGGCGCCGCTACCCGCCGGCGACTGACTTCTCATGCCAAGACCCCTTAGCTCCGGCCACATCCCCGTGCCTCGTGGAACCAGCTCCGTGGCGGACGTTTTTCACGATCCGAAACTTTCCGGAAACCCGCGTAACCTTTTCGGCAACCTAAGTGCCGCATCGATGTGTGTCAAGAGTCTCATCTGGACCTTGAGTGACCGTCGCCTGCACACGGTGACATCGACATCGGCACTCGGTTGTGCGAGTGCCGTGAATCGCCCGGCGAACGGGGCAGGGCACCTGCCGCACCGGCTGGCGTGACCGGCCAATCGTGTTAGGGTCTCCCGAAACTTTCGGATGCTGTATGAGGCCGCGATGACAGAGCACCGCCCGCTCGACCCACCCGCCTCCACCACTATCGCGACCATCGCCAACGACGTCGGGGTCTCAGTCGCGACGGTGTCCAAGGTCCTCAACGGACGTGGCGATGTCGCCCCCGGCACCCGAGCACGCGTGGAAGCGAGCCTCGACCGCCACCGGTACCAGCGCCGCACCCGGCGACCCCCGACCAGCGGAGGCCGGATCGACCTCGTGTTTCACGAGTTCGACACCGGGTGGGCGATGGAGATCCTGCGCGGTGTCGAGGCGGTGACCACCGCAGCCGGCGTCGGGTTGTCGGTCGCTCAACTCGACGGCGCACACCGCCCGCCAGCACGTTGGCTGGACGCGTTACTCGCCGATCGCCCGCTGGGCGTGGTGTTCGTCCTCTCCCACCTGGCCGAGGCCCAACAACAGCACCTGCGACGCCAGGGCATCCCGTTCGTCGTCGTCGACACCGACAGCGCGACCTCGGCCTCCGTGCCCACCGTCGGTTCCAACAACTGGAACGGCGGCCTGCTCGCCGCCCGGCACCTCCTGGAGCTGGGGCACCGGCGGATCGCCATCATCTCCGGGCCACTCGACATGCTCTGCAGTCGCGCCCGGGCCGCCGGCTTCCAGTCGGCCCACGACGAAGCCGGGATCACGGTCGACCGCGAGCTGATCCGCTACGGCAGCTTTTCCGCAGGTGCCGGGCACGCCCACGGGTTGGAACTGCTCCGCCGGGCAGCCCGCCCCACGGCGATCTTCGCCGGCTCCGACATCCAGGCCATGGGAGTGCTCCGGGCCGCTCGCCAGTGCGGCCTACGAGTGCCCGAGGACCTTTCGGTGATCGGGTACGACAACCTGCCGGTATCCGCCTGGACCGACCCGGCCCTCACCACGATCAACCAGCCGTTGCGCGACATGGCTGGCATCGCCACCCAGATGCTGCTCGACCTGACCAGGGGCAACGAGCCAGCGACCAGCCGGATCGACCTGGTGACGGAGCTGGTCGTCCGGGAGAGCACCGCACCCCCCGCCAACCCGCACTGACCCTGCGAGGACCTGTGCCGCACTCCCCCCTCTCCCTTGATGATCTTCAGCAGTACTCGCCGACCATCGACGAGCCGGACGACTTCGACCAGTTCTGGCGCGACACCCTCGCCGAGGCGACCGCCAGGCCGGTCCTCGTCGACGTCCGTCCGGAGCCCACCGACCTGCGGCTGCTCGACTCCTGGGACGTCACCTTCGCGGGCTTCGGTGGCGACCCCGTGCGGGCCTGGTACACCCGCCCGGCTGGCGTTGCGGACCCACTGCCCGCGGTGGTCGAGTACGCCGGCTACGGCCGTGGTCGCGGCCTGCCACACGAGCGGCTGACCTGGCCGGTCGCCGGGTACGCCCACCTGCTCATGGACAACCGGGGCCAGGCGGGGCAGCACGGCGCCGGTGACACCGCCGACCCGCACGGCGCGCCCGGCGGGCCCTGGCCGGTCACCTGGGGAATCCTCGACCCCCGCGACTACCACTACCGCCGCCTGATCACCGACGCGGTCAGGGCGGTCGAGGCTGTCCGCGCCCTGCCGGGAGTCGACGGTGACCGGGTCACCGTGGTCGGTAACAGCCAGGGCGGCGGCGTCGCTCTGGCGGTGGCCGGCCTCGTCGACGACCTCAGCGCGGTGCTGACCACCGCCCCGTTCCTGTGCGACATGCGCCGGGCGGTCCAGGTCAGCGATCCCGCGCCGTACGGCGAGATCGCCCGCTATTTGGCCGTGCACCGGGACGCCGAGGAGGCGGTGTGGCGCACGCTGTCCTACGTGGACGGGGTGAGTTTCGCGCGTCGCGCGACGGCACCGGCCCATTTCGGGATCGGGCTGCGCGACAGTGTCTGCCCGCCCCGAACCGGGTTCGCCGCCTACAACCAGTACGGCACGGCGGCCCGGCTGTCGGTTCCGCCCGCGCGCGAGATGCACGTCTACCCGTTCAACGGTCACGAGGGCGGCGAGGCCGTGCACGTCCGGCGTCAGCTGCGCTGGCTCGACTCGGTGCTCCACCCGGCGTACGCGTCCGCGAACTGACACCGACCCATCCTGAGCCATAGTCGATCACCGATCTATTGCTCGTGTTAGCGATAACACGCTATGGTGCGTCAGCGGGGTGCAGGGCACACTTCCGCACGGCTCATCGATACGACCACCAGTGAAGACGTCCGGGTTCTTGGTCGTTGCGCGCAGCCCCCACTCCCCGCGTACCGCGTCTTGGCGGCATCCGTTTCTTCGGCGGCCGCTGTTGTCGCGCACCCACCACCGGAGGAAGTCCCATGAGCAGTGCAACGCTCGGTCATCCCGTCCCTCCCGCACCTACCCCCATCGCCACCACGCCGAAGCCCCGGCGGGCTCGCCTGTGGTGGGCCGCCCTGGCCGCCGTCGCCGCCGTGGCCGCCGCCGTGCCGATCGCGACCACTCCCGCGAGCGCGGAATCCAACGGTGGCGTACGCGTGATGCCGCTCGGCGACTCGATCACCGACGGGTTCAACGTCCCGGGCGGTTACCGGATCGAGCTCTGGCAGCGGTTCACGAGCGGTGGCTACCGGATCGACTTCGTCGGCTCCCAGTTCAACGGCCCCGCCAGCCTTGGCGACCACGATCACCAGGGCCATTCCGGATGGACGATCGCCCAGATCGACGCCAATGTCGTCAACTGGTTGCGGGCCACGAATCCCCGGACGGTGCTGCTGCACATCGGCACCAACGACATGTACGGCGACACGTCCGGCGCTCCGGCCCGGCTCGCCACCCTGGTCGACCGGATCACCAACACCGCACCGAACGCGGAGGTGTTCGTCGCGACGATCATCCCGAAGTCGGGCGCGGACAACCAGGTCCGGGGCTACAACGCGGCGATCCCCGGGATCGTGCAGGCCAGAGCCGCCGCCGGGAAACGCGTACACCTGGTCGACATGTACCGCGCTCTGACGCTCAGCGACCTGGCCGACGGGGTGCATCCCAACGCCACGGGCTACCGCAAGATGGCCGTGGCCTGGTATGACGCTCTCCGTTCGGTGCCCGGCAGCATCGGCGGCGACACGCCTCCGACCACCGCCCCGCCGACCACTGCGCCGCCGACCACTGCGCCTCCGACCACTGCGCCTCCGACCACCGCCCCGCCGACCACCGCCCCGCCGTCGGGCGGGTGCCGCGTCGCGTACACGGTCAACGCCTGGAACAGCGGTCTCACCGCGTCAGTCTCGGTGACCAACACGGGCGGCACGCCGGTCAACGGTTGGGCTCTGGCGTTCACGCTGCCCGGCGGGCAGACCATCACCAGCGGCTGGAATGCCAGCTACTCCCCGACGAGCGGGGCGGTGACCGCTCGCAACGTCTCCTACAACTCGACGATCGCGCCGAGCACCTCGGTCGACATCGGCTTCCAGGCGACGCACACCGGCAATGCCGGCCGGCCGTCCGCGTTCACCCTCAACGGCACCGCCTGCGCGGTCGCCTGACGAATCCGTCGCGGTGCCGGGCAGCACGGGCCCGGCACCGCGCCCCCTCCACCCACCTTAGGAAGAGATGGTGGAGGGCGCGGACCGGACCACGTCAGGGCCGGCAGCGTCAGCGCTGCCCGACGGAGATGTCCTTGGTGAGGCTGGTGGTTGCGTCCGGGCGGGCGAGCGGTTCCGACTGGTAACCCTCGCTGTGGTAGAGGTCGATGTTCCGCACGCTCTTCGCTCCGGTGGACAGCAGAACTCGACGGCACTCCGGGTCCGCGCCGGTTTCGGCGGTGCGTAGCAGCCACCGGCCGAGCCCGTGCCCCCGCAGGTCGGGCACGACGGCGAGCCGACCCACGTGCCAGTCGGTGTCGACGCGACGCGCCCGCACCATGCCCAGCAGTCGGCCGTCCAACCAGATGCCCGTGGTGTCCCAGGTCTCCAGCCAGTCACGCACCTCCTCCACCGACTCGTGCAGGGCCGGTATGGCCAGGGTGTCGTTGACGACGGCCTCGTCCACCCAGCAGCACCGCTGCAGCACCGTGACCTCAGGAGCGTCGTCGGGGGTCAGCCGCCGCACGTAGGACCCGGGCAACGGTCCCGACCGCGCCCCGGCTCGTCCGCGTTCGCGCAGTGGCCGTAGGGCGTGGGCGACCCGGACCACCTCGTCGAGCAACCCGACACCCGCCGCGTCACGGGTCGCGTCGGGAAGCAGTTGTCCACTCTCCACCGCGTCGCCGATGCGAATCGCGACAGTGGCGCCCACCGGGACCAGGCGGAGGGTCGTCACCACCTGCTTGGCGTGCTGAACCGACCGGGTGCCGGCCGACGTGTTGCCGTAGCTGACGAAGCCGATCGGCTTCCATGCCCACTCGCGGCCGAGGTAGTCCAGCGCGTTCTTCAGCGTCGCCGGCATCCCGTAGTTGTATTCCGGCGTGACCACGATGAAGCCGTCCGCCGCGTCGACGATCGCGCTCCACCGACGTGTGTGTTCATGCTGGTAGACACCCGACGACGGATGCTCCTCCTCGTCGAGGAACGGCAGGTGCAGATCGCCGAGGGCCACCGGCACAAGCTCGACACCGAGCGCCGCGGCACGAGAGGTGACCGTCTCGGTCAGCCACTGCGCCACCACCGGACCGAGGGCACCGGGGCGGGTGCTGCACATCAGTACGAGGACACGCATCAGTTTCGTTGACATGGAAACGAGCGTAGATGATAAGTTGATTACATGTCAACGAGACCGCCGGCCAAGGCCGTACCCTGGTTGAATCCGGAAGAGGAACGCGCGTGGCGGGCGTTTCTGCGCGTCATGGTCGCGGTCCAGACCGGCACGGCGCGCGACCTGGCCGCGATCGGGCTCTCCGAACCCGACTACGAGGTGCTGAGCACCCTGTCGGAGCGGACCGACCACACCAGCAGCCTGGGCGAACAGGCCGACAAGATGGGGTGGTCACGCAGCCGGCTGTCCCGGCACGCCACCCGGATGGAATCGCGCGGTCTCCTGCGGCGCGCACCCGACCCGGCCGACGGCAGAGGTTGCCTCCTCGTGCTCACCGCGCAGGGCCTGGAGGCACTCGAGGACGCGGCGCCGGCCCACGTTCAGTCGGTACGACGCCACTTCGTCGACCGGCTCGCCCCAGACGACCTCGCCGCCATCGAACAGATCGCCCGAAGGCTGGAAGAACCCCAGGTCGGCGACGATCGACCAACCACCTGAGTCAGGCTGGGGTGAGGAGGCAGAACTCGTTGCCTTCCGGGTCGGCGAGGACCTTCCACGCGACAGCGCCATCACCGAGGTCGACGTCGGTGGCGCCGAGCGTCCGCAGTCGGGCCGCCTCGGCCTCCAGGTCGTCACCGGGGTATGGGCGGACGTCGAGATGGACGCGGTTCCACCCGGTCTTCACGTCGGGTGTGCGGATGAACTCCAGATATGGGCCCACGCCCTTGGCCGAGCGCAGCATCGCCCTGCGGTCGCTCACCTCGTGCAGGGTCCAGTCCATGGCGTTGCTCCAGAAGCGCGCCATGGCTCGCGGATCCGCGCAGTCGACCACTACCGCGGCGATCGGTCCGGTGTCCCGGTAGAGCGGTCGGGGCTCCAGCACGCAGAACTCGTTGCCTTCCGGGTCGGCCATGACCGTCCATGGGACGTCGCCCTGGCCGACGTCGACGGTTGTCGCGCCGAGATCCTTCAGGCGCGCGACCACCTCCGCCTGATGGGCCGCCGAGGTGGTGGCGAGGTCGACGTGCACGCGGTTCTTGACCGTCTTGGGTTCCGGCGAGGCGATCAGGTCGATGCAGACGGCGACGGGGTCGGGGTAGACGAAACCCTCGGGTTCGAGGTTGGTCACGCCGGGCCCCTCGCTGGAGAGCCCCCAGCCGAGCACCTCCGCCCAGAAACCGCCAAGCGCGGAGTCGTCCTGAGCCTTCATGTTGATCTGAACAAGCCGCGTTGCCACGCCGACGATGCTAACGGCAGCCTGGCACCTGAAGATCGGCGGGTTCTGGTCTCGGCAGTTCCCGATGTCGACTGCTACGACACGCCCGTCCTGAGCGGATGCTGTTCACCACCTGACGAGTTCGGCCAGTGCGGTGCTGGTCGCTTCGTCGGCCGGCAGGAATGCTTCCAGTCGCAGTTCGGCGATGGTGACGTCGGTGGCCGTGCCGAAGTGGGTGAGTGTGGTGATGAGCCGCAGTTCCCGGTTGTCCGATTCGCTCGTGCGCAGGTGCAACGGCACCGCGAACCCGAGGTGGTGTGGCGAGAGTTGCCGGGGCCGCGGGGGTGCCAGGTCGACGAGTTCATCGGCGAGGCGCTGGAGCCGGTCGCTCGGGTTGCGAACGCTCTCGGCCTGGACGCTGCCGATGATGTGCCAGGCCCATTCATCGAGGTTGACGATGCGGGGTGCGAGGCCGCGGGGGTGCAGCAGAACTCGGGGGACGCTCACGGGTGGGGTGAGCAGGTGTGGGTCCACTCCACGGGTGATCATGTCGAAGCCGGCGTTGGCGGAGACGAGGTCGCCGTGCCGGTCGACGATCACGGCCGGGTACGGCAGGTGGCCGTGCAGGACGCGTTCGAGGGCGGTTCGGATCGGTGCCAGTTGAGGGTCGTCCAGTTCGCGCTGCGGGTACACGGGCGCGAAACCGGCGGCGAGGAGCAGTTCGTTACGTTCGCGGATCGGCACCTCCATCGATTCCGCCAGCCGTATGATCATCGCCCGGCCAGGGTTTGAGCGTCCGCTCTCGATGAAGCTGACGTGCCGTTGCGTGGTGCCGGCCCGCACCGCCAGTTCGAGTTGGCTGACGCGTCGTCGGGTACGCCAGGTGCGCAACGCGCCCGCGAGGCCGCCACTCGCGGATTCGGTGATCATTCTTCCTGTGTACCGGGTGCCGCGCCGGTTGGCGATTCCCTCCGGGGAATTGTCGCGGCGCGTCCGGCGCAGAACAGTCGTGGTCGCAACGATCATCACGACCGAAGGATCACGATGGCTGGCATCGACCTGAAGAACCTCATCGACCGCTACGTCGCGGCGTGGAACGAAGCCGACCCGGAACGTCGCCGCGCCGCCGTTCGCGAACTCTGGTCCACCGACGGGGTCCATGTCCTGCAGCCGCCTCAGGAACTACGACAGGCCGCCGAGGGCCTGGGGTTCGGTCGTCTCGTCCTGGAGGCGCGCGGGCATGACGAACTGGAGGTGCGGGTGACGCGCGCGTACGAGGAGTTCGTCGCCCCGGGGACCTTCGTGTTCCGCTCCCGCGGGGATGCCGAGCGGCTCCACGACGTGGTCAAGTTTCGCTGGGAGATGGTGCCTCGCGATGGTGGCGACGTGGCCGGTGTCGGGCTGGAGATCCTCGTGCTCAGCACGGACGGGTGCATCGTCAGCGACTACCAGTTCATCGAGGGGTGACGACGATGACTGCGACGCTACCGCCGTCCGTCCGCAGCTACCGTGTCAACAGCGGTGACGGCATCGATGGCCTGAGGTTGCGTACCGACGAACCGCGCACGCCAGGTGTCGGCGAGGTCGCAGTCGCGGTCCACGCCGTCTCGCTCGGCTTCCGCGATCTGCTGGTGCTGCGGGGGCAGTACCTGCTGCCCGTCAAACCGGACGTCATCCCCGTCTCCGACGGTGCCGGGCAGGTCGTCGCCGTGGGGCCAGGTGTCCAACGGGTGCGACCGGGTGATCGGGTCACCGCCGCGCTGTTCCCGCAGTGGCTGGACGGCCCTCTGAAACCGTCTTACCTGCCACAACTGGGAGGCTCCCTCGACGGCATGCTCACCGACATCGCCGTCCTTCCGGAGCAAGCCCTCGTTCCGGTCCCCGAACACCTCTCCTACGCTGAAGCCGCGACGCTGCCGTGTGCTGCCGTCACCGCGTGGAACGCGTTGACCGGGGACAGTCCTGGGATCCAGCCGGGGCACACGGTGCTCACCACCGGCTCGGGCGGCGTATCACTGTTCGTCGTACAACTGGCCAAGCTTCTCGGCGCGAGAGTGATCGCCACGACCGGCCAGGCGGAAAAGGAGCAACGCCTTCGTGACCTCGGCGCTGACGAGGTCGTCAACTATCGCGCCATTCCCGACTGGCATATCGCGGTCCGCGACAGCACCGGTGGGCGAGGGGTCGACCGGGTCGTCGACACCGCCGGAACACTGGAGCAGTCGTTGAAGTCCCTTGCCATCAACGGGCACGTCGCGTTCGTCGGGTCTCTCTCCGGTGACTGGCCACCACTCGACCCTCGCCTGCTGTTCGGTGTCGCCGCGACGGTCCGGGCGTTGGCGGTCGGAAGTCACGCCCAATTCACCAAGCTCAACGAGATCATCACCGCACACCAGCTTCGGCCCGTTATCGACCGAGCGTTCCCGTTCGAGGAGGCCGGCGCGGCGTTCCGGTACTACGAGTCGGCCAGCCCGTTCGGAAAGGTCGTCATCGAAGTCCGATAACCGGGCGGGTATGGCGATGGGGCCGGGACCAATCCAGCTACCTGCGTAGAGGGGTTGGGGCGGCGACGGATCCCGTCGCCGCCCCTCAGCGTGCGGTGGTGCTCAGGACGCGGTGCAGGAGCGCACCACTGGGCGGCTCCAGTTGCCGTTGGCCATGGTGGTGAAGCCGAAGACGTTGCCGCTGCCGTTCGACCGCATGGTCATGACGTTCCCGCTGCTGTCCCAGCTCGGGCTGCCGTTCCAGGTGTTGGACACCTTCTGTGGTGGGGTTACCGCTACCACGACGGTCCAATTGCTCGCCCCGCTGACGGTCACCTGGCTGTTGAACCGGTCGCCCCACCTGGTGCTGTCCTGCAGGGTCGCGGTGCACCCGCCGCCCGCAGGCGGGGTGGTGGGCGGAGCCGTGGTCGGCGGGGTCGTGGTCGGCGGCACCGTCGTCGGAGGCCCCGTCGTCGGTGGGGTGGTGCCGTTGTTCAGCGCCGCGAGGACAGCGTCGTACGCCGGCTTCTTCGAGCCGTTGCTGTTGAACAGCAACGGAGTCTGCGACGCCCGCCACGAGTCACTGTCACGGATACCCCACACCGTGATCCCGTTACACCGCGCCACCGCCAGGCAGTCCTCCACCACACTGCGGTACGTGGCCGCCGACGCACCCTGGATGTCCAACTCGGTGATCTGCACATCCACCCCCAACGCCGCGAAACTCGACAACGTGGTGCGGTAGTTACTCACGTACGGCGAGTCGTTGTTGAAGTGCGACTGGAAACCCACACAATCGATCGGCACACCACGCGCCTTGAAATCACGCACCATGTTGTAGACGCCCTGCGTCTTCGCATGCGTCCAGTTGTCCGTGTTGTAGTCGTTGTAACACAGCTTCGCCGTCGGATCCGCGGCATCCGCAGCCCGGAACGCCGCCTCGATCCAGTCATTACCCGTCCGCTGCAAATTCGAGTCACGACGCGCACCCGAACTACCATCAGCGAACGCCTCGTTCACCACATCCCACGCGACCACCTGACCCCGGAAATGCGTCGCCACCTGCGTCACATGGTTGAGCATCGCCTGCCGCAACGCACTACCACTCATGTTCTGCATCCAACCCGGCTGCTGCGAATGCCACGCCAGCGTGTGCCCCCGCACGCTCATCCCACGACTACGCGCATGGTTGACGATCTGATCCGCCGAACCATAACTGAACCGACCCTGCTGCGGCTCAGTAGCATCGATCTTCATCTCGTTCTCAGGCGTCACCATGTTGAACTCACGGTTCAAAATCGTCGTGTACGCACTGTCATTCAACTTCGACGCCGCCACCGCCGTACCGAAATACCGACCCTTCTCGGCAGCCGACGCACCCAGCGTCGTACCGGCGCTCGCCGTGCCCGGCAGGAACGCCGCGCTGGTTGCGGCGAGCAGAGCCGCGGCGGCGAGGACGATCGCCGTACGCGCTCGGGAGCCCGTTTGTGGACGGGTATCCCCGTGGCACCTCTCGATCATGTTTCTTCCTTCCGTGGGACCCGGGGCAGGGCAACTGACGCACCACCCCGGCGGTGGTGGGGTGCCGGGTCGGGACCACGCACGGAAAGGCGCCCGGGAAGAGGCGCAGGCCCTCGATCATCGACCCAGATGGATGTGGAGTATGTCAGCGCCACTCATCGAGGAGCAAGAATTTCCGGAAGTTTCACGAGACGCTGACCGGTTCGGTCGGCACCCCGAAACATCGCTGCCCAGGCGGGTCCCTTGCCGCACGGCGGCGAGGTCACGGCGCACCGGTCATCGTGGATGTGAGGGCGAGAAGCGCCACAATTTCCGGAACTACTTCCGCAACGCTCACCCCCGCAGGGCGCGGCACCCCGACAGCACGCGCACGAGCCAGGCGATCAACGACCGGTGGCTCCGTAGAGCCGGCTGACCGTCTCGGCCACGCAGACGGGCTTGCCGCCGCTGTCGCTCTCCACGGTGACCGCCGCGACCAGTTGCACGCCGCCGATCACCGGGGACACGTCGGCGATGGTGGCGGTGGCCCGTACGGACGCGCCGACCCGCACCGGGGCAGGGAAGCGCACCCGGTTCAGCCCGTAGTTGACCCCCATCGCCACCCCCTCGACCCGGTAGAGCCCGCCGGCCAGCGCCGGCAGCAGCGACAGCGTCAGGTACCCGTGGGCGATCGTCCCGCCGAACGGACCCGCCGCGGCCCGGGCCGGGTCGAGATGAATCCACTGGTGGTCGTCGGTGGCGTCGGCGAAGAGGTCGACGCGGCCCTGCTCGATGCGCTGCCACGGACCGGGCCCGAGGCTCTCGCCGACCGCGGCCGCCAACTCCTCGAACGAGCTGAAGACTCTCATGCCAGGTCTCCTTGGGGCTAGAAGGCGTTGACGCCGGTGAGCGCGCGTCCGATGAGGAGTTGCTGGATCTGGCTGGTGCCCTCGTAGAGGGTGGCGACCCGGGCGTCGCGCAGGTACTTGCCGACCGGGTATTCGTCGATGTAGCCGTACCCACCGAAGACCTGGACCGCATTGTTGGCCGCGCGGACGGCGGCCTCGCTGGCGAAGAGCTTGGCCATCGACGCCTCGGTCGCGAACGGCTGGTCGCGGTCGATCAGGTCGGCCACCTGCCACACCAGCAACCGGGCGGCGGCGGTGTCCACCGCGATGGCGGCGAGCAGTTGTTGGACGAGCTGGTGGCCGGCGATCGGCTTGCCGAACTGGGTCCGTTGCCCGGCGTAGCCGACTGCGGCGTCGAGGCAGCCCTGGGCGATGCCGACACAGCCGGCGGCCACCGACATCCGGCCCTTGGCAAGGGTCGCCAGGGCGAGCCGGAACCCGCTGCCCTCGGCGCCGAGCCGGGCGGTGTCGGGCACCCGCACCTCGTCGAAGCGAAGCTCGCCGGTCGCCTGGCCGCGCAGGCCCAACTTGCCGTGGATCTCCCGGCGGGTCAGGCCCGGGCTGTCGGTGGGCACCAGGAACGCGGTGATGCCCCGGTGTCCGGGGCCGCCGGTGCGGGCGAAGACCAGTGCGACGTCGGCGGTGGTGCCGTTGGTGATGAACGTCTTCGTGCCAGTGAGCAGCCAGTCGGCGCCATCGCGAACCGCGCGGGTCCGCAGTGCGGCCGCGTCGGAGCCGCTGTCCGGCTCGGTCAGCGCGAAACAGCCGAGTGCGGTGCCGGCGCAGAGTCGGGGCAGCCACTCGGCTCGCTGCGCGGCCGTCCCTTGGGCGGCGATCGACTTCGCGACCAGGCCGAGAGAGACCGAGACGATGCCGCGCACCGCCGAGTCGCCCCGGCCGAGCTCCTCCAGGACCAGGCAGTACGCGACGTGATCGCCACCGGAACCGCCGTCGGCCTCGGCAATGGTCAGCCCCAGGAAGCCCAGGTCGCCAAGCATCGCGACGATGGCCGGGTCGACCGACTCGCGCCGGTCCCAGGCGGCGGCGTGCGGCACCAGCTCGCGGTCGGCGAACTCCGCCGCCAACTGGCGGACCGCGGCCTGCTCGGCGGAGAGGGTCAGCTCCATGGCCTTTAAACTAGCGGTGATAGTTTATGCCGTCCAGAGCGGACGGTCGCCGGCTCGTCGGTCACCGGTCGGAGGCCAACCCGGCGTGCCGCTCGGTGGTGAACGCGCGGGCCAGCTCGGTGCGCGAGCGGATGCCAAGTCGGTGGAACACGTTGCGCAGGTGGTGGTCGACCGTACGGGTGGACAGGAACATCCGGGCGGCGATCTCCCGGTTGGTGGCTCCCTCCACGACCAGCTCGGCGATCCGCAGTTGCTGGCCGGTCAACAGTCGCGCCGCCGGCAGGTCCGGCGGACCGACCGACTCCCCGGCCGCACGCAGCTCCGTGGTGGCCTGCTCAGCCCAGCACGCCACCCCGAGCAGGCTGAACATCTCGCGGGCCTGGTGCAGGTGGGTACGCGCATCCCGAGGGCGTCGGCTGCGCCGCAGCTCCTGACCGAAGAGCAGCTCGGTGCGGGCCCGCTCGAACGTGCCGGCCTCCGCCGGGTGCAACCGCAACGCCGTCTGGAAATCCCGTTCCGCCTCGGCGCCGCCCCGCGGTGCGAGCAGCGCGTGGCACCGGGCGGACAGGGCCCGGCGCAACGGGCTCGCGGTGCTGCTGGCCCAGCGGTCGAAGACGGCGAGCGCTGCCGTTGCCGCCGGTCGGTGCGCCAGGTGAGCCGCCGCCTCCACCAGATAGGGGGTCGCCATCACCTGCACGAGGACCTGACCTCGACCGGTGCCGAGCCGGGCCAGCGAGGCCAGCCGGTCCGCCGCCTCGGCGTGCCGGCCGTCGATGAGGTCGAGCACCGCCAGGGCCCACCCGGCGAACGCGTGCGGACGGCTGCCCGGCGTCGGTGACTCGCCGATCTCACGGAGGTGTCGCAGGCTGGTGTCGCGGTCGGCCCGGATCGCGGCGAGCACGGCGAGCATGCCCAGATGGACGTTGGCGCAGTTGACCTGACCCGAGGCGCGGGCGACCCGTAGCCCGTCGCGGGAAGTTTCCGCCGCCGCCTCGTGCCGGCCCAGCCAGTACTCGGCGACCGCCCGCAACTCCAGCGCCCGGGACAGCACGGACAACTCGCTCCGCTCCCGGGCCAATCCGACAGCGCGTTCGGCGAGCCGGTGGGCCGCACCGTCCACGGCCACCACCAGGCCCGCCGCCGCCGCGGAGTTGAGCGCGGTGGGGGTCAGCGCCGGCCCGGTCAACCGGCCGCCCAGCACGACGGCGCGACGCAGCGCGGGGCCGGCCCGCTCATGGTCACCCCGCAGGGTCGCCGCCACCCCGGCGACCAGACAGCCCATCAACTCCATGGCCGGCGGGTCGGTCGGTCGCCGCAACGCCAGCGCCCGACGGCCGACCTCGGCGTACCGGTACTGGTCACCGGCGAAGCAGACGGCCTCGCCGGCCCGCACCAGCCCGGACAGCGCCAGAGCGCGGTCGGTACCAGCCACCGCCGTGGCGGCGGTCAGCAACGTGACAGACGCTCCGGACGCGCCGCCGCAGCGCAGCTCCAACTCACCGTGCAGCAGGTCGGCGCGGCCCCGGACGACCGGGTCCCTGGAGACGGCGCGGAGGCGGTCGAGCAGCAGTCGGGCCATGTCGGGTTGGCCCCCGGCCCAGGCATAACGAGCCGCGGCCAGCAGGCGGGCGGCCGTCTGGGTGGGATGCCCGCTGAGGTCCGCGGCCCAACGCAGCGCCGCCGAGGCGGTGGCCCAGTCGCCGACCCCGCCGGCCGCTGCCTCTTCCAGCTCGGTGGCGAGGGCCGGATCGGCGCCGGCCGTCGCGGCGGCGAGGTGCATGGCCCGGCGCAACCGCTGCCCGTCCGCGACCAGCACCCCGGCGAGTAGTCGGTGCGCCGCGCGGCGCTCGGCGAGTGGCGCGCTGGCCGCGATCATCGTGCGGACCAACGGCTGGGGGAAGGTGACGCCCCGCGGTTCGACGCGGACCAGGCCGGCGACCTCCGCCGGGGCGAGCGCCTCGACCTCGGTGCCGGCCGCCCCCGCGGCCCGGATCAGGGTGCCCGGCTCACCGACCTCGTCGAGCGCGGCGAGCAGCAGCACCCGCCGGGTGTCCGGCGGCAACCGGTCCAGGCGGGCCCGGTACGCACGGCCCAGCGCACCGTCCGCCGGCGGCGCGGCGGGCAGCGCCTCCTCCCCCCGGCACTGGGCCGGGCTGAGCACCTCGGCGAGGTCCACCAGGGCCTGCGGGTTGCCGCCGCCGATCGCGGCCAGCGCGGTCATCACCGACGCGGCAGGCCGCTCGGGCAGGCGGTCGGTGAGGACGGCGACGCTGCTCCACTCGTCGAGCGGCCGGAGCCGGTACGCCGGTATCCCGTCGACCGTGACGGTGACGTCCGCGGTGAGCAGGACGACAACCGGTAGGTGTCGCAGCCGGCGGGCCACGAAGGCCAGCACCTGTGCGGTCTGCGGATCACCCCGGTCGACGTCGTCCATGCTGACGAGGATCGGACGGTCCCCGGCGGCGCTGGCGAGCAACCCGAGGACCGCCATGCACAACGTCAGCTGGCGGTCGGCCGGGCAACTCTCTCCGGCAAGCGCGCGCCGCAGCACCCGGCGCTGCTCGTCCGGCAGGACGGCGGCACGGTGGAGCACCGGGTCGAGCAGGCGTTGCAGGCCGGCGTACGGCAGTTCGGCCTCCTCGGCCAGTCCGCTCGCGGCGAGCACGGTGCAACCCTCGGCGTACCGGTGGGCGTGGCCGACCAGCGCGGTCCGGCCCGAGCCCGGCTCGCCGTGCAGCAGCACGGCCCCACCGCCGCCGGTCACCCCGTCGAGCAGACTCCGGACAGCCTGCCACTCATCGTCCCGGCCACGCAGCACGGTTAGTTGCACTCTTGATGCAGTAACCATGCATGTCAGTGTCACTCATCGGAAACCGAATGGAAAGAGGGGGCGAAATCGGGCCGGCCCGGAATCAGTCGACCGCGACCTCGGCGAGCAGGGCGCCCACGGTGCGGGTCATCACCGCGCGGGCCTGATCCACGCCGAGCCCGAGGCCGTAGCGCAGCATCGACCAGGCCGGCCACATGCTCGCGGCCACGAGGGCGTTGAGCAGTTGCTCCCGCCCCTGGCCGGCCTGGGTCAGCTCGACGGCGAAGAGTTCTTCGACCTCGTCACGCACCCGGTCGATGTGCTTGAGGCGGTTGCGGTGCAGTTGGTCGGAGACCGGCTCGCGCATCTGGGCGGCCCGCGCCGACGGTGTGATGAGCTGGAGCAGCCGGGCCCGTTGCCGGCAGTACGCGTCGACCCGCTTGGCCAGCGGCAGCCCCGGTGAGATCGGCCGGTAGGCGGCGTCCTGCTGGCGGAGCACCTCCGCGCCGCTCGCCTCGAAGAGCGTCTCCATGTCCTTGAAGTTGGTCCAGAGCGTCCGCAGCGAGATGCCGGCCCGTTCGGCGATGCGTTCCCCGGTCGGGCGGAGGTCGCCCTCGGAGATGAGCGCGAGATGCGCCTCGACGATGGCCACGCGGGTGCGCTCGGCCCGGGCGGTGCGCCCGTCGATCCGGCCCGCGACCTCGACCCCGTCCATCCGCCCTCGCCCCTTCACCCCCATGGCGTCCCCCGACGCATCGCCGAGTCTAGACAGGCGGTGATCAGCCGCCCCGGCCCGACCGCCACCGTCGTCATCCGGCCCGGCCGGACAGCGAGACGCCCCCGTCGCAGACGATGGTCTGCCCGGTGATCCAGCCGGCGTCGTCGGAGGCCAGGAAGGCGACCGCGCCCGCCACGTCCGGCGGCAGACCGAGGCGACCGAGCGGGTACCGCGCCGCGACCTCGTCCTCCCGGCCCTCGTAGAGGGCGGCGGCGAAGCGGGTCTTCACCACGCCGGGGGCGACCGCGTTGACCCGGATCGCCGGACCCAACTCCACGGCGAGACTGGCGGTGAGCAGGTTGAGCGCGGCCTTGCTCACCCCGTAGAAGGCGATGCCGGGCGACGGTCCGAGCGCGGAGATCGACGAGACGTTGACGACGCAGCCACCGCGCTCGGCCATGCCGGCGGCGCAGACCTCCTGCACCCAGCCGAGCGCGGCGACCACGTTCACGTCGAGGATCTTGCGTGCCGCCGCCAGGTCCAGCCCGACCAGCGGGCCGTGCACCGGGTTGATGCCGGTGTTGTTGACCAGGAGGTCCACCGGCCCGAACGCCGCACCGACCTGTTGCACGGCGGCAGCTCGGTGCTCGGGGTCGTCGGCGCGCCCGGGCACGGCGATGGCGTACTCCGGCCCGCCCAGGGCGGCAACCGCATCGGCCAGCGCCTCGGGACGTCGGGCGGTCAGACCGACCCGGGCGCCTTCGGCAACGAGGCGTTGGGCGATGGCCAGGCCGATGCCTCGACTGGCGCCGGTGACGATGGCGACACGATCAACGAGGCGGCCCTTATATGCATCCACAGTGCAGATAGTAGGAGGGCTGATCGGTGTCGGTCAACGCCCCGGACGGCAGCCCGCAGACCCCACCGCGGCAACGGACACAGCGTCCGACCGGGCGTGGTCAGACGCGACCACGCCCGGTCGGACACCGGGTGTACGACGGATTTTCAGGAGACGGTCGGCACCCCGTTCGCCGGTGGCGCGACCGGTGCGGCGGTGTACTCGTTGACCGGCCCGTCCGCCTCGTCGGTCTCGTACGCCGGCCCGAAGTAGCTCTGCACTCCCCCGGTCACCCGGCTCAGCCGCTGCCCGCCGTACCCGGAGTGGTCCTTGGCGGAGAAGCGCAGCGGCACCAGCCCGGGGCCCTGGAAGCCACCCTTCTGCACCGCCTCGAGCACCTTCTCCCGAGTGAGGTCCTTGCCGGCGGCGAGCAACGTCTGCACGAAGAGATAGCCGACCGACATGCCGTAGACGGTGTTGCCGTCGAACGGCGCGTCCCCGTTGTACTCCTTATTGATCTTCGTGAAGAGCTGCACCCACGGGTTCGCTGTGTCGTTCTGCATCGGCAGGTAGTTGGTGCCCACCATGCCCTCCAGGATCGGGGCGGCGGCACCGAGTTGCTTGGCCAGGGTCGGGTGGTCGGCGCCGACGTTGGAGACCAGCCACTGCGCCTTGAAGCCCAGCCGCGCGGCGGTGCCGATCGACAGCGCGGTGAAGCCGGGCACGGTGGCGAGCACGACGACCTTGCAACTGGCGGCCTTGAACGCGCCGATCTGCGGCGCCACGTTGGTATTGCTGGTGACGTAGGTCTGCTTGACCGCCACGGCCCCGGCACCGAGCACCTTCTCCACACCGGCCAGGCTGTCCCGGCCGAAGTCGTCGTCCTGGCCGAGGAAGCAGACCTTCTGACCGGCCAGGTTCGTCTTCGCGTAGGTGGCGAGGATCTTGCCCTCGACGGTGTAGTCCGGGTTGAACCCGAACGTGCCGGGGTACTTGTCCGGTTGGTCCCAGCTGCGACTACCGGAGGCGACGAAGAGGTCGGGCACCCGGTTGCTCTTGAGGAAGTCGAGCACTCCGGTGTGCGTCGGCGTCCCGAGACCATTGAGGATGGCGAAGACCTTGTCCTGCAGGACGAGCTGACGGACCACCTGCTGGGTGTTCGCCGGGTTGTAGCCGTCGTCCATGATCTTGTAGGTGATCTTTCGACCATGCACACCGCCCTGGGCGTTGACAAAGTCGAAGTACGCCTTCGTCGCCGGAGCGATCTTCGAGTAGCCGGCCGAGGCCGGGCCGGTCAGCGGCATGTGTGTGCCGACGGTGATCTCGGTGTCGGTGACGCCCGGCACCGATGCTCCGCCGGGACCGGAGCCGTCGTCACCGCTGCAACCGGCGGCGGTGACCAACAAAGCGATGGTGCTGGCGATCGCGAGACCACGTTGTGCCAAACGGTGCATGGAAAACACCGACCTTTCTCGGTCCGGTAATTGAGGGAACGGTGTGGTGGTGGGGTGCCCGGCGGAGGCCGGGCGGGGAACAGCTCAGGAACGCCGGGCCGGCCATCGGGCGAGCAGGCTCCGGCCGAGACGCGACAGCAGGCCCTGCACCCCGCCGGGTGCGGCGATCATGACGACGATCAGCGTGAGCCCGAAGATCGCCAGCGGCAGGTTTCCCTCCAGCCGCTGCGCCACCGCGGGCGAGAGCGTGAACAGTTCGGTCACGGAGTGGGTGAGGTCGGGCAGGGCGACCAGCAGCACAGCCCCCCACAACGCGCCGGTGAGGCGACCGAGACCGCCGATCACCACGGCCATCAGTAGGAACAACGACAGGGTCAGCGAGAACGCTCCGGGAGAGACGCTCTGCGCGAGGACCGCCAGCAACGCCCCGCCGAGCCCGGCGGTGGCGGCACTGACCACGAATGCGAGGACCTGGGTGCGGGCCACGTGGATACCGGCGAGGCGGGCCGCCACCTCGTCGTCGCGGACCGCCCGGAAGGAGCGCCCGTACCGGCTGCGGACCAGGTTCGCCAGCAGCAGCAGGGCCAGCAGGGTGGCCGCGCCGGTGAGCCAGAGCTGCCACCGCTCGTACGGGAAGTACGGGCCGAGCGACAGCGGCGGCGGCTCCACCGGCACCGACAACCCCTGCTCGCCGTTGAACACACCGTCGAAGGTGACGGCCAACGCCGGCACGACGATGGCCACGGCGAGGGTGACCCCGGCCAGGTAGGGGCCGCGCAGCCGGGCCGCCGCCACACCGACCACCGCGCCGACCGCGACCGTGCTGACGATCGCCGCGCCGAGCGAGAGCGGCAACAGCCAGCCACCGGTCATCCCCCGGTCGGCGAACGCGTTCTGACACAGAGCCACGGTGTACGCCCCGGTGGCCATCAACGCGCCGTGCCCGAGCGAGAGTTGCCCGTTGAGCCCGGTGAGGACGGTCAGCCCGGCGGTCGCGCAGAGGTAGGCGGCCACCGTGGCGAGCTGGAAGTTGCGGAACGGCTCGACGGCGTAGCTGACCGCCACCAGCACCAGCCCGACGGCGAGCACCACCGCGAGGTGGCGCAGCAGGGTCGAGCCGAACCGGCGGTCGACCGGTCGGTCACCAGCCTCGACCGGCTGGTGCTTCGGCGGCAGGGCCGCCCTCGTGGCGCTCACACCCGCCTCGCAGCAACCGGGGCGAACAGCCCACCGGGCCGGACCAGCAGCACCGCCAACAGCAGGACCAGCACCGCGAGCGGCGTGAGGTCGCTGCCGGCGTAGCCGCTCACGTAGGAGAGCAGCAGACCCACCACCAGGCCGCCGACCACCGCCCCCGGTGGACTGTCCAGCCCGCCGACCACCGCCGCGGTGAACGCCGAGACGAACACCAGGTCCATCGCGTGCGGATGCAGACCCAGCTCGGTCGGCATGACCAGCATGGCGGCCAGCGCGCCCACCCCGGAGGCGAGCGCCCAACCAAGGGTCAACATGCCACCGACGTTGACCCCGAGCAGCCGGGACACCTCAGGAGCGAAGGCCGCCGCGCGCATCCGCAGCCCGACCGGGGTACGGGCGAACATCCAGGCCAGGCCGCTCACCACCACCCCGATCGCGGCGAAGACGAACAGGTCGTACGGCGACAGCACGGCGACTCCGCCCACGGTGAGGGCGGACCGACTGAACGGCGCCTCTGCGGGGCGGAACTCGTTGCCGTACACCATGCCCAGCACCGCCTGGATCAACAACACCAGACCGAGCGCGACGATCACGGGGTTGAGTGGTGAGGCGTGGTCGACGTGCCGCATCACGACGCGGTCGACGAGCGCACCGAGCAGCAGTCCGGCGACGATCGCGACCGCGAAGCCCAGCCAGTAGGAGCCGGTCGTGGTCGAGACGGTGTAGGCGACGTACGCGGCGGCGACGGCCATCGCCCCCTGGGCGAAGTTGACGACCCGAGCCGCCCGCCAGATGAGCACCAGGGCCAGCGCGAACGCGGCGTACACCGCGCCCCGGGACAGGCCGTCGACGGTGAGGAAGACGAAGCGGTCCAACAGTCCTCCCTCCGGGGGGCGAGGTGGTGGTCAGAAACCGAGGTACGCATGGCGCAGGTCGACGTCGTCACGCAGTTGCACCGCCGGGGCGGCGATCACCACCCGGCCGAGGGACATCACCACCCCCTGGTCGGCGACGGCGAGTGCGCTGCGGACGTTCTGCTCGACCAGCAGCACGGTCAGGCCGGTGCTGTCGCGCAACTGGCGGAGCAGGGCCATGGTCCGGGCGACCACCCGCGGCGCCAGGCCGAGCGACGGCTCGTCGAGCAGCAGCAGTCGGGGTCGGCCGACCAGGGCCCGGCCGAGCGCGAGCATCTGCCGCTCACCGCCGGAGAGCTGGTGGCCGAGGTGCCGGCGACGTCGGGCCAGGGGTTCGAAGAGCTGGTAGACCTCGTCGAGCGCGCGAGCGGCGTCGGCCCGGTCGCGCCGCCATAGCCCGCCGAGTCGCAGGTTCTCGTCGACCGTCAACTCGCTGATCACGCCCCGCCCCTCCGGCACGTGCGCCATGCCGCGCCGGACGAGCTGCTCCACGGGCGTACCCCGGAGTTCCTCGCCGGCGAGGAGCACCTGGCCCGCCGCCGGGCGGATCATGCCGGAGAGCGCGCGCAACAGGGTCGTCTTGCCGGCGCCGTTGGCACCGACGACCGCGGCGATCGTGCCGGCCGTGACGGTGAGGTCGATGGCCTGCAGCACGGGCGCGGCGCCGTAACCAGCGACCAGCCCGCGCACGACGAGCAGGTCCGGCGCGCTCATGCGGCTTCACTGTCGACGGCGGCACCCAGGTAGGCGTCGGTTACCGCCGGGTCGTCACGGATCTCGTCCGGAGCGCCGGTGGCGATGACCCGGCCGAAATCGAGCACCACGATGTCGTCGCAGACGGCCATCACCAGGTCCATGTGGTGCTCGACCAGGAGCACGGCACAGGGATCGGTGTCGCGCCGGGGCAACTGGCGGACCAGCTCAGCCAGCTCGGCGATGTCGTCGGCGCCGAGGCCACCGGCGGGCTCGTCGAGCAGGAGCAGCCGGGGCCGGGCGGCGAGCGCGCGGGCCAGTGCGACCCGCTGGCGTACGGCGAAGGGCAGTGTGGTCGGGGCGGCCCCGGCGTGGCCGGCGATCCCCAGGTCGTCGAGGATGTCCAGGGCGTGCCGACGCAGCCGGCGCTCGTCGCGATCGCTGGCCGGAAGCCCGAGCAGCGCCGAGACGAAGCCCGCGCGGGCGGTGTGTGCGGCGCCGGTCATCACGTTCTCCAGCACGGTGAGCCCGGCGAAGAGCCCGGTGCCCTGCAGGGTCCGGGCGATGCCGAGCCGGGTCAGCTGGTGCGGCCGTGGCCGTAACTTCCTGCCGTCGAGGGTGAGCGCACCCGTCTCCGGCGCGATGAAACCGCAGATCACGTTGAAGAGCGTGGTCTTGCCGGCGCCGTTGGGCCCGATCACGCCCACCACCCGGTTGGGTGGCACCCGCAGTGAGACGTCGTCAAGGGCGGTGAGGCCGCCGAAACGGACGCCGATGTGGTGCAGTTCGAGGCCGCGCTCCATCACCCATCCCTCTGTCGTGGCGGGTGTTATTTACACTCGCAGTGTACGTTTCTCGGGTATCGCGTCAAGACCCTTCGATGCCGGCCCCGCACAGGCGAAAGGGGCGGTCGCCGGTGGCGACCGCCCCTTCTGTCACGGTCAGGCGCTGGGGCAGGTGTTGCGGTACTCCTCGATCTGCGAGCCGCTCGGGCCGGGGCAGAGGAACTGCTCGTAGCGTGTGTCGTCGTCGACGAACCGCTTCAGCCAGGCCACCATCTGCCGTGCGGTCGGCGTGTTCGTCGTCTGCGGGAAGAAGTGGCTCGCCCCGTTCAGCTCCAGGTACGCCTTCTCGGCGGAGGCCGGGATGCTGTTGTAGAACGGCACCGAGTGCGACGAGACCGGCGCGACAGTGTCGCTCTCGCCACCGATGATGAGCGTCGGCACCCGCAGTTCGGACCAGGTCTTGTCGGTGTTCCACGGTGCGAGCGGCACCGCGGCCTGCAACGACGGCCGCGACGAGGCCGCTTCCAGGCTGCCCCCGCCGCCCATGGAGTGGCCGGCCACCGCGAGTCGACTGCTGTCGATCCGGGTACGCACCGAACTGCGCTGGGTGAGGTAGTCCAGCGCGGCGAGCAACTGCCGCCCCCGACTGTCCGGCTGGTCCAGACGGCTGTTGGTCTCGATGCCGATCACCACGAAACCGTGCGAGGCGATCCGCGGCCCGAGCCAGCTGATGCTGGACCAGGCTGCGGTGTAGCCGGGCGAGATGGCGACGGCGCCGAAGGTGCCCTCGCTGGTGCTGGTCGGGTAGTAGATGACGCCGCCGCCGAAGCCGGTGACGCTCAGCGACGACACGCTCTGCGAGGCCGTGGCGAACGGACCGCGACTGGCCTCCAAAATCGAGGTGGTCGGGGCCGGGCCCCGCTCGTACGGGCCCGCGGCCTGCGCGGCGCCGGTCGGTCCGGTCAGGACGACGCCGGCGACGAGGGTGGCGGCCAGCGCGAGCCGGGCGGCCACGGAACGGGGACGGGTGGTGGTTGGTGAGGACACGTCGGGCACTCCCTAAAGTCGAGGGATATCGACGTGCGTCAGTTTTGGCCCTCTCCGCCGATCCACGCATCGGTGAAATCACCAGTCCCGGCCGCGGACGCCGAGATCACTTGTGTTTCGACCTCCTGACCACGGGTAGCAGGGCAGGCGCCGGCCCACCCACGCGCCACGGAGAGGTTCGTTCAGTGGATTCAAGCAAGCCCGCCGAGGCGGTCAAGAACGCCGTGAAGGCAGCCTCAGGAAAGATCGCCGACGCCCTGACCCCGGATGTCCCGGGCGCGCCGGGAAGCGCGCCGCCGACCGTCGAGGAGCCGACGACGCCGCACGACCCGCTGCCGCCGAAGCCGGAACAGGGGGCACAGCAGACGCGTACGCCGACCGGCGCCAAGACCGGTGCGCCGGCCACCGCGAACGGTCAGCAGGGTGCCTACCTGACGACCGCGCAGGGGGCTCGGCTGCGCGACACGGACCACTCGCTCAAGGCCGGCCCGCGCGGCCCGGTGCTCCTGCAGGACCACCACCTACGCGAGAAGATCACGCACTTCGACCACGAACGCATTCCGGAGCGCGTGGTGCACGCCCGGGGCGCCGGCGCGCACGGTGTCTTCACCGCGTACGGCACCGCCGAGGCGGTCACCAGGGCCGGCTTCCTCAAGAAGGGGCGCGAGACCGAGGTCTTCGTCCGGTTCTCCACCGTGCTCGGTTCGCGGGGTTCGGCCGACACGGTCCGCGACACCCGTGGCTTCGCCACGAAGTTCTACACCGACGAGGGCACCTTCGACCTGGTCGGCAACAACATCCCGGTCTTCTTCATCCAGGACGCGATCAAGTTCCCGGACATCATCCACGCCGGCAAACCGCACCCGGACCGGGAGATCCCGCAGGCGCAGAGCGCCCACGACACCTTCTGGGACTTCGTGTCGCTGCACACCGAGGCGCAGCACCACACCATCTGGAACATGTCCGACCGGGGCATCCCGCGTTCGTACCGGACGATGGAGGGCTTCGGCGTGCACACCTTCCGCCTCGTCAACGAGGCCGGGGAGACGGTGCTGGCCAAGTTCCACTGGAAGCCGAAGCTGGGCGTGCACTCGTTGACCTGGGAGGAGGCTCAGCTGCTCGGCGGCATCGACCCGGACTTCCACCGCCGCGACCTCTACGACGCCATCGAGGCCGGCGCGTACCCCGAGTGGGAGCTGGGCATCCAGGTCTTTCCGGACACTCCCGAGGAGACCTTCGCCGGCATCGACCTGCTGGACCCGACGAAGATCGTGCCGGAAGAGTTGGCCGAGGTGCAGCCGATCGGGCGGCTGGTGCTCAACCGGACCCCGACGAACTTCTTCGCCGAGACCGAACAGGTCGCCTTCCACCTCGGTCACCTGCCCCCGGGCATCGACGTCACGAACGACCCGCTGTTGCAGGGCCGACTCTTCTCGTACGTCGACACGCAGCTCACCCGGCTGGGTGGGCCCAACTTCTCGCAGATCCCGATCAACCGCCCGCACGCCGCCGTGAACGACATGCTGCGCGACGGCTTCCACCAGCACGCCGTGCACGCGGGCGTCGCGCCGTACCGACCGAACTCGCTCGACGGCGGCAACCCGTTCCCCGCCGGGGACGCCGAGCACGCCTTCGTCGACGTGCCGGTCACGGTCGCGCAGGCACCGAAGGTCCGCGCGAACCCGGCCTCGTTCGACGACCACTACAGCCAGGTCCGCCTGTTCTGGCTGAGCATGTCGCCGGTCGAGAAGGAACACATCATCCGGGCGTACACCTTCGAACTGGGCAAGTGTTACCACCAGGCGATCAAGGAGCGGCAGCTGCGGAGCCTCGCCAACATCGACCCGGTGCTCTGCGAGCAGGTCGCCACCGGCCTGGGCCTGCCCGCGCCGCAGCCGACCGTGCCGCTCGCCGACGTCACACCCAGTCCGGCGTTGTCGCAGGTCGGTCGGGATTGGCCGAGTGACGGCCGCATCGTCGGGATCGTCGTCGACCCGGACGGCGATCTGGACGGCGTCGACGAGGTCCGCCGGACCGTGTTCGACGCCGGCATGGTGCCGCTGCTGATCGCCCCGCACGGCGGCATGGTGGGCGACCTGCCGGTGCAGCGCACCTTCGC